>JBDLIJ010000019.1:0-26212 GCA_039714935.1 Bacteroidota bacterium | reverse complement strand
CAATGTAACCATTTAACCATGTAACCATTTAACCATTTAACCATTTAACCATGTAACCATGTAACCATGTAACCATTTAACCATGTAACCATTTAACCATTTAACCATGTAACCATAAATCAATTCATAACTATTTTTATTTTCAAAAAATATATGTAATTTTGCAGCCCGTTTTGAACAGCCTGGGGATTATAATTATCCTTCTGTGCCACAAGTTGTTCTATAAATGTTTAACCAATCCGAAACCACCAGGTACAGGGAAAGGGCGGATACAATGAATATAAAATGACTGATAAAAAAGAAAAAGTCAATGAGGAAGTTCCTGCTAACGAAGAAGTTAAAGGACAGGAAACCATCGTTGAGGAAGCTGAGGCTACTGCAGAGGTAAAAGAAGAAGTGAAAGAAGAAGCCAAAGTGGAAGAAACTAAAATTGAAGAGCCAAAAGAAGAAGCTAAAGAGGAAAGCAAAGAAGAGCTTGCAGAACCGGTGGCTGAAGAAGTGAAGGAAGAACCAAAAGCTGAAGAGCCAAAGGATGAAAAAATTGTAGAAGAAACTGTAGCAGAAAAAGTTGAAGAAACAGTTTCGGAAGTGGTAGAAGAAGCTGCCCCGGCAGCAACTGAAGAGGAAGAAGCTGAGGTGAAAGAAACAACAGCAAGCAAGAAAACAGCTGTTAAAAAAACCGATGCTGCATCTGATAAAGCTGATGATGATTTTGACTGGAGTGCCACTGGAAAGAAAGCGGATGCCTACACCAATAAGGAAAGAGCCGACCTTGAGGATATCTACAATAAAACAATGAGTTCAATCGTCGAGCATGAAGTGATCGACGGTACCGTTGTAGCAAAAAACAACCGTGAAGTTGTTGTAAATATTGGGTTTAAATCTGATGGTGTTATTCCACTGAATGAGTTTAGATACAACCCTGACCTGAAGATAGGTGATACTATAGAAGTTTACGTTGAAAATCAGGAAGACCCTTCAGGACAACTGCTCCTTTCTCATAAGAAAGCCAGGATACTGAAATCATGGGACAGGATCAATGATGCTTTTGAAAAGGATGAGATCATCAATGGTTATGTTAAATGCAGAACCAAGGGCGGACTCATCGTTGATGTGTTTGGTATTGAGGCATTCCTCCCGGGTTCACAGATTGATGTGAAACCAATTCGTGACTATGATGTCTTTGTTGATAAGACCATGGAATTCAAAGTGGTTAAGATCAACCATGAGTATAAGAACGTTGTTGTTTCCCATAAAGCACTGATCGAAGCCGAGCTTGAACAGCAAAAAGCGGAGATCATGTCTAAACTGGAAAAAGGACAGGTGCTGGAAGGTACAGTGAAGAATATCACATCTTATGGTGTATTTATTGACCTGGGTGGTGTTGATGGCCTGGTCCATATTACTGACCTTTCCTGGGGCAGGATCAACCATCCTGAAGAAATCGTTACCCTTGATGAAAAGATCAAAGTGGTTATCCTTGATTTCGATGATGAGAAGAAACGTATTGCTCTCGGCCTGAAACAGCTTACACCACATCCGTGGGATGCTCTTGATGAGAACCTGAAAATAACTGATAAGGTGAAAGGAAAAGTTGTTGTGATTGCCGACTATGGTGCATTCATAGAAATTGCTCCAGGCGTTGAAGGACTTATTCACGTTTCAGAAATGTCGTGGTCGCAGCATCTGCGTACCGCACAGGACTTTCTTAAAGTGGGTGATGAACTGGAAGCTGTTATCCTTACCCTCGACAGGGAAGAACGTAAGATGTCGCTGGGCATGAAGCAACTTATCCCTGATCCATGGGAAGGCATTATGACCAAGTATCCGAAAGATTCTAAACATACCGCTGTTGTGAGGAACTTTACCAACTTTGGTATTTTTGTTGAACTTGAAGAAGGTGTTGATGGATTAATTCATATCTCTGACCTTTCATGGTCGAAAAAGATCAAGCATCCGGCTGAATTTACCAAGATCGGTGAAGATATAGAAGTGGTTGTGCTTGATGTTGATGTCGATAACAGGCGTCTGAGCCTCGGACATAAGCAACTGGAAGAAAATCCATGGGACGTTTTCGAAGGTGTCTTCACCGTCGGATCTGTACATAATGCAACCATCATCAGTAAAAATGAAAAGGGAGCTGTTGTCTCTCTTCCTTATGGTGTTGAAGGCTTTGTTCCAAACAGGCATCTCGGAAAAGAAGATGGTTCTCCTGTCGGGGCAGATGAAACACTGGATTTTATGGTGATTGAATTCTCCAAAGAAAGCAAGAAGATCATTCTGTCGCACACACGCACATACCAGGAAAAATCTGATTCAGATAAACCACGTGAAGGTGCAAAAGGCAAACAGGCACATCGCTCAACAAGGAAGTCTGTGAAAAAGATCCAGGATAACATTGAGAAGACCACGCTTGGCGACCTTGACGGACTTGCTCAGCTGAAGGCTGAAATGGAACAGGCAGAAAAGAAAGATAAGCCTGCACCAAAGGCTAAAAAGCCCGCTGTCGCTAAGGCTAAAGCAGATGAGGAAAAGCCTGCCGCCGCTGAGGCTAAGGCAGATGAGAAAAAGCCTGCCGCCGCTAAAGCTAAGGTGGATGAGGATAAGCCCGAAGCTAAGGTGGATGAGAAAAAGACCACTGCTGCTAAAGCTAAGGCGGACGAGAAAAAGCCCGCTGCAGCTAAAGCTAAGAAGGATGAGGCAGAAAAACCTGCTGACACTGAAGCTAAGGCAGACAAGAAAGAGAAAGAATAGTATATTTCAATATGTTATAAGGGTGGCCATGCTTTGCAGGGTCACCCTTTTTTTTTATCTTGCATCATATGAACTTTTCCGTGACCATACTTGGCAGTGGTGCTGCCATACCCTTGACGCACAGAAACCCAAGTGCACACCTGATCAATGTGCATGAAAAACTTTTTCTTTTTGACTGTGCCGAGGGGACCCAGGTTCAGCTCAGGAGAAACCATGTCCGTATTCAGCGGATTGAGCATATCTTTATCTCCCATCTGCATGGCGACCATTACTTTGGCCTCATGGGGTTGATCACCACACTGCATTTGCTGGGTCGCGAAGCTGAATTGCACTTATACGCACCTCCAGCACTTGAAAAGATCATTCAATTACACCTCGAATCATCCCAGACCATACTGCGATACCCCCTCACATTTCATGCTCTCGACACCGAAAAGCCGGAGATAATCCTTGATAATAAGTCAGTTACTGTCCAAACGATCCCCATGAAACACAATTTTCCGACCTGTGGCTTCCTGATCAGGGAAAAGCAGTCAAAAGCGAATATCCGCAAGGATTTTCTGGAAGGGAAGGAGTTGAGCCATGCCGATTATCGTCGTATCAAAGATGGAAACGATTATGTTGACCAGGAAGGAGTTGTTCATAAATACCAGGATATCACCATACCACCACAAGCGGCCAGGGCCTATGCCTACTGTACTGATACTGCATATGATGAAGAAATCATTCCCCTGATCAAAGACGTCGACCTCTTATACCATGAGGCTACTTTTATGGAGGACAGGGCCGCCGATGCGGAGGCTAAATTCCATTCTACGGCAAAGCAGGCTGCCAGGATAGCCTTGAAAGCGGAAGCGAAGAAACTACTGATAGGCCATTATTCAGCAAGGTACAGAGACCTTGAGGGCATGCTTGAAGAAGCAAAGGAGGTATTTCAAGATACCATCCTGGCTGATGACGGGATGGTGGTGGAAGTGTGATAAGCCAGGCTCTGATCCCTAAGGCAGGGCCCGAAATAGTATCTCCACCGGATGGTACGCCTTTTTTCCGCTTCCGTCCTTTATCTGATGCCTGCAACTGGTACCGGGTGCGGCAATGATCACATCATCCTTTGCCTTCCTCACTGCAGGAAATAAAACCATCTCACCGACCTGCATCGAAAGCTCATAATGCTCCTTCTCATAACCAAAGGACCCAGCCATGCCACAACAGCCCGACTTGATCTCTTCAACATTGTAATTAGCAGGGATGCCAAGCATTTCGATGGTAGGCTGTACAGAAGCAAGGGCTTTCTGGTAACAATGCCCGTGCAAAATGATCTCCTGCTCATCGTCGGTAAACTGATCAGTGCTGATTGATCCTTTCAGAAATTCTGAGGCGATAAACTCATCGATGGTAAAGCAGTGCTTCGATAATTCCAGTGCTGTAGATTTCAATTCCTCACCAACCAGTTCCGGGTATTCATCTCTGAAAGTAAGAATCCCGGATGGTTCAATGCCAATCAAGGGTGTTTTTTCATTGATGATACCGGATAGCAGATACACATTTTGCTTTGCCAGCCTCGCTGCTCTTCGTACCAGGCCCTTAGATAGAAAAGTCCGTCCACTGAATTTATGTTTCGGTATGATGACTTCGTATCCCAATGCCTGCAACAGCTTTATGGCAGTAATGCCTGTTTCGGCATCATTGTAATTCGTAAACTCATCAGCAAAAAGAAAAACCTGTGTCCTTTGTCCTGTGTCTTGTGTCCTGTGTCCTTTTGCCCATCTTCGCAGTGTAGTCCGATAGAGCAAGGGTATGCTGCGTTCAGGCGCAAAACCAAGCATCTTTTTCAAAAGTCCTGAAATGACCTGGTTCTTTACCATGAAGTTAAAGGCTCCCGGTATCATGGCGCCAAGTTTATTCACTTGCCCGATGTGTGCGATCAGCCTGGTACGTAGTGGTATGCCGTTGGCATCGTAGTAATGCTGCAGGAACTCTGCTTTGTATTTGGTGATGTCGACGCTGGATGGACATTCTGATTTACAGGCCTTGCAGGATAAACAAAGATCCATGACCTCATAGATCTCCTGATGGTCAAAGGGGTTCTCATTATCAGTGTGTGTGAGAAATTCGCGCAGGATATTTGCCCTTGCGCGGGTAGTATTCTGCTCTTCACGCGTGGCCATATAGCTCGGGCACATGGTTCCGCCAATGATGGCAGATTTTCTGCAGTCGCCGGAACCATTGCATTTTTCTGCCGCCCTCAAAATGCCCATGTCATGGCTGAAGTCGAAATGAGTGGGGATGTCTTTGTATACCTGCCCTGGAGTATAGCGTAAAGCGGTATTCATTTCGGGTGTTGCAGTGATCTTTCCGGGATTAAAGATGTTATCAGGATCCCAGGTCTTCTTGATGGTTTTCAGAAGCTCGTAATTCCGTTCCCCTATCATTATAGGGATAAATGCTCCCCTGAGGCGCCCATCGCCATGTTCGCCACTCAGTGATCCGCGATATTTTTTGACCAGCTGTGCTGTCTCACTGGCAATGGTCTTGAACAGGATCACATCTTCTTCTTTCTTCAGGTTCAGAACGGGCCGCAGATGAAGCTCGCCGGTACCAATATGTGCATGATATACACATTCCAGTGAATGTTTTTTCAGAAGTTTCGAGAAATCTTCCATATAAGCAGGAAGGTCTTCGGGCTTCACAGCAGTATCCTCAATCACTGCTACAGGCTTTGCATCTCCCGGCATATTTGACAAAACCCCCAGGCCTGCTTTGCGCAATGCCCAAACTTTTTGAATATCCTCACCGAAGATAAGCGGAAAATGATATCCATAGCCTGCTGCACGCATTTCTTCTTCCATACTTTTTGCCAGTTGAACGACTTCATTACGGCTGTCGCGGGCAAATTCAACGATAAGTATGGCTGCAGGGTCACCCTGTAGAAAGAAACGATTCTTTTGCTGGGTGTGGTTTTCTTTTGTGAGTTCCAGCACCTTGCTGTCCATTAATTCAACTGCGCCCGGATCGTACTTCAATGCAATGAGGTTGGCATGAAAAGATGCTTCAAGACTGGCGCAGTGGATAGCAATAACGGCTTTTTCCTGAGGAGGTAAGGGGAGGAGGTTCAGCTTGATCTCATAAATGAAGGCCAGTGTGCCCTCTGAACCTGCAATAAGCTTGCAAAAATTATAGTCCTCTTTTCCTGCTGTGAATGGATTGGTGTCAAGAAGAAGGTCGATGGCATAGCCGGTATTTCTTCTTTTGATAGCAGGATCAGGGTATTCAGATCTTATGGAATCCCTGTTGACGGGATCACTCAGGATGCTGCTCATACCCTGATAAATCTTTCCTTCAAGTGAATTTAAGGTGCATTTCTGTTTAAACTCCTCAGCATGAAGTGCCCTGAATTCTACATCTGTTCCGTCACTGAGTATGGCTTTAATGCTGAGGGTGTGATCCCTGGTACTGCCGTAAATAAGGGAATGTGCACCGCAGGCGTTGTTCCCCACCATGCCGCCCATCATGCACCTGTTGGAGGTTGAGGTTTCCGGAGCAAAGAACAATCCGTGTTTCTCCAGATCCATATTAAGCTCATCCAGCACAACACCCGGCTCTATCCTGACCCATCTCTCCGCAGGATTCACTTCCAGTATCCTGGTCATATTCCTGGAAACATCTGCGATGATGCCACTTCCAACTACCTGTCCGGCAAGAGATGTTCCTGCTGTGCGGGGTATAATTGATAAAGCATGTTCTTTTGCAAAACTTACCAACTCCCTGATATCATGTTTGTGTTTTGGTTGTGTCACCAGTAGCGGAACCTCCCTGTACGCAGAGGCATCAGTGGCATATTGAAGCAGCCTGGAGTGCTCGCTCAGTATTTCTCCTTCGAAAGTTTTTCTGAGCTCTGAAATAATATCTTGTGAGATGCTTCCCATTTATCAGTTGATCATACTTTTAATTAAAACAAGCTGTAAATAAACGCCCTGTGAAAGGGGGGGGCTAAATACCGGCTTAAGATAACACTTTTTAGCTTTTCACTGATTGCTTCAGGGTGGTGAAGACAGTTTTTTAATTGCTTTGAGATATCTTGTAGGGCCTCAACACCCTGGTGAAAGAAAATGATTTCTTTAATATTCCCCTTTTCTGTTTTCATTGCCATTGTGTATCGCTCGCCTCCCAGGATGATCTCTTTGTTTAACTCATAGCTCGGAGAATATCCGAAATTCCATTCTATGCTTTGATATTTGTCGTTTGCAAGGTGCCTGATCATTTTTCTGTCATGATCATTAAAAGTATAATCTGAAATGCCGGGGAAATCGACTCTTACCTGCTGTAACATGATCTTCCGGAAATCCTTCATGGATGTATTGTTGCCAAGATGCTCCTTCAGGTTGGTGATCATGCTGTCCTTCGACCGGATGGATCTGTCAATATAGTCACGGTGATCAGGTCGAATACATTTCCGCAGGGTCTCAAGATCGCTGTTAAACAGCAAGGTGCCGTGGTGTAAAACCCTGTCGCGGAATATATGCTCGGCATTACCTGAAAACTTCAGGCCATTGACGACGAGGCTGCTCTTGCCCTCTAAACTGGCGTCTATTGAATAAGGGGTCAGTGCACGGATCACGGTTCCCGAATACTTTTTGTAATCCACCAGCTTGCCGCGAACACCTTTGGTGATCAGGCTATAATTCAGGTTGCCCTCATCATGATACACTGTGCCTCCTCCGGATATTCTGCGGATGAGCGGGATATTATTTTCAACAGTGAATATGAGGTCCGCTTCTGCTGCTGCCACCTGGTGTTTGCCGATGATCACTGAAGGACGGCTCCTCCATAGCATAAAAACATCCTCATCCATCTCCCTCAAAACATATTCCTCAGCTGCAATATTAAAATACGGATCGGTTTCGTTTCTGTCAATGAGGATCATTTATTTCTGCTTCAGATGAGACGGATTTAGTACCTTTGAAAAGGCAAAAATAATAAGAAAGTAAAGATAGGGATTAATGATATCTGATTAACGATATCTGATTTACGTACTTAAATCCATAACGCATAGATGAAACATATTTCAAAAAGCATCACCTTGTTGATTACGCTGGCTTTTATGCTAAGTTCATGCTCTATCCTGGATCAGGCCACTGAGATGAAGACTTTCTCAAAGTGTTTGTTTCGGCTTGATAATGTGCAGGATGTTGTCCTGGCGGGAATTGATGTACAGGATGTAGAAAGCTTCGGCGACCTGAGCTTTTCGGAAGCAACTAAGCTGTCGATGACAGCATTGTCGGGCGAGTTGCCTCTGGGGCTTACCATTAATGTCGAAGTTAAAAATCCGAATCCCGAGAAGGCCAGCATGAATGAATTGCACTGGATACTCTTTGTTGATGATGTTGAGATCACCCAGGGTAAGGTCGACAAGAATGTGAGTGTTCCGCCCAATGGAGGCACCGCCATGATGCCTGTTGATATTCAGGTGGATCTGTTTGAGGTCATGTCGGGTGAATCTGCAGATGCCCTGATGAATTTTGGGCTGAACCTGGCTGGCAGCGGCAGTGAACCCAGCAGGATAAAGTTAAAAGCCAAGCCTACTATATATATTGCAATGACGAAGATGAAGTATCCCGGATATATTACGATAGAGGAGGAGTTTGTGTCGGAGTAGCGAGATATGAGTAGTGAGTACTGAGTATTGAGTATTGAGATGTCTCACTACTCACTACTCACTACTATCATTTGTTTTATTAATTTTGCCAGCATGAATAACCACAAAGCTTTCCTTGATAAGGGCATCTTCACGCAGATCTCCGCGGCAGCCAGAGAGATGGGTGCTGATGCGTATGTGATTGGTGGTTATGTGAGAGACCGGATCATGGGCAGGGATACCGGTGGTGATATAGATATTGTGGTTGTTGGCAGCGGGATCGAGCTGGCAGGAAATGTGGCTGCAAGGCTGGGAGAAAAGACGAAGGTGGTTTATTACAGAAATTTCGGGACTGCCATGCTCCGGCATTTTGAAGATCGCACCCTGATCATTGAGTTCGTGGGTGCAAGAAAGGAATCTTATAACCGCGATTCACGCAAGCCACTGGTAGAAGACGGGACCCTGGAGGATGACCAGAACAGGCGCGATTTCACCATTAACGCAATGGCCATCAGTTTACAGGAAAATGATTATGGTGCATTGGTCGATCCCTTTGACGGGATCGGTGATATTAAGAAAAAAATTATTCGAACACCACTGGATCCGGATATTACTTATTCCGATGATCCGCTGAGAATGATGCGTGCTATCAGGTTTGCCTCTCAGCTGGGTTTTACAATAGAAGAGCAATCTTTCCAGGCCATATCCCGCAACAGGGAGCGTATCAATATTGTCTCTTTTGAACGGATTGCGGATGAGCTCAACAAGATTGTGTTATCTGCTCAACCTTCATACGGATTTAAGCTGCTGGATGAAGCAGGTCTTTTGCAGATCATCTTTCCCCAGTTTATGGCACTTAAAGGTGCGGAATCGGTGGAAGGTAAAGGACATAAAGATAATTTTCATCACACACTTCAGGTCCTGGATAATGTGTCGAAGGAGAGTGATAAGCTCTGGTTGCGCTGGGCTGCTATATTGCATGATATAGCCAAGCCGGCAACAAAGAAGTATGATAAGAAAACAGGCTGGACCTTTCATTCGCACGAATTTGTCGGAGCAAAAATGGTGCCTGGGATCTTCAAGCAGCTCAGGATGCCTTTGAATGAGAAGATGCGTTATGTGCAAAAACTTGTAAAATTGCACCTGCGCCCGATCGGGCTGGCTGATGAGGAAATAACAGACTCTGCGATCAGGAGGCTTCTGTTTGAGGCTGGCGATGATATCGATGACCTTATGATGCTTTGTGAGGCTGATATTACATCAAAAAATCCTGCTAAGGTGAGAAGATACCTGAAAAATTTTAAACTGGTAAGAAAGAAACTGGTTGAAATTGAAGAGAAAGACAGGATAAGGAATTTTCAACCCCCGATTAGTGGCGAGCTTATTATGGAGACATTTGGAATAAAGCCTTGTGCCCATGTGGGGGATATTAAAAATGCAATAAATGACGCCATACTGGATGGGATCATCCCTAATGAATATGAGGCTGCTTACGCATTTATGCTGGAGAAGGGGGAGGAGCTTGGGCTTGGGAAGTGTGAAGTATGAAGTATGAAGTATGAAGTATGCAAGTTGAGGGTAAATATCTTGTGGTTGTTGCGGGTCCGACTGCGGTTGGGAAGACTGCATTCAGTATCAGGCTTGCATTGCATCTTAAGACCGAGATCATATCAGCTGACTCCAGGCAGTTTTATAAAGAGATGCGTATAGGAACGGCATACCCTGAGCCGGAGGAGCTGAAAGCTGTCAGGCATCATTTTATCGGAAACCTTTCCCTCGGGGATGATTATAATGTGTCACGCTACGAAAATGAAGTCCTCTCTCTGCTGAATGAACTATATAAAAAGCATGATGTTGTCATACTTACTGGTGGGTCAGGATTATATATTGATGCAGTGTGTAAGGGTATTGACGAGCTTCCTGATCACGACCCTGTATTACGGAAATCATTAAAAGAAGAGCTTGAAAGGACAGGCATCGAGGCATTTGGTGAAAAGCTGAAAAAGCTTGATCCTGAATATTTCGAAATTGTTGATCTGCAAAATCCTAACCGATTGTTAAGGGCCGTCGAGGTGTGTATGCAAACAGGCAATACTTATACTTCCCTCCGCAGGAATACTGCCAAGCCACGGCCATTCACAGTTGTCAGGATAGGCCTGAACATGGAGAGGGAGAAACTATTTTTTCGCATAGCTCAGCGTGTTGATAGCATGATGCAGCAAGGTTTGCTGGAGGAAGTCAGGTCGCTGCTTCCATACAGGGAACTCAACGCCCTGAACACCGTTGGATACAAGGAGATATTTGGCTATCTCGATGGCAATGCCAGCCTTGAGGATGCAGTTGAAAAGATAAAAACGAGTACACGCCGTTATGCGAAACGCCAACTAACATGGTTCAGGAAGGATGATGAAGTACATTGGTTTGAGCCTGACGACTTTGAAGGGTGCCTTCGTTTTCTTGCTTCACGGCTGCCGCTTGCCACATAGCGGTCGACGGATACCGGAATTAAGAAGTCTGTTCCCTATGATATCTTATTAACCCTTCCATGGGTGCCTTATCAACCCTGCCCACGGTAATGCCTTCCTGCCCGGCTGCTTCATTCAGGATATGACGGAAATGAAAAGCTATGGAGCCAACGAAACTCACGGGAAGCTGCTTATATCCGGTATATTTTGACACTGATTCCTGAAAGAAATCGATAAATGACGACAGCAGGATTTCCCGGATATCGTCGTGGTGTTCATGTTCGGCCATGAAGTGTGTGAAGGAGGCCATATAAGAGCTGGGGCTTCCGGTTCCGTACACAGCGCTGAGTATATCCTCAAGGGAGTAGTGGTATGCGCTTTCAAATGCTTCATTGGTTTCGCGTGAGAGCTTTCCTTTCAGATAGGCAGCAAGGAATTTTTGCCCGATATATGCTCCGCTGCCTTCGTCACCGAAAATATAGCCCAGTGAGGCCACATTTTTTGTGATCTGCTTTCCATCATAAGCACATGAATTTGCACCGGTGCCCAATATGCATGCGATACCTTTATTATGGCCCAGAATTGCACGTGCAGCAGCCAGCAGGTCGTGCCTGACTTCAATATTTGCAGCCGGGAAATATACCCTTAATGCCGTTTCTACCAGACCGCAATGCTTTGTTGTTGAGCAACCCGATCCATAATAAAAGATTGATGTTATGTCAGCATCTGTAATCCTGGAGGGCAATTCTTTTGAAAGTATCTCACCCAGAACGGAAGGATCCATATAGTATGGATTGAAGCCACCCGTATCATGAATAAATTCTGTACCCTCTTCTATGAGTGCCCAGCTTGTTTTGGTAGACCCGCTGTCTGCAATTAAGATCATGTTATGATAATTTTTGCATAAAGATAAAGAATACCCATTTACGAAGGTCTTTGTTCTTTGAAGAAGATTTGGAATGCCCTAAACCCTGAGCTCTAAATTCTCAACAAACTCAACACTCAACACTTAAAACTCAAAACTCAAAACTCAAAACTCAAAACCCAAAACCCAAAACCCAAAACCCAAACCCCAAAACCCCACCTGTGTATTTATTACCCAATACAAGCATCTTGTGAAGGCGCAATTGCTGTTTGCAAATTGCTGTCATTTAGTGCCGCTATCTTGTATTAGCTTTGTAATAGAAGCAAAGCTGTATTATTACCGGAGGAGACCCTGATGAAAAAACATGGTGCCATTCTTATCGTTGACAACAATGAGGAGATCCTTATTGCGCTTCGCCTTTTGTTACAGGATTATTTCGTCAGTATCGAATGTGAAAAGAACCCCAATCTGATTCCTGCTCATATCGACAGGCAGGCTTTTGATGTTTACATTCTTGATATGAATTTTAAGAGTGGTCGTTTTACCGGTAATGAAGGTATTTTCTGGATGCATAAAATCCTTGAGAAAGACCCGAAGGCCGTGATTGTCTTTCTTACTGCATATGGTGATATCGACCTGGCTGTTAAAGCAATAAAGGAAGGGGCGACGGACTTTATTCAGAAACCCTGGATGGACGATAAGTTAATCTCAACGATCCTTGCGGCATGGAAACAACGTAATTCGGGATCTGAGGTGAGGGACCTGCGACAGAAACAGGAAGGTCTTCATCAGCAGATCAAGCGTCAGGGTAATAAGCTCATTGGTTCATCTATATTAATGAAAAACCTATTCAGGAATATTGAAAAGATCGCCAGGACAGATGCCAGCGTTCTTGTTGTCGGGGAGAATGGGACTGGAAAGGAGTTGGTTGCAGGAGCCATTCATCAACAATCAAGTCGTGCATCAGAAGTCTTTGTCGGCGTTGATATGGGATCCGTCAGTGCAAGTCTTTTCGAAAGTGAGTTGTTTGGCCACATGAAAGGATCATTCACTGATGCGAATGAAGACAGGCCGGGGCGTTTTGAGATTGCGCACAAAGGAAGCTTATTCCTTGATGAGATTGGGAACCTGCCATTGATGCTCCAGCCAAAGTTATTGTCTGTGCTGCAGAACCGCTGTCTTACCCGTGTTGGATCGAACAAGGCTGTTGCGATTGATATCAGGCTGATCACTGCCACCAATATGCCGCTTGACCGCATGGTGAGAAATGGCACCTTCAGAGAAGATTTGCTCTATCGCCTGAATACCATCACTCTTCATGTTCCTGCGCTGAGGGAGCGAACAGAAGATATCCCCGGATTATTTAAGTGCTTTCTCAAGAAGTTCGAATTAAAATATGCAAAAGCAGGCCTTAAAGTCAAGCCTTCAGTGTTAGATAAACTTCAAAACTATCATTGGCCGGGGAATGTCAGGGAACTGGAGCATGCCGTGGAAAAAGCGGTTATTATGTGCGACTCCGGCCTGATAAGCGAACATGATTTTACTTTCCACAGGAGGGCAGATGAGCATATTTCGGAGGCAAAACAAAATTTAAATCTCAGAAGAAATGAGATCATTATTATCAAAAAGGCCATTGAAAATTGTGGAGGGAACCTGTCACAGGCATCACGATTGCTTGGCATTACCAGGAAGACACTCTATAACAAGATAAACAAATATGGAGTTTGACCATTTGCCGGAACAAAAAGAGGCTGTCTCTTTTTGTTTGGAGACAGCCTCTTTTACTTATTTTTTATGATATTATGGTTTATAGCCTCATGGTAACACCTAAGCCACCATTAATGCTGCTTCCCCCGCCGAATTCAGCATTAAGGCCCCATCTGTCACTCCAGAACCATCGTCCACCAATTTGGGCCCCGAAATCAAAATCCTCATTATTGTTGTTTGCGTTATCATCAATCCAGAGTCGCCAGCCTCCGTTGAGTCCAGCATAAACATCCCATGCTGCAGGTAATCCAAAAAGATTATCAAAATAATAGTCGGCTTTTACTCCCAATACCAAATGGTTGAAATCCCAGTCTGTTCTTACTAATGGTGCAATAGCGATAGATGTAGCTACCGGAATGTCGTAGCTTAAATATAAGCCAGTTCCTATTCCACCAAAGTTTATTTCACTTGTTGCTTGTGAAAAAGCAAGGTTTGTAGTTAGTAGTCCTACTACCAATAATAATAAAGTTTTTTTCATCTTTTAATTAGTTTTAGATGGGCTCTGAAAATTCATTTATTCTCGTGATTCAAGAGAAATCGCAGAACCCGTTATACGATTTTCCTGTTAATAATTTTGCCACCTGTAAAATGCAAAATATCACTTTGATATACAATGCAAGCTTAAAGGTGGGTGCTAAAAGTATTAAGTTATAAGTTTGAGCATTTTCGATGTATAATTTACATGAATTTACTATACAAAATCATAAACAAGCCTGATTAGTTATTGTTCATTTCGGGAATTTTATTTCTGGCATCTATAAAAAATAGCCAATAGAAATTAGCCCAAAATGCTATAGGAGAAGGGGTAAGATATTTTAAAATGACTACTTAAGAACATATCCACCTGTCTATGCAGGAGTGATATCTCAGTTATGCTTTAAGCGAAGGTGGATGATTGGGATGACTTATTTTACCTGATTCACCCTGACGGCGGTGAGTCCTTTCGGTCCTCTTTCCACCTCAAAGCTCACCAGGTTGCCCTCTTTAATGTCATCGATCACATTATTGATATGAACAAAAATGCTTTCTTTGGTTTCAGAGTCCTTGATAAAGCCATAGCCTTTTGAATCATTGAAGAAGGTAACAATTCCTTTTCTTATCGGATCAAATTCCTCGTCATCTTCACGGTTTGGGACGCCAATAACGATATCCTCTACGTTAATTTCCTCTTTCTTGTCGGGGTCGGGGGGAGCAGTAGTGATCATACCATGCTCATCTACATAGGCGATCATGTCATCCAGGCTGTTCTTTTTTTCGTTTTCTTTCCTGGCAAGACGTTTCTTTTCTTTCTCTTTTCTTTTTTTCTCTTTTTTACTTCTAACTTCTTTTTTGTTAAATGTTTCCTGTGATCTACCCATGTATTTTATTTGTTAATGAATATAAATTGCAAAGCCTGACCTTTGCTACAATATAGTTTTTTTAGCCTGAATGTATTCCTGCTTCAGGTCGGCAAAAACTTTTTTTACCGTTGATATTTTATTGATGAGCACTGCATTTGTTCCAGTAAACGCAAATCCTTCTGAAAGGTTGCCCTTGTATGCTGATTGCAGGGCTTTTGCGATACAATATAAAGTTGTTTTTGGATTACAGGATTTTATGCAGTGAAAATTACAAGAGGTCGGCTTCTTCTTCCCTTCATAGGCTTTCTGGAGGAAATCATTAAAAATGGTCCTTCCTGGCAAGCCGACAGGGCTTGTTATAATTTGAATATTTTCCTTCTTTGCTTTAATGAATTCATTTTTAAATTCATCCGAAGCGTCGCATTCTTCCGTAGCAACAAAGCGGGTTCCCAGTTGAACTGCTGCTGCCCCTTTTTTCATGATCTGGTACATGTCCTTTCCCGTAAAGATACCTCCTGCTGCGATCACGGGTATGTCAACGCTATATTTGCTTTTAATGGCTTTGGTTACATTCAGCACATCCGCCAGCAGTTTCTCAAGGGTATTGCTGTCATTGCCAATTTGGTCAGCTTTGAATCCAAGATGGCCGCCGGCCTTTGGTCCTTCTACGACAAAAGCATCAGGCAGGTAGTCATAATTTTGTTTCCATTTGGTGCAAATGATAGATGCGGCACGCCCGCTGGACACGATAGGGACCAGCTTTGTTTTTGCACCATTGCCAAGGTATTTCGGAAGGTCCAGAGGTAAGCCCGCTCCCGAGAAGATAATGTCAATTTTCTCTTCGATGGAGGTACGTACCATATCCTGAAAGTCTGTTAGAACAGACATGATATTGACCCCTATAACGCCAAAGCTTAGCTCACGTGCTTTCCTTATTTCCTCACGTATAGCCACAATGTTGTTTGCTTTGTAGTTTTTGCTGTCACGATCCCCGGTAAGCCCGATGGCAACAGTTGAGATGACACCAATGCCTCCCATATTTGCCACGGCAGAGGCCAGGCCTGACAGTGAGATGCCAATCCCCATCCCGCCCTGAATGATCGGAACGCGGATTTTTAAATCGCCTATATTGAATGATTCCAAGATTTCTATGTTTTGTTAGTTGTTGATTATTAGTTGTACACCTAAGGTGCTGCTGCTTTATATAATCGTGATATGATATAGATTAAAAAGTGAAATCCTTATATTAATTTTTTGCAAAGTTAGGTATATTATTTCTTAATAAGGATTATTTTTTACTCAATTGGAATCGTTACGCTTATAAGTGCTTGCCACGGACACATGATTAACATCAATCAGGTACATGAATACGTAATTAAATAAAATAGATATGAAGGGTGTAAGAAATAATAGAAAGAATTTTGTAGTTATGTGAAATAATTATATATTCGCACTGGAAATTTTGTTTATAGAAAGTGAATAAATTCCATACCTGAGAACAGGTAATATAATTTCAAAGGATACCCTCCGATGAAATAAGATCACGAATAAAAGCCAATATTTCGAAAGTTATTTCGTAAAATCGACATTCTGAATATCTTATTCAACCACCAAGGTAAATGAATCGCTGTGTCCTTTAGCATGGTGTTCTGCCCTTACTTCGATCAGGTATATTCCCGGTTCCAGTGTCATATCCCGACTTAAATATTGTATTTTATTGATGCCGGCCGTCATGCTTCCCTTGTATTCTCCATTAATATACAAACTCGGGATGCCGTAATTACAATAGGCTTTAAAATGTATGTTGCCAGCACTGATGCTGTTCCGTCGTTTTCCGCTCAGGTGAAGGACTGCTTCTTTCGACCAGTTGGCCTTGTACCAGTAAAATGCATCTTTTTTTGTTTTGCGGTCATAGGTGATCAAGCCTTTATGGTTTCTTCCTTTGATGCCGCCTCTGTCCCATTCCGGCACTGAAAAATCGAACATATTCCATACATAAGATGCCCAGATATAAGGTGATTCATCTATCGCATCCCATGTTTGCTCATGATAATGTGTTTGGTAGCCTTCAGAGAAGAACTGCCCTTTTGGGTCGGGGTCTGTTGTGATATCACCCGACTGGTGGGCGATGTTACCACCTGCACCATATTCAGATACAGAAAAGCGAATGTCAGGTTTTTTCTGATGATAGTTGCTTATCCAATTTCTTAGTTCTTCAGGCTTGCCGCCATACCAGCCGGTGTACTGGTTGAAACCTTGCAGCTCGGTATTCTCATGGATGGGATGATCATATACCCACCAGATATTGCTTACGGCAACGGTATACCTGTGCGGGTCGAGGGCTTTGGACAGATTATGCAGCTCAGCCGTCAGATTCACAGCTGGCTGTACCACGTCTCCTTTGATCACCTCATTATGTACACCCCACACAAAGATCGCAGGGTGGTTGAAGTTCTGCTTGATCAGCTCTGTCATCTGTTGAAGAGCATTGCCATCGGCACCCTCCTTATATCCATTTACAAATGGTATTTCTGCCCAAATAAGGATGCCCAGTGAATCAGCCAGGTCATAAATATAATCAGCCTGCTGATAGTGTGCCAGGCGGATGGTGGTAGCGCCCAGTTCATCGATAAGCCGCATATCTATGCGGTGATGTTCAGCTAGCAGGGCATTGCCCAGATCCTCCCACTCCTGATGACGGCATACACCATACAGGCGGTAGGGATTCCCATTCAGGATAAAGCCTTCTTCGGGATCAATAGAAAAGTATCGAATCCCATAATCCTGGATGAGCTGGTCTGTCACCGTGCCATCGACTATTATCAGTGTCTCCAGCTGATACAGGTATGGATCTTTCTTAGCATTCCACAGGCGTGGATTATCAACATCCAGTAGGGAGAAAGAGGATATGAGACCGCCGGGATACAAGAGTTCCTGCTGGCTGCAAGCTGCTATGACCTCTGAGTCGCTGTTCAGAAGTCTGTTTTCAACGGTAAGTAATTGCTTTTCGGAACCTTCATTCTTTAACAATGTTTCTATCTTTAATATTGCTTTTTCTTTGCTTACTTCTTTGGGGTGGATATATACTCCCGATGATGCATGATCAGTAAGGCCAATATGGATGTGGTCAGTAATGATGAGAGAAACATCACGGTAGATGCCACCAAATATGCCAAAAAGAAAATTATCCTTCGGATAGGAATCCTGCAACTCGTTATTAACTTTCACATAGATTGTATTAACGGTATCTGCCAGCAGAAAATCATTTAGCTTAAACACAAAGGCTGAATAGCCGCCCAGGTGATCACCCACAAATTTATTGTTCACATATAGTGCTGCATACTGTCCGACACCTTCAAAGCGCAGGAAGTATTCTTTATCTTTCAGCTTGTTCACAGTGAAAAAAATCTTTTTGTACCACGCAGTCGTATAATTTACCTTTTCTCCGGATTGTACGTCTTTATTGTTCCATGTGTGGGGGATGGAAATACTTTTCCAGTGGACATCAGCATCCTGGAGTTCCTTTATATCCAAATCAGACAATGCAAATTCCCATCCATCATTGAATGCCTGTTTTATTCTGCCCTGCGCCATGCTGTTATCTACAGTAAGCAATACAAAATGCGAAATAAGGATAAAACCCAGCCATTTTTTAATAGAATATTTTATGCTCATAAGAGTGATTTTGTTGGAGGTGTGAAGATACGAAATATGTGCATTGCGTGTCAGCGGAGGCAGGGCTGGCCAAAATACTTGATGTTTGATGTTATGCATTTGCCTGATAAATATACCTTTGTCGCGGATGAATAACTTTGACCTTATCGTAGTAGGAGCCGGCCCGTCCGGTTTAATGGCGGCTGGCCGGGCAGCAGAGCGGGGTGGACGTGTGCTGGTACTGGAAAAAATGCGTCAGGAGGGTCGTAAGCTGCTGATTACGGGAAAGGGACGCTGCAACATCACCAATGATGCAAGCATCAGCGATTTTATCACCCATGTTAAGCCCAACGGCCGTTTTCTGCGCCACGCTTTTCATCAGTTCTTTTCAGAAGACATTATTGATCTGCTCAGGAGATATGGTGTTGAGTCTACCCTGGAGCGTGGAGGCCGTTATTTCCCGTCAAGCAACAAATCTGCAGATGTGCTGAAGGCCCTTTTGTTATGGCTGAAGGAGCTTGATGTGGAAATCCGTTGTGGGCACAGGGTTGAGAAACTGATCGTGAAGGATGATGTGATTCAGGGTGTTCAGGCAAACGGGCAGCATTTTTTTGCTCCTCATGTAATTTTAGCAACAGGAGGCTATTCATATCCCGCCACGGGATCAAATGGCGATGGCCATATGCTGGCCGGCAGCGTGGGGCATACCATTGAAAAGGTAAGACCTGCGCTCGTACCACTTGATACCAGCGGAGGGATTGCACAGAAGCTGCAGGGGCTCAACCTGAAAAATGTGAAGGCGGTGGTCTGGGTCAATGACAGGAAAGCAGAAGAAGATTTTGGTGAGATGCTATTTACACATTTCGGCTTGTCGGGCCCCATCATCCTTACCCTGAGCAGGATTGTGGTTGATGAGTTGCACAAAAAGAATAAAGTAGAAATAAGCATAGATCTTAAACCTGCACTGGATGAACAAAAACTTGACAACAGATTGCTCCGCGACCTGAATGAACATGGTAAGAAAAAAATAGGCAATATTTTTCGCTACTGGCTGCCGGCTACCATGGTTCCCGTATTTATTGATGTCCTGGGCTTCGACCCGGATAAGGAGTGCCATCAGATATCTTCCAAAGAGCGAAAACAGATCAGACACTTACTTAAGAACTTTCGTTTCCACGTGTCCGGCCACAGGTCTTTTAAGGAAGCAATTATTACAGCTGGTGGAATCACAACCAAAGAGATATCTCCAAAAACCATGGAGTCAAAGTTGGTGAAAGGTTTGTTTTTTGCAGGAGAAATGATCGACCTGGATGCTGAAACCGGTGGCTATAATTTACAGATTGCATATTCAACAGGATGGCTGGCAGGCCACGCCTCAATGCAATGATCATCTGATCACCAGCTTCCGTGTTGAGCTCTGGGCGCCATTCGATAAGGACGTGTAATAAATACCGGCATCCAGCGCACCCAGATCAAGCTCCATCGTATACTCTCCCGATAGTATCATGTACCTGGATTGTAAAAGTTGACCGTTCTGGTTATGTATATTAAAATGATATGATTCATTTTCTTCATTCCCGTTAATGATAAGCCTGGCCTTGCCGTTACAGGGGTTAGGATAAATATAAAACTCGATTTCTTTTGGTGCCTGTATTTCATTGAATCCTGTTTGATCGATATGGAAAAAATGAACAGTATGCTGATTAAAGCTGGGTACGGCCAGGATGTTGTCCTGCTGATTGTAATTCAATCCCGTGGGCTCTCCCAGGCCATAAGCGATAGCTGTGTAGTCGCTAAAGTCATTGGGGTATTTGTGCACTCTTCCCCCGCCAACGAATGTTGAGAAGTAGAAATTGCCATATTGATCGATCGTGACCCCATCATACCTGCCAACGCTGTTTGTGGTCAGGGTTGCGGTGTCTCCTGTCTCCGGGTCGACACTGACTATGGGCGCAGATGCCTTGAAGGCGGCCACAATGATACGGTCGTTAAATGGATCATACACACAATCCTGTGGCCATTCGGGTAAGCCGGAAGATACCAAATCATCGAAGGTTTCATCTGCCAGGTTTACTTTGATTATTCTGCCCCAGGTGTCTACCACATACAAGTATCCGTTTCCATCTGTGGTGATACCGTCCAGGTTATTATATGCATTCAGATTTAAGGCCATTACTTCTTCACCTGTGGTTATGTCCCAGCCAAACAGGGTGTCGCCGTCTGAGGCATAAAGTACTTCATCAACAAGGCACATGCCACAGGGAATGTCATATCCATGTATAAAATAGGACTGATTATTTGCTGTGTCTGTTTCAAGCACGAATCCTCCTCCCGGGTTTGAAACGAGGTAGCGGTCATTGGTTTCGTCATATACCACGCATTCCGGCTTATTGTACAGGTTTGGGTTCAGCTGTTGATTGTCGAACCATGATATCTGATTACTTGAAAACCCAATGGCTACAAGGTCAGTGTCGCTGTCATTATTCAGGTCGGCATGAACAACAGAAAAAGTCTGGGTGAAGTTGTCCTCAAAATAGTGTTTTGAAAAATTCTGGCTGCCGTCATTTTCCCACCATACGAGCTTGGAGGCACCCTGTCCTCCCCCATACAGGTCGCGGTCTCCATCATTGTCGAGGTCCACAGCATCAAACCATAAGGCTCCTGCAAGCGTTCCCATGGGGTGTTTTGTAAAGTTCTGGCTGCCATCATTTTCCCACCATGCAATCTTACTGCTCATGCATGCTGCGCCAATGATGTCGAAGTCACCGTCAAGGTCAATATCCCTGGCAAATACCGTATGTGCCATGC
This sequence comes from Bacteroidota bacterium, assembly GCA_039714935.1. Taxonomy (GTDB): domain Bacteria; phylum Bacteroidota; class Bacteroidia; order Bacteroidales; family B18-G4; genus B18-G4. Next base: position 4,924 of record JBDLIJ010000019.1, on the reverse strand, counting down.
TAAACTGGTTGTCGATCATATGTTCGGTCCAGCTCTGGTTGCCATCATTCTCCCACCAGTAAACCTCTCCGTTCAATTCACCGCAGGCCAGGATGTCCAGGTCATTGTCACCATCAATATCTTCACCATAAATAAACGGACTCTGCTGGAAGCGTGTTGAGATCACATGTTTGGTCCAGTTTGTGTCAGCCAAATTTTCAAACCAGGCGATCTCACTGTACGCGGAACTATTATCAAAGCTTGAACAGAGCACATCAGGCCTTCCGTCATCATTCACGTCTTTAATGTCTACGGTGTGCGCTCCGGTAAAATTATTATCAACGAAATGTTTGCTCCAGTTTTCATTACCATCATTTTCATACCACCTGATCATGTCGCCGCCATAAGCAGCCACGACGATGTCGATCTCCCCGTCATCATTAAGGTCGCCTGCGCATACTGAACGGGCCCAGTCGAGCTCGGCATCAACCACATGTTTGATGAATTCATGGTAGCCGTTGTTTTCCCACCAGGCCACCTGTCCGCCACCGGTATTTCCGGTAGTAATAAAGTCCATAAGGCTATCCTGGTTGATATCGCATGCGAACACTTCTGTACCTTGCGTAAATTCATTGCATACAAGCTGTTTTTCAAATGAAGTACTTTGCGAGAATGCTTCTTTAACAAAAGAAATAAATGCCATCAGGATCAATAGCATAATAATCAATAAAAGCTTGAAATTCATGGTTGTAAATTTTTGGTTGTTAATGGGTAGAAACGAAAATACTACCTATTTTATGGATAAGTGCTGATGGTTTTACAGATGGTTAGTTTAAGGATACGGTGTGTCGGGTACCGGGTGCCGGATGCCGGGTTGACGGGTCAGGCTTTACGAGCTGAGTAGATAGCGGCTGAGCCGCCGAGCATGGGGAGAGCCTGGCAGTCGGTGAAGCCGTTTTCTTCAAGCAAATGCCTGACTTCATCAGGAGTATAATAATTACGGGCGGAGACGGCCAGGTAACGATATGCCTGCCGATGACCGGAAAGCAATCCGCCAAGCCATTCAACCCATACTTTCAGATATATCCTGAATCCGAAACGCAACAATTTGTTTTGGGGCTGGCTTGATTCTGCAATAACAAAAATGCCACCGGGCTTCAATGTCCGGAGTATCTCAGAAAGGTATTGTGTTGCAAACTTGTTCTTGTATGTTAGATTCCTGAAAGCAAAGCCGATGGTGGTCACATTGAAGGTGTCATCATCAAATGGAAGGTCGGCCGTGTCGGCCAGTACAAAGTTCACTTTTCTGCCATTTAAGCTTGCTGCTTTCTCTGCAGCCACATCGAGCATGGGCTGGCTGAAGTCGCTGGCCGTTATTCGGATCTCCTTAAGGCTTGTCTTTGCAATACGAAGTGCCAGGTCGGCAGTGCCGGTACAAATGTCAAGCACTTCATCAGGATCCTCATTCAGACAGATGCTGACCGCTTTTTTTCTCCAGCGTTCATCTTGTCCTAGAGTGAGGATGCGGTTCATAATATCATATTTCCCCGGCACATCATTGAACATACGAAATAAGGGACGACGTGCTGCTGCTTCTTTATCCATGATTTTGTTTCTCATTACTGCCTACTGCCTACTGCTTACTGCTTACTGCTTACTGCTTACTGCTTACTGCTTACTGCCTACTTCCGGCAAAGATAGATTAATAATTATGAATTATGGATTACAGGATCGGATATCGAATATCGAATATCGGATATCGAATATCAACTCAACCCTCAAAACTTAACCCTCAAAAGTTTTATCTTTGACTCCATGCTCACAAGCAAGGTATGTATTATCGGTGCCGGCCCGGCAGGGACTATGGCAGCTCTCAGGCTGGGGAAGGAGGGCATTCCCTTTGTAATTCTTGATAAAGATGAGTTTCCGCGTGAGAAGATTTGTGGCGATGCCCTGAGTGGGAAGGTCCCGCATATTATGCGTCGCCTGTCGCCTGATCTTCTTTCCCGCTTTGAAAAGCAGTGCCGGCCACTGCATTCGTTTGGGATGCGCTTTGTTGCCCCGGGCGACTATACTTTCGATGTGCCTTTTATTTATGATTACGATCCGAAAAAGCATCCCGTGCCAGGGTATACGTTGAAAAGAGAGCTGTTTGACAGCTTCATGCTTGAAGAAGTGAAAAATATTGCATGTGGCAGCCTGCTCACAGGATGTGAAGTGTTTTCAGCCAGGAAAAATGAGGATGCTTATGTAATAGAGACCTCTTCAGGGGTGATATCCGCTGAACTGCTGATTGATGCTTCCGGGACTTCAGCGCAATTCAATATGGATTACGATAAACCTGATTCGCTTCCCAAAAAGACTGCACTGGCAGTCAGGGCATATTATCGGGGAGTGACAGATATACATCCCCGGCATTTTGTTGAGCTGTATTTTTTACCTGAGGTACTGCCAGGATATTTCTGGATATTTCCTTTACCCGGAGGAATCGCTAATGTTGGTGTCGGTATACGTAAGGATGTGGTACTGAAAAAGAAAATCAATCTTTCTGCTGTGATGGAAGATATCATCAGCCGGCATCCCCTTCTTGCCCCCAGGTTTAAAGATGCCGAAAGAACAGGCAAGCCGGCTGCCAGCCCTCTGCCGCTGGGAAATCCCGCTTTCAGGATCTCCGGTGACCACTACATGCTTGCCGGTGATGCTGCCCATCTTATCGATCCCCTGACGGGAGAAGGAGTGGGGAATGCAATGTATAGCGGTTTTATTGCAGCGGAACAAGCTATCAACTGCTTTGCAGAAATCAAATTTGATGCTGATTTTATGCATGCCTATGACAAGCGCATAAAAAGGGTATTGGGAAAGGAAATGAGTATGAGTGCTAATTTTCAAAAAATGCTTCAATATCCGGGTGTGGTAAGGTGGATAGCGAAAAAAGCTGATGGAAACAAACATATTCCCGGCCTCATGTCATCTATGTTCACCGACCTCAATCACAGAAAGAAGCTTCTTAATCCGTTTTTTATCCTGAGGGTGCTGTTGAATCGGTGATGAAATTTAGTGCAGTAAGTGCCTGATTTCTACTGCCTGCTCAGGGGCTGAGGGCTACCGTTAACCGATAACCGGTAGCCGTTAACCGTTAACCGTTAACCGTGTATCCATCTTAATTATTCCTTTATCCCAGCTTACTCCCCAATTCCCCCTTTCTCTCCGGCACCGCCAGTATCACGCTGCCGTCTTCCTGGGGAAAGCCGGTTAAGAGAAATTCTGACATAAAGGGACCAATCTGTTTAGGCGGGAAGTTTATAACCCCAATGATCTGTTTGCCCAATAAATCCTTCTTGCTATAGAGGTCAGTGAGCTGAGCGCTCGATCTTTTTATTCCTGTCTCAGGGCCAAAATCTACTGTGACGATATAGGCCGGCTTCCGGGCTTCCGGAAAATCCTTTACGTCGATGATCTTGCCAATACGCAACTCAACTTTTTCGAAGTCATTCCAGGAAATTTCTTGCATCGCCATAATGGATTTCGTTTTGCGGAATAATTGTATGGGCTATGATGATACGAATTTAGTTTTTCTCTAAGTAAATTGCAAGGTGATTTCCTTTATTTCTTATCACTGGTATCCTATAAAGTCTTAAAGAAAATGGGCTAAAGCCCTGAATTATTTTGTGCTTACTTACCCCCGGGCTGAAGCCCGGGGCAACTCAAGAGATCTTATCGAACACTTCTGACTTCTGACTTCTGACTTCTGACTTCTCATCCCATATTCCTACGGTATCCGGTAATTGTAATTAAACCGCTTAAATAGCATCAATATGGGTATCGGCTTGTCGGTTTGAAGAAAGTCAGGATTTAGGCGTATAGCTTGTTTATTTCCCATGTCTGTTTTTGCTCCCCACATCATTACATGTATTCCCTTTTCATGAGCGTAACTAATTTCTTCGGCAGGGGTGTTCAGGGTAGTGCCAATGGCAAATATTTCGTTTTCAACAGCCATATCAACATTGCTGCCGATAAGTACTCCTTTACACCTTAGCCCCAGTTCTTTTGCCGTTTTTAGAAAATTAAGATCCCCTTCAATGAAAATGTTATCCTCGATATTATATTTTACGCTGGTTTTTTTTATGGCCCGCAGAAAGCATTCCCGATATATCTGATCATAATATAGATTGTTTTGTAGCTTACAGTCGAATGAAAAATACAAATCATTCAATCCGGACAGGCTGTTAAAAAGTTCATCTATTGAGATAATATGAACTTCACCCATCATCGTTGAGTAGAGACAGTTTTGTAGCTCATACCAGGTATAATCGTGCACAAAGCCGGTGTAATTCGTTCGGGAGTCAAGTTTTTCATCATGGTAGAGAACCAGTATGCTGTCTTTGCTGAGCTGCACATCCAGCTCACTGCCATCAGCTCCAATACCGATCACCGGAATAATAGCTTCAAGTGAATTGTTGGGGTATTTGTACATGTCACCCATTCCTCCATGGCCGAGGATCATAATCAGGTTGTGATTTAGATTGCTTACATTAAAATCCTCTTCTGTTTCACAACTTGAACTGAGCAATAGTGAAAATAGGATTAGAGAATATTTTAGATATTTCTTTTGCATTTAATTCTTATCTCCGGCTTTGCTTTTATTTCTTTTTCCTCCCCCAAACGCATAACCCACCATAATTTGTACTGTAGACCAGAAGACTTCATTGTTCGACTTCCAGGCTGCATTTATGGGAGGTGTTGCAAGCTGGTTTATATCTGAAGTTATTTCAAAAATTTCAACAAAAAATGAAATGTTAATGTCGAGATACAATCGGGTATAGGCCATATACTGGGCGCCTAGAGTAATTCCTAAGCCCATGCGTGATGTGTTAAGTCTTGAATACTCCGTATTTTTTGTTCTTGAGTCAAAAAGGCTGGATTTCTTGAAATATTGGTTGACATC
>JBDLIJ010000018.1:0-26410 GCA_039714935.1 Bacteroidota bacterium | reverse complement strand
TAATGCACTGAAATCTATTGAGACGCTCACCAAATATGGCATTCCGCTTACTGTGCTGACAGTCATCAGCAAATATAATTATCAGCATCTGTTTGAATTTACTTCTACAGCATACCATAAGGGCATCAGGCAGGTTCTGTTCCAGCCTGTTATTTATGCATCCAATTATCCGGAGCTGCAAGCCTTGGATGACAAATCACACTTAAATGTACCATCTGAAAAATTGGATGTTCTCATGGATGAATTAAAAAAAATCCATCATTTCGAACACCGCCATAAGATCAACACAAATGTATACAGGATCTTGCCCTGGATAAGCTCATACCTGATCAGCGCGGCATCAAATAATGGCAAGTGGTTTTTTGAGGATGTCCTGAAAAAATTCACCTGCAGAGAGGTATACGCCATCATTGACATTGCTTACGACGGAGGCATTCAGCCCTGTGGGCTGGCGCGAGCAGAAGTTAATATCCGTAAAGACAAAGAGGCGGGGCTTATCGCTTTGTGGCAACAAGGAACCGCAGAGATACGTGAAGACCTGGAGAACGGGAAATACCGGCCATATTGTAATGCTTGCTGTCACCATTTTAGCAGGAACATGCTGGCTTCCATTGTAAGATATCCTGTTTCAAACAGGGTGGCATTGATGAATATGACTGCAACATTGCTCATCAGGGCAACGACAAAGATATTTACGAAGATATATTCAAACTGAGGATGAAAACAATACTCATTACCGGCGGAAACAGAGGGATCGGATTGGAGATCTGCAAACAACTGGATGCCTTAAACCACATCATCATCATGGGAGCACGAGACCTGGAAAAAGGGAAAGAAGCTGCCAGGCCACTGGGAAGTAATGCAATTGCAATGCAGCTGGATGTGACGGATGAGGTCAGCATTCATGCATTATATGCATTTGTTGAAAAGGAATTCGGCAAGCTTGATGTGCTTATCAACAATGCGGGGCTGGGGGCATCTCATTTCGACCATGGAAATACGCTTGCGACAGGCATAAAAAATCTGATACGCACCAGATTGCCCGGAGGCCGGCACATGATGAGGTTTGTAAAGCCTGTATGGCAGAGAGCAAAGGGCAAAGGGCAGATGTCAAAAGGTCCCTCCGAAGTTTCGCTGGAAGAGGTCAATTACATCATGGAAACAAATCTTTACGGCCCCTGGCGGATGATCCGGACTTTTCTTCCATTGATCCGGAAAAGCCCTGAAGGCAGGATCATCAATATTAGCAGCGGGATGGGAGCGTTAAACAGCCTCAAGGGCGATTACCCTGCATACCGACTATCAAAATCCTCATTGAACGCCATGACAATTATGCTCTCAAAAGAATTAGTGGAGACCGGCATCTGTGTCAATGCGATGTGTCCGGGCTGGGTAAGGACAGATATGGGAGGCCCCGACGCTCCACGAGATGTACGGGAGGGAGCTGACACAGCAGTATGGTTAGCAACAGAAAAGAAAATCCCCAATGGTAAATTTTTTAGGGATAGAAAAATAATAGACTGGTAAACTTAAATGCTTGATTATGCTAATTGGGTTCATCTTTCCAAATAGAGACAGGAGATATAAGACCATACACCTGGGCCTGGCTTACCTGGCTGCCTATGCCAGAGAACAGCATGAGGATCTGGAGTTCAAGGTGCTTGACACCAGGGTGGCCACGAGGAAAGAAACCCGACAGTTTTATAATACTTCCTTCGATTTGATCGGGATCACTGTTTTTTCTCCCGTATATTTTGAAGTAAAAAAAGTATTTGACAGGATAAGGGAAACGAATCCTGAAGCACCAATTTGCCTGGGAGGCCCCTATGTCACTACCATCAGGGAAGAAATCTTTAATGAGACCCCGGCAGAATTTGCTATTTACGGTGAAGGTGAAGTCACCTTCTCAGAGTTGATATCTCATCTGAAAGGCGAATGCAAGCTCAGCGACATCAATGGGCTGATGTATAAGAACGGGAGTAAAAGTATCACCGTAAATCCGCCCCGCGAAAAGATCAAAGACCTTAACGCAATACCTATGCCTGCATACGATATCTGGCCGATGCACAGGTATCCGCTACACAGGATGGTAAGCAGCAGGGGGTGTCCGTATGCATGTGCCTGGTGCAACTCCAGCTCGATATGGGACCAGACCCAAAGGTATATGAGTCCCGATAAAATGATCGAAGAGATCGAATACCTGATTGAAAATCACGGCAAGAAAATTTTTGTATTCGGAGATAACAGCTTCAATATCGACTTAGAACGGGTAGAAGTCTTTTGCGACCTCCTGATAAAAAAAAGCATACATATCCTCTGGTCTGTATCACTTCGTGCGGACATCATGACAGAAGATATTGCCCATAAAATGAAAAAGGCAGGTTGCTACAATGTTTCCATAGGCATTGAGTCTGCAAATAATTTCATACTGTCAAAGATGGGCAAAGGCACTACTATAGAAAAAATTACCGACGGGATTCAAATGCTTAAAAAAGCCGGAATTGAGATCATGTCGCAGTATGTGATAGGAAGCCCTTACGACACACTGGAAACAATAAAGGAATCCATAGCATATGCCAAAAATTCTGCTTGCGATTATACAAACTTTTACACTGTCTTGCCATTTAAGGGAACCCTGCAGTGGGATTATATAACGAAAAATGGCACCCTGTTTACCAAACATATCCACGACTTTCATTCAATAAACCCCAGGATCGTGTTTGAAACCCCGGAATTTACCTATAAAGACAGGCTGGAAGCTATTAAACTGGTTAAGTCGGAAGGCTTTTACAGCAACCAGGACAAAAAGAACTGGATGTTTGATGTGGCCAAAGAAACGTCCAGAAAGATACAGAAAATGCTTCCGGAGTCAACAGGAGAAAAGATATACATGATCTTGAAATCAATTTACCGTTTAAAGATCATTAAGAAAAACAACCAGTGACACCAAGACCCCAAACACCTTGAGAAAGATTATATAAAATGATCATTATCTACTCCATATCAGTGCTGTTAATCCTGCTTTATCTCAGTTATCCGTTCTGGTTAATGCTGTATCCTGATAACAATAATGAACATGAAACAACATTTGAGGAAGTTAACAATGTTTCTCTCATCCTGCTATCCTATAATGGGAAGGAGTACTTAGCCGAAAAAATTAAGTTCCTGATCAATGAGATGAGATGCTTCAATCATTATGAATTAATCATCGTGGACGATCATAGCACAGATGGTAGCCGGGAGTTATTGAAAAAAATCAATTACAATAAGCATGTGAGGCTTATTCTGCAGGATAAGCATCATGGCATTCCACACTCCATGAACCTGGGTGTGGAGCTTGCCAGGTACAACAATATTATATTCTGCGACCAGCGACAAACGCTTTCTGAGAATATCATTCAAAAGATTGTTGAGCCCTTGAAAAATAAAAATGTTGGTGCTGTGTCGGGCTGCATTTCCCATCTAAACAAATTCAATGCCTGCTCCTGGGTGAGAAAACATGAGAACTATATTAAGTCACTGGAAAGTAAAAGCGGAAACCTCATCGGCGTATATGGTCCCTTCTATGCAATAAGAAAAGATTCGTACACAATCATACCGGAAGATATAGTATTAGATGATCTATATCTTAGTTTAAAAATTATTCAGTCAAAGCAAATAAGAATAATAGAAGACTGTCAGATCTTTGATGATGGGTTTTCCACATTATATGACTACGGCCGGGCCAGGAGGTATGTACGTGGTTTTCTGCAGATATTAAAAGAAAAGGATTTTTTAAACAAATTAAGTATCAGGCAGCTGACAATGCTCATATGGCACAAATACCTGAGACTGCTTATTCCATTCTCGCTGTTCTTAAGCTATTTCGCTACAGGAGTAATGGGGACCTTACATCATGAATACCTCCTGGCCTTTATCATCATGACAGTTATTGCAATAGTCTCAACTATCCCCGGCTTAAAAAATAAGGTCAGACTGGCAAATCTTATCAGTGTGAATGTATTCTATCTGATAGCGGTATCAGACATAAGCATTAAGGCACTATTATTCAACAAAGATAAGCGGTAAAAGATGCTGTCAAATATTTCTTCCTTTCCACCCACGACTATTTTAAGAAGGCCTTGACCAGCATGGCTTCATCCTTAGATTCGTTAATGATCCTATAGGATTTTGCAGCCGCCGGAATCACGAAAGTCTCTGCGTAGTTAAATCGTTGTTTCAAGCCATTCATTGTCTGTACAAGAATACTTGTCCCTTCAACAAGTGATAGCACGTGACATATACCATTTGTGGAAATTTCTATTTCATCAGTAAAATGATAGCGGTGAACAGAATAGGTGTGTTCTGCATGTGTAGGCAGATGGTAAAGCTTCCAGTCTTTTCCTTCTTCAAGGACCACCGCCTTTGAAATCAAATGATCTTTCACATACTGGCCTTTACGTCCAAATTGCAGGTTGTCCATTCCCCTCTGAATATTTAAGGGGCGGGGCTTTCCGTCAAGATCCAGGCTGAGCCAATCATACATTTTAAAGGTAAAAATATAAGGCGTTGTGCTAATCTCCAATACAAGGTTATTCTTACCTGATCCATGTATGGTGCCAGGAGGGATCAGGAATAGATCGTGCTTACGGGAATCATGTACCTGCACAAAATCCGTGATACTGATTTCCTCTCTATTCTGAATACTATTATGTAGTGCATCTTCAAAGGTCTTCGGTACAATATCGTCCCGGAATCCAAGATAACACTTTGCACCTTCAGCTGCATCCAGGATATAATACGTTTCTTCCTGGGTGAAGTTTTCACCAAATTCATTCTTAATATATTCGGGTAGCGGATGGCATTGGATGGAGAGATTGCCACCATCGAAGGTGTCGAGAAAATCAAATCTGATTGGGAATTCAGTCTGATACTTCTGTGCATGACTGCCAAGTACATTATGGCTCTCCTGAAACATGATCATGTCATAGGAAGCCTCCAGAAGGTTCCCGTCACTTTCAAGCAACAAACCATTTTCCGGTACGATCAGCTCAAACGACCAGGCGTAGTTGATCACTTTTTTATTTAATCCTTTTATCTTTTCCTTTATCCATTGGCCACCCCATGCACCGGGTTCAAACCAGGGACGAACCCTGAATACATTCTGTGACATTTGATGTAGGCTTGCACGAAGATCACCCCCCCTGATCCAGCTGATCAGCTCCGTCCTCTGTTCATCAATGAAGATATCAATCTCCGGCAGCAGATGCTGCTTTAGTTTATTCGCTACAACCCAGTCAACAAAATAAAAGCGCTTATACATTTGCTTAATATCATTGGAGCCGGCTGCACCCAGATTGCTTATACTCCCTGCCCTGGCCCTGAACTGAAGTTCATTCTTCGGCACATCCAGATACAGGAGCTTGCCCTGCCACCCGCACAGTGATGCTCCAGGGCCAAAGATGATATTAATATCAGCCTGGGGGTCATGCCTGAATCCCGACAGCTTCTCTTGATCAAAGAAATCAATCGCTTGTAAAGTTGTTCTGGTGCCAAAGATTGGATCCTCACCACCCAGAAAAGGGCTTATCATTGTTTCAATGTCATCTTCATGTTTTAAAGCATCAGACACATTGATCAGATTAAGTTTTTTGCCAGTTTCCCTGAATTCAAGGGCAATCTTTTCAATTACCCTATCAAAAAAAACACCCACATACCCATCAATGATCAGCGTCCGGGCACTGATCAGTTCTTGTATCAGGGATTTCACTCCAACACCTATCTTTCCTCCTTCCAAATGAAAAGATGGATAGATATCGTAATCCCCTGGCTTTGAACCCGGCTTTCTGATTGGAATCAGATATTGATCAGTTTTTCTATGATGATGCTTCATTTGAGGATATTCTTCCTGATCGAAATGAGCGGGATAAAATTATCTGAGATAACATTGATAATATTAATTAATTACATGACGGATAAAAGAGGAAGCAATTTACTGTAGAAGTTGTCATCAATCAAAAAGGCGCTTCCAATCATTGAGGCTGATTCCTTGAGATCAGAAACTTCTACCGCAACATTTACTTTTCCCAATCCCTGATCTAGTCCTTCTTTGAATAATGGATAAGCTTTTGAAATATTCCCTCCGATAACAAGTATCTCAGATCCTGAACTTTTGATCCATGGTTGCAGGAAGCCACCAAGCTTCAGTCCAAAATCATCAAAAAGACCCCGGGCAATGGCTTCCCTGTCGGCCAGAGCAGCAAGCTCTTTCACTCCCCTAATATGTGCTCCCGTTCTTTGGTAATAGCGATTAACAAAGCCCCGGGTTGAGAAATAATCATCAGCGATACCATCTTCAAAAGGAAGATGCCACACGCAACCCTGCCCGGGCACAGTATCACCCAGCAGGATCGGCATGTTCCCCTTAATAAATGCAGAGCCAAAGCCTGTACCCAGGGTTATAGAGATAGAAGTGGAATAACCCTCTGCCTTTCCAAAGCGGTCCTCACCAATAGCAAATGCAGTAGCATCATTGATGAACCTGACCTTAAAGGTTTCAGGCAAGCCAAGATACTTGAGGAGACCCTCCGGCATATTAAGCCCATAGGTATTTTCAAATTTCCCATTTTCACCTTTGAAACGCGAAATACCATTCACATAGTCGAAAGGTCCCGGCATAGCAAAGCCAATCCCTTCCACCTTCTCCGGGCCGGCCAGTACCAGGCTTTTGTTAAGCGTCTTTCCAATGGTTTCAATAATTATGTCCGCCTGGGCATGATTATCGAGCTCATTTTCCGAGAAAGTGTTTTTTAGATACTTATTTTCTTTCAGGTCGAAGGCAGCACAGCTCACATGGCTCCCCCCCACATCAACACCAATGGCAAGTTTTTGGTTAATTGGTCTTTCCTTCATAGCTATTAATCATTCATTTTGACCTTAACAACAACCTCAAAAGCTTCGTCCCTTGTAGCTATTGATGACGCATTGAAAGTTTTAAGTTCCCCTGGATAATAAATCGCACACAGCGTATTACGGACAGCATACAGCTTGTTGCGCAATTGTGGAGGGACACCTGCCATGATTGCGGCCATGGTCTCATGCCGCACATTGCCTGGCTGCCACGCGTAGTCGTGCCATACCACAATGCTTTTCTCATGCATCAAATGCCTGAAAACATTTTCAGTATCCGATTTAATGGATTCGTAGTGATGGTCGCCATCAATAAAGATCAGGTCATACTTTGTATCCAGACCGGAAAAATCAAACGCCATCGAATTTCCTTCCAGGTGCAAAACATTGGGCAAGCCTTTGGAGTACATCGCATATTGTCCGGTATATTCAGGTGGCCGCCCGAAGGCTTCCAATTCCTCAATTGACAGGTTTAGTGTAGTACACTGAGCAGCTACCTCTGCTACATTGGCCACGCTCTCTCCCCGCCATGTACCGATCTCAAAATAGCGGCAGGCATCAAAGCCTGAAGCAAGCACTTTCAGCAGTGCCAGGTCGGTAGGCAGCGATCCTCCCTCCATGAAAGCAAATGGCTTTACCTGCACATCCTTTCCTGCTGAGAGATGATGAAACTTAATCTCAGAGAAGCCGTCCAGACCATACTCATTCTGTACACTCTCCAGCCATACATCATTATCATCAAGGATCTTGTTTAACAAATACGGTTTCCTGAGCAGTAGCCCTGATACTTTCAATATTTTCTGCAACTTACTCATCACAATAATTCATAATCCATAATACCAGTGTCCGGTTAAAACTATCTTTTTTCTTGCCACCAGGGCTCCAATAAATCCATAATCAGAACCTCATCCTGTACAAAACAAATTTCTCATTATCCCATGCCTGCTCACACCTCATATCATAGCGTAAAACAAAGTCCTTGATGGCTTCATCGGAGATATCATGATGTATCAGCACATAGTTAACACCATACTGTGAGATAAACTCATTGATCTCTTTTGCGCCGGACTCCTTATGATTTGCCATGCTGAAACGCTCAGTATAAAGGGCCAGCACCCTGGGTTTAGCAAATACGATCACATCATCGCTCGCAGTATTATTTTCAATATACTCAAATGCTTCTATTGATGACTGCTCCTGTGGACCGGGAATTACTTTATGGTCGTTATGAACAATATACCAGAACATGTTCAGGTAAGAAACAAGTACAAGGCTACCCAGGAACCAGGTTTTTGCATTTGATTTTATCGTGGGGAAGATATTTACCAGCGCCACTCCCCTGGCCAGGTACATAAGCAAAAAAGGCATCAAGGGAAAAAGGAAGCGTATGCCGGCATGGCGATACGGATAAATAAGCAGAACACCCAGGTAGAGAATAACCATCATGTCCATAAGCTCCAATCGTTTAAAAAAGCTCCTGAGCATGCCCAGCAATGTAAAAGTAAAGATGAGTGCTTTCAGTACCAGGGGCAGAAAATTCCATGATCCTCCCCAGGGAGAGAAGAAATACTTGAACTGTTCAGTATAATAGGCCAGGTTGTATACAATTGTTGTATAAAGGGTTTCATGGCCCCATATGCCCGCATAAGACCCGCCTTCTGCCTGCGGAATATTAAAAATAATGTTGTTAAACAGCAAATAAAAAAGGAATGAGCCCACCGACACCAGGAAGCCGCACACACACTTGCTCATCGGTGACTTATCTTTCTCTATAAAGCGTTTTCGTATGGCCCAGGCCAGCACGGCCAGGGGAAATATCACTCCAATAGCCCTCACGGACATCAACAGGCCGCCAAGCACAGCTATAATGATCCCTACCCAGAAAGGACCGCTGGCATATTTTTCAAACAACCATAGTGAGAGCAAAAGCAATAAGGTAAATGAAAACTCCGACATGATCTCCAGCTTCATGTTCAATGTCCAGGGATTATATATGAATATCAATACCAGGAAGAAGGTGATCAGCACGTTAAAATAGCGTCTCAGATAAATGGTCATCACCATTCCAATACCAAGAAGAAATGCAGTCATATACAGTGTAAATGCAAAAATACTATTCCCAAACAGGGCATACACAGGACTAAGGATAAGCGGAAATCCAACAGGATATGCAGGTGGACCTAAAACAGCATTATCAGGATTATAGATATAATGAGTTTCGACCTGTGGAATGCCATTAACGATGTTGCCTGCCTGCATAATATACATGGCAAAGTCGCCTCCCCAATCATGTGAATCCCTCACATTGATAAAAAAGAGCGGCATAAGAACAAGCGCCATAAAAACAATAAAGAGATTTTCCTTCCCGAGTAGGTTTTTCATCCTGATAAGCATCTTATGTCACCAAAAATATGAAAAAAGCGCGATATTCACCAGCTATATCCGACAGAGGTCGTAATTCCCCAGTCGTTGTTGGCGGCAGTATTGTCAACAGGCTTGCTGTCGTATGTATCATATACCCTCACGCCAAAATAAAAATCATCAAAAATCTCAATCCTGGCATTGAGATCATATTCCATCCTGTACCTTCCAACCGTTGTCAAACTGGGATACATATTGATGTGTGATTTCACATCAATCTCCGGATTGCTGAACCTGAAGATCCGATAATCAACCTGAATCAGGCCCTCAATGCTGTTGATTACTGAATCAGCGGCTGATCCTTCTGTCATCACCAGTAGTCCGATCAGGCCATTGAGCACATGTAAGTTGTTATTGACTAAATTATTACCAACCGCAGGGCCACCCCAGTAACGATAATTCACGCCAAGCTCTGTATTCTGCTGGGCCCCAATAGCACCGGCAGCAAACCACTTACGTTTGATTATTCTACGATATGAAAAAGTATAATCCTGCTTCCTGATCCTCGGCATATCCTCCTGATCGGTTATAATAAAGCCTGCCCTGAAACTAGTAAAGGACTTTTCCATACGGTAGTCAAGATTACCATCTAAGTTAATCTGCGAAATAGAACTCGCCTTGGTATAGGAATAGCCAATATCGATCGCTCCGTCCAGCCTTTGCCAAAAAGCATTTTTTACAGGATATAATTCAACAATCTCCTGAAGAGGTTCAGGTATCCTGAACTCATTCACCCTGAGTATTACATGACCTTCCATACCAGCCGTATCAATACTGCCAAAAAACCTCAGACCATTGGAAAGTCGCACTGTAAATCGTTCTTTGGCATAGAAAGTACTGATCCTGTCAAATTCAATCTTAATCGTCCCCAGTCCGTCTGTTTTCAAAAATAATATTCCAAATTCCATCCGCTTAACCTCACCACTTATCCGATCACCATTTTTCAGGTAAACGGTATCCGTTTTGGAACTTGCCATGAGAATATGAGGCGCAAGAATCAACACCACAAGAAGATATACATATTTCAACCGAACTTGACTCATTAAGAAGAAATTATTCAAATTGATGTCAAATTTAACAAAATAGCGGATTCTATAAGGTGAAAAAGCATAACATTTTGGCTTATTTATAAGGGATTTATCCAGGAAAATAAAATAAAATGTTGATTTATTAGAATAATGTGTACTTTTGCAGAAATTAATAACAATATTACAATGAACAAAGGAACAGTAAAATTTTTTAACAACTCAAAAGGATTTGGGTTTATTAAAGACGAAGAATCAGACAAAGAATATTTTGTCCACGTCACAGGTCTCATTGACGAAGTCAAAGAAAATGATGAAGTAACGTTTGACCTAACCGAAGGAAGAAAAGGTCTTAATGCGGTAAATGTTAAACTTGCTTAGTTTAATATAACGATCACATTGAAAGATTTAATCCCCTCGAATTTTCGGGGGGATTTTTTTATGCATATATCAGATATTCGTTCCGGATTGTGCTTCTCAATGATCTTCAGGCAACTCATCTTTTAACAGCTGAAAGCTCAGTCCCTTAATATACTCCTCCTCCACATGAAAGCCCAGGCTTTGCGCCATCATGGCATCTTCCAGGCCCTCCCGAAATTTATTCTGTTGCGTTCGGACCAGTGAACGTCTGAACCACAATTCAGCATTAGCAGCATCCATGTTGAGAGCCCGGGTATAATCGAGCTCTGCAAAATGATAGTTACTCAGCCAGGTGTAAGCTTTAGCCCTGTCGATGTAGAAGATCAGCCTGGATGGCTCTATTCGTATGGCCCGGGTAAAGTCTTCAACGGCATCCTTCAAGAGATTTAGCCTTTCATACACCAGGCCACGATTATAATAAGCGAGAGCCACATTGGAATTTAGCTCTATAGCCCTGTTCATATTTTCCAGTGCCTGATCATTTTTTCCAAGACGCATATAGGTGAGCCCGCGGTTCAGATGTGCCTTATAAAAATGTTTATTCACCTCTACAGATCCTGAAAACTCAGAAAGAGCGACCCTTAGGTCTCCTTCTTCCAAATAGATCAGCCCCAAATTATTCATAGCCTCAAATGCATGCGGATCTCTTCTGATACTCTGCTGGTAATCAAATTTTGCTTTATCATAACTAGCATTCATCGCCCAATAATCACCACGCATAAAAAAGGCATGGCCATCATCAGGATAACTGCTAATCACGTCCGTCCATAGTGTCTCACTGTTTTCCCAAACAAAAAGACGTTCGTAGCTTATCTTTGACAGTATTGAAATATATGCCCCAAATAATAAAATTATAAGGATCACGCTTATTTTTGAGCGCGAGAAGACTTTCACATAAAGAGCATGCAGTAAAATTCCTGTCAGCACAGATAAGCCAAGGCCAGGCAAATAAGCGTCGCTTTCATTATACATCCCGGGGGAGGCGAAAGAGCTTATAAACGACAATGAAATTGTAATCAGGAAAAATATCAGAGATGAAAATAAGAGGGCATTCCTTTTGTATGCTCTGACAGCAGTGAAGGTGATCACGATAGTTACAATAAAAACGGATGATAATATTACGAGAAGATTCGATGTTGTAGGATGATATGCCGACAAAGATGCAGGAACATAAAAATTATAAATTATTGTTGCAATACTATAGGGGGCGAAGATCAGCTTATCTGGAAAGCCCGGAAGGATGGTGGTGGCAGACTCCATCATGCTCATCTGAGCCTGTATACCAATCACCATGATGAGCAGGCCCGGAATGAGCAAATACAACTTTTCTTTTAAGCCTTCCCTGATACTCCTTTGATGAATAAAATCAAAAAGCATCACGACCAGCGGGAATACAACGGCAATGGGGTTAGAAAGCAGTGCAAAGAAATATAATCCTGCAGCAAAACGAAAATACCGCTTCCGCTTTACAGATGGCTTTAATGAATGCAGGTATGCCAAAGCCGCCAGCAGGAGAAAGAAAGTACTCAAGAGGTAAGCCCTTGCCGACATCCACGCTACTGCTTCCACATTCAAAGGATGAATAGCGAAAAGCAATACAGCAATAATGACCACAGCCAGCTTATCAGTCAACAAACGCAGCAAGCTGAAAAACAACATAATATTTAAGAGATGAAATATCAGGTTAAGCAGGTGAATTCCTTTGATTGGTGCAGCAGCAAAAACATACAGGTCGAGCGAATACGACAGGAATGTAACAGCTTGATATCTCCCTTCGGTGAATGAAAGAAACATATCCGGGATATTGGACAATGAGAGAGAAGACATCAATGGATTGTCAGTAATAAGACGCTGGTCAGATCCGGTAATCCATCCAAAAAATAACACCTTATAATACAGCAGGAATGTGAGTACCAGGATGCCTGACAACCACAGTAATAAATAAAATCTTTTATGTGGCATTTGTATTCCCATAAAGCTACACTTTCTGATATTCCATCTACAAACATCATGAAAAAAAACGAAACAGTGCTTTCATTGGTACAAAATTTCAAATTTTATGATAGCGCCGGCAGTGCATTTATTAATTGATATCTTCCATTTGCAGGCTCAGTGTGTTCATCCATTAAAGATTAAGAAAGATTATTGGGAGATATTGGCGATTCAACAGCCACAGAAGCCTGGGATATCCTTGTTGAAGGAAGCCTTAGCGATGACTACTGGCAAAGATTGTCGGCCGTTAAGGCCATGGCAAAAAAAGCTATCGAAACCATTGAAAATAATTAGGGGTTTCAATAACTTCTTCATTCACCTGTCACACTCAGTCTCACATTCATGTTGACAATCATTTATATCTTATGGCTAAATGGTTAATCCGTACTATCTGACACCTAAATAAAATAATTTCACTTTTATCTAAATTAGTTCCAAATAAGTCATACCTTTGCAGCCATTTTCGCAAAGACGAAATATTTTGCATATAAAAGAAAGTAAATCAATCAATTAATTAATTTTTCGATGACATTATCAAAACTAAGGAATATTGGAATCGCTGCTCATATTGATGCAGGTAAGACTACCGTAACAGAGCGCGTACTGTTTTATACAGGCGTTTCCAGAAAAATTGGTGAGGTGCATGACGGACAGGCCACCATGGATTTCATGAAGCAAGAGCAGGAAAGAGGTATAACGATTGCTTCTGCTGCGATCTCTGCAAAATGGGAAGATCACCAGATTAACATTATTGACACCCCGGGCCATGTTGATTTCACTATTGAGGTTGAAAGGTCCTTGCGTGTGATCGATGGCATGGTAGCCGTATTCTGTGCCGTGGGAGGTGTGGAGCCGCAAAGCGAAACGGTTTGGAACCAGGCCGACCGCTATCGTGTGCCCAGGATAGCATTCATCAACAAGATGGACCGCACAGGTGCCGACTTCTATGAGGTCACCAATCAGATGAATAAATATCTGGACGCCAATGCAGTGGCTTTCCAGGTACCTATGGGATCAGAAGACGATTTTCTCGGGACAATAGACATCATTGAGAGAAAAGCATACACCTTTCAGGATTTCCAGAGGGGGGAGGTCGATATTCCTGAAGAATATAAAGACAAGGTTGAAGAGGTTAGGAATCAGTTAATTGAAAAGCTGGCAGACTTCAGCGACGAAATTGCAGAACTTTACCTCGACGAACAGGAGATCCCGATTGAATTACTGAAAAACTCAGCCAGGGAGGCTACCTTAAAACTTTTAATAACTCCTGTATTCTGCGGTGCAGCATATAAGAACAAAGGAGTACAGCTGATGCTGGATGCCGTCATAGATTATTTACCTTCACCAATTGATGTTGGAGCCATTGTTGGTATGGATGTTGACGAAGAAGAAAAATCCCACACCAGAAACCCCAGCTGCAATGATCCGTTCTCTGCCCTGGCCTTTAAGCTTATCAACGACCCTTACGTAGGGCAGCAGACTTTTATCAGAATTTTCTCCGGTGAGTTGAAGAGCGGAATGCAGATTTATAATTCAAGCAAAGGAAAAAATGAGCGGATTGGCAGGATATTCAGGATACGTGCCAAAGACAGGGAAGAGATCAAGTCGGCCGGAGCTGGCGATATTGTTGCCCTCATCGGGATGAAGTTCACCAAGACCGGAGATACACTATGTGATCCGGACAACGAACTCCTGCTTGAGTCAATCCATGTCCCACCACCGGTAATTGAGCTGAAGATAAACCCTAAAACACGAAAAGACCAGGGGAAGCTGGGTGAAGCATTAGGAAAACTGGCAAATGAAGACCCATCCTTCAATATCAGGTATGACCATGAAACAGAAGAAACCGTAGCCGCCGGGATGGGTGAGCTACACCTTGAGATACTGATGGACCGCATAAAAGAGGAGTTTGGAGTTGAGGTTGAGATTGGCGCACCATCGGTAGCTTACCGGGAGACGCTTACCAATGAAATACGATCCAATTATAAGCATTCAAAGCAAACAGGTGGTAAAGGACAATTCGCACATACCGTGATGCGTATCGAGCCAAATCCCGGTAAAGGATACGAATTTGTTGACCAGATCAAAGGAGGCGCGATCCCCCAGGAATTTATTTCATCCGTAGATAAAGGCATACGCAAAACTCTTGATGCCGGCATCATCTCCGGATTCCCGGTGATCGACGTCAGGGTAGTCCTGGTGGATGGTGGTCATCATGCGGTTGACTCATCGGATCAGGCCTTTCAGACCTGTGCATCAATATGCTTCAAACAAGGATTCATGAAAGCGATACCTATCCTTCTGGAGCCGATGATGAAGCTGGAAGTGAATACACCGGATGATTATATCGGCGACGTAGTTGGAAACCTGAACAGGAAACGTGGTAAGATTGAGTCCATGAGAAGATATCGTAAGGGCTCACAAAAACTAAACGGCTTTGTGCCCCTTTCTGAGATGTTCGGATATGCTACCCAGCTCAGAAACCTGTCAAGTGGCAGGGCCAACTACTCCATGGAGTTCCACCAGTATGAGCCAACCCCCAAAGGGATACAGGAAGAGGTGCTGAAGGAGATCAGGGAGAAAAATGAAGCAAAATAAGCTGCTAAGGCCCTGCTTCCGGAATAAGCCTTAGGCTTCATCATATTTTAATACCTTTGAGCGCAGGAACCTTTGCGGTTCTTTAACATTATCATTATGCTATTTAACGAATTTGGATTGAATGACGAGCTTATCGAAGCCATCTCTTATATGGGCTTTGAGAAAGCTACCCCTATACAGGATAAAGCTATACCCCCTATCATGAAAGGCAACGACCTGATAGGTTGTGCACAAACAGGGACAGGCAAGACTGCCGCCTTTATCCTTCCGATACTAAATAATCTGATTGGTAAAAGCAGTGGCGAAACCAGCACCCTGATCATTGTCCCCACCCGGGAACTGGCACTACAGATTGACCAGCAGGTGCATGGCTTTGCATATTTTTCAGATCTCTCTTCCATTCCCATATATGGCGGTGGTGACGGTGTTGACTGGGAGCAGGAAAGAAGGTCGCTGACAACAGGTGCTGACATCATTGTTGCCACACCCGGCAAACTGATCGCTCATCTTGCCATGGGCTATGTAAAATTCGATAAACTGAAATACCTTGTGCTTGATGAAGCCGACAGGATGCTCGACATTGGCTTTTACGACGACATCATGAAGATCATCACCTACCTCCCCAAAGACAGGCAAACACTGATGTTCAGTGCCACAATGCCCCCGGAGATCCGGAAGCTGGCATCAAATATCCTGAGCAGGCCCGAAGAGGTAAGCATGGAGATATCCAAACCACCGGAAGGCGTATTGCAAGCTGCTTACCTGGCCCACGACTCCCAAAAAACACCGCTTATCAAAAGTCTCATCGCCGACAAGCCGGAGTGCAAGAGCATTCTGATCTTCAGCTCCACAAAAAAGAAGGTAGCCGAGATCGTTAGTGGATTACGAGGCAATAAATTCAAAGTGGCAGGGATCTCTTCTGATCTTAAGCAAAGTGATCGTGAGGAAGTACTCTCAAAATTCAGGGCACGACAGATCAGGGTGCTGGTGGCTACCGATGTCATGAGCAGGGGTATCGACATCAAAGACATCAACCTGGTGATCAATTATGATGCACCCAATGATGCCGAAGACTATGTACACAGGGTAGGCCGGACAGCGCGTGCAGAGACAACCGGAATCGCCCTGACCCTTATAAACAAGGACGACATGTACAAACTGAAGCGCATTGAGGGTTTAATAAAAAAGGAGATCATGAGAATTCCCTTGCCTGCTGAGCTTGGTGAAGGCCCCAAATGGGAAGCCAACCCGCAAAGGCCGAAAAAAAGGCATGGCGGCTTTCAACAGAAAAGGCGGCGTTAGGCAGTGGGCGTTAGGCGTTGGGCATTAGGCACTGGGTAGTGGAACACTGAAACCGACGGAACACGGACAATGAGGATAACCCATTATTAATCATCAACTACGCATAAATAAACCGTTTGATCTTCTGCGTAGCAGTCTTCTCAAAAGGCTCGGCATATACTACTATCGCTTTCAGCTGTGAAAACTTATTTACCCTGGCATTAACATAATCCTGGAGTTCATTGCGGAGTTCCTCTATCTGCTTATCAATTTGCCCTGCAATCTCCTCTTTCAGATCATGGTAGCGTGCTTCCAGTTCTTCCCTGTTAAAATGCACCAGGGCCACCAGTTTTCCTTTTTGCTGTACCACTACAGATTCGATCACATGGCGAAAATTATTGATCACAGATTCAATCTCCTCCGGATAAATATTCTCACCGCTGGACCCCACGATCATATTCTTGAGGCGGCCCTTGATGTAGAGGTAATTATTCTTATCAAATGATCCCAGGTCGCCGGTTTTGAACCAGCCATCTTCTGTCAGAACCTCAGCGGTGATCTCAGGCTCATTATAATAGCCTTTCATCACATTGGGTCCACGGGCCCATATCTCACCTTCGCCTGTTATTCTATCAGGCTTATTGATTTTTATCTCTACCCCGTGTACAGCCGGGCCTGTCGATTGCAATCGGCCATCGCCGGGGTTGGCACCCGCCAGCAAGGGTGATGTTTCTGTAAGTCCATAACCTATGGCATAAGGAAACTTTGCATCAATCAGAAACTGTTCAACCGCAGCATCCAGCTTGGCACCGCCGATGCCAAAGAATTTTAACTCCCCGCCAAAGCTTTCCATCAGCTTCTTCCCGGCTGCACGATGTAAAAGCCTTCTGACAAAACCAACCTTATACATTGTCCTGAGCACGGGTGACTTTGTTAATTTCGGACGTACACGCAATTTGAATATTTTCTCAATGATCAAGGGCACTGAGAGCATAATAGTAGGCTTTATCTTCTCCATCGCCGGTAATAACACTGAGGGTGTAGGTGCCTGTGGCAGATAAAAAGTACACCCGCCTCCAATCATTGGCAGGATCAAACCAAGCGTATTTTCCAATACATGTGACAGTGGCAATATAGAAAGCATCCTGTCTCCAACGGTAATATACTGCAGTTTCTGTGAGGCTTTGGCATTGGAACAAATATTTTTATGGCTCAGCATCACCCCCTTTGATTTTCCGGTAGTGCCGGAAGTATAAATAATGGTTGCCAGGGTATCCTCTTCCACTGCTAAAGAATCCGGGACCAAGGCATCCGGAAATTCCTTATCAGCTTTTATAATGGAAAAATCTTCGATTCTGATGCAAAGGTCAATGCCGCTGCACTCAAGGCGATCAATTTTTGGCTTGAGTTTATCAGAAACAATGATGCCTTTAGCACCGGAATGCATTATGATATTTTCTATTTCATCCTCATGAAAGTCAGGCAAAATCGGAACAACAACAGCGCCAAGAAAAGTAATGCCAAAGTATGAGATACCCCAGTTTGGCATATTCACACTCAAGAGGGCAACCCTGTCGCCTTTTTCAATACCATAGCGTGTGAGCATGGATTTCAGTTTATTGATCTCATCGCTCACATCCTGGTAGGTAAGCGGAGTTTCATCAACGAACGACAGAAAGTCTTCCTGAGCATATTTCTTTACAGTCTCATTAAAGAGAGCGGGAAAGGTTAATTTAGTTTCATTTTTCATAATGCGGTCTTAGGCCTGCAAAATTAATGTTTATTTATTTAATCGCTTATTTCTTAATTTGTTTAGTCGTTGAATTGTTGAGTCGCCTTGAACTTCATCTAATAATATATTACCTTTATACATCCTACTAATACTTATTCGCTATGAAGATCAAGGCATTCCTGTTTCTGCTTTTTATCAGCTCAGGGCTTATGGCTGAATGGGTTCCCTTTTCCCCTGAAGGTATCAAATCAAATTGTATAGCGTTTTATGTTGACAACCTGAATCATTGGGCTGTTGGAGCCGATGAGATACATCTTTACAATCTGAACCAGCAAACGTGGAATTCGTATTTTTCTTTACTCCCGGTTAAAGACATATCCTATATGGATGGAGATAATATACTCTTTATCATGAGCGCCGGCCCGTGGTGCATGGAAGATGGCATCCATTATCTGTATATGGAAACAGGAACCGTGTACGCATTAAAATACGCTCCGGTTCCTCACTTTATTGAATATAGCCAGCAAGAATCTCTTTATTACGTCGGTTATATGAATGGATTGCTTTTCTCTTCTGATTTTACAAACTGGAGCGATCACTCTGCATTTATGAATATGGAGATCGTCGACATGGATATTTGGGAGGATCATTATGTAATCAGTCGTTTGGATAGCATCTACAGCATTTACCGATCACCGAATGCCGGAAGTTCATGGGAAATATCCAGTGGCGCCCCTATGATCTCCGACCTTGAGTTTGATAATAACGGCAAGCTATACGGTGTGTTCCCCGACAACTCATGGTCATCAGGGCTATGGTCATCAAATGATTTTGGTGAAACCTGGAATGTGGAGTTTTGGGCTACAGGCATCAAGTGTGTAGGCACTGATTTCATGGGAAATGTTTTTGTCGGGTTCGGAGAAGATGCCCTTCCTCCCTACGAAGGGATTGCCCGGTGGGATTCGGCGAATCAGCAGCTACACTTCATGAATGAGGGCCTGCCCAATCTGAATATCAACCAGATCACATATAATCCCGGCATGAGTGCCCCGGCCATCTTTTGCTGTACCGACACAGGCGTCTACATCAACTATACTTATATCGATATAGAAGAGGTGACAGCCCCGTCAGCCCCGCCGCAGCTGTGGCCAAACCCTGCACTGGACCAGCTGCACATACGTCATGGATTAGATGGGAATGTTCAGATCTCCATCTATTCCGGAGCAGGAAAATTAGTCGAAACTTTCAGTAATTCGGGTATGCCTGAAGAATTAAACTATAATTGTTCGCATCTTATACAGGGCATTTACTTCATCATGCTTGATAATGGAAGGGAAAGGAAAAACATAAAGTGGATTAAGCTTTAAATTACCGACTTCAAATACAGATTTATCTTCCTCTCCCCCTCTCCCCCTCTCCCCTTCTCCCCTTCTCCCCTTCTCTCTACCACTCCCCATCATTATACTCCAAAATATCGCCTGGCTGGCATTCCAGCACCTCACATATTTTTCCCAGGGTTGAAAAACGTATCGCTTTCGCATGTCCCTTTTTCAATATAGAGAGGTTAGCCATGGTGATACCTACTTTTTCTGATAGCCCGGTGAGACTCATCTTCCTGCGGGCGAGCATTACATCCAGATTCACGATTATAGCCATAACTATACTGTTAAGTCCTGTTCTTCCTGTAATTTAAGCCCCTTCATAAAGATATGTGATAATACCCAAATAAATAGTGCTGCAAGCAAAATACCCGGATAATTGTTAAAATCGCTGACAATCTCAACATTTTCAATTTCCACGCGGGCAGATATAAAGTAATATGCCACACGCAAATAAACGATCATCAAGAGCCAGAAACCAACAAGTGTATATGATATCCGCTGGAGTAAAATGATGTTGTTTATGGTAAAGACCATGCCCTTGCGCACATTCACAACAAACTGCCTGAAAGTCCACAGGAGGAAAAACCCCAGAGCACTTACACCAAGCATGATCAAGGCAAATTGTCTGGCAAGAGCTGCCGGCGTATTGAAGAAATGTATTTTTGAAGAAGCCTGAACAAGTTCAACCTTTACTTCCTGGCCGGCAAAGGGCATAAGACCGGCCTCAATAAAATCAACCTGGCCTGGCAGGTGAACATGCAACTGCAGGTTATTCCCAAAAAAATCGGTCCATAGCAATACGTAAAATGCAATGACAGCAATACAAAGCAGGCCAAATAAACCGATAACAATATTCATCATCCAGTAAATAACATGGAAACTCAATGGTGTTTTTTTCTCTTTCATTTTGTAATATTTTTTACAAATATATAAGTATTTTATCTTTTTTCAATACTTTTTTATTGTTTTTCAATATATTTATATCGTTTATAAATAATTTATCTCTGGTTTAACTCATTATAGCAAATTTTACGGCCCTATCCTTTTCACTATCAAATGCCCGGGGAGATGTTAACAGGGGTGGCTTGAAAAGTTTACTTATTTTTTCATCTGTAGTAAAATGCTATTGACTATTTTTGTCGCAATGGGTAAAATGGCTGAAAAATATACTGAAGCGAGCGTACGCTCCCTCGACTGGAAAGAACACATCCGGATGCGTCCGGGCATGTATATCGGGAAATTGGGAGACGGGGCATCGCAGGATGACGGAATTTATGTGCTGATCAAGGAGATCATCGACAACTCCATTGACGAATTTGTTATGGGGCACGGAAAAACCATTGATATAGACATCAATGACAGGCAGGTAAGGATACGTGATTATGGCAGGGGTATTCCCCTGGGTGCCGTTATCGACTGCGTATCGAAGATCAATACCGGGGCAAAGTACGACTCTAAAGTCTTTAAGAAAGCCGTCGGACTGAACGGCGTCGGCTCCAAAGCCGTAAATGCACTCTCATCAAATTTCATCATTCAATCTGTCAGGGAAGGAAAAACAAAGCTTGTTGAATTTGACAGGGGTGAGATCGTGCGGAATGAAAATATTAAAAAAGAGAATGGAGAGGCCGATGGCACCATCGTAAGCTTCATCCCGGATAATGAAGTCTTTGGCAATTATCATTTCATCCACGAGTATGTTGAGAGCATGCTCTGGAATTATGCTTTCCTGAATAACGGGCTGACCATGAAATATAACGGGCAGCGCATGTATGCCAAAAATGGCCTGCACGATCTGCTCGAAAAAAATATAAATGGCAATGGCGGCCTCCTCTACCCCATCATCCACATTAAGGAAGACGACCTGGAATTTGCCTTCACACACAGCTCCAAGCAATACGGCGAGGAATATTATTCATTCGTAAACGGACAACACACCACACAGGGCGGTACACATCTGGCCACTTTCAGAGAAGCCGTAGTAAAAACGGTCAGGGAGTTTTTCAATAAAGACTTTGACACCAGCGATGTGAGAGCCTCCATACTTGCAGCCATAAGCATCAAGGTACAGGAACCGGTTTTCGAATCACAAACGAAGACAAAGCTGGGCTCACAGCTTATGGAGCCCGACGGCATGACCATCCGTAATTATGTGAACGATATTGTTAAAAGGAATCTTGACAACTACCTCCACCGTAATCCGGAAACCGCTGATGCACTTTATAAAAAGATCCTCCAGTCGGAAAAAGAACGAAAAGAGCTGGCAGGAATCAAAAAGCTGGCACGCGAAAGCGTGAAAAAGGTGAGCCTTCATAATAAGAAGCTCCGCGACTGCCGTGCACATTATAACACCAATGACGACAGGGGGCTGGAATCAACAATATTCATTACTGAGGGTGATTCGGCCAGCGGCTCTATTACCAAGGCCCGAGATGTGATGACACAGGCGGTATTCAGCTTAAAAGGGAAACCATTGAACTGCTTTGGCCTTAGCAAGAAAATCGTTTATCAAAACGAAGAGTTCAACCTCCTGCAATCTGCATTGAATATTGATGAAGACCTCGACAATCTTCGGTATAATAATGTTGTTATTGCTACCGATGCCGACGTGGATGGTATGCATATCCGCCTGCTATTACTCACCTTCTTTCTGCAATTCTATCCCGACCTGGTAAAAAGAGGGCATGTAAAGATCCTTCAAACACCATTATTCAGAGTACGAAATAAGAAGACCACTATATACTGTTATTCTGAAGAAGAAAGGATTAAAGCTATAAGCAAGCTCGGGGTCAACCCCGAAATAACACGTTTTAAAGGGCTCGGAGAGATATCCCCTAACGAATTCAGTAATTTTATCGGGTCTAATATCCGCCTGGATCCTGTCCTGTTAAAAAGTTCTTCTGCAATAAAAGAATTACTCACCTTTTATATGGGAAAAAATACACCCGACCGCCAGCACTTCATCATCGACAATCTCAGGGTAGAAGAAGATGTTGTTGAAACAGAAAAGGTTGCATAACTAACTGATCCCGCTTTCCTTCATACACCGGCTGATCACATTGTAAGTATTTTCAATGTCGTTATCAAGGCCGACAGAAAAACGGATCAGGCCATCACTCAGTCCCATCTCCTTCTGGGTATCTTCCGGAACCTCTGAGGAAGTACTTTTACCCGAATTACTGAAGAGGGTTTTAAAATATCCCAGGCTTACTGCAAGGTATCCAACACCTTCAGCTTCCATTTTCTCCATCAGGCGATTTGCCTTTTCAGATGTTTCAACATCAATGGCAAGCATGCCGCCAAAGCCGTATCCGGGATTCATAATACTTTTATATAATTCATGATCCCGGTGATCCTCCAGTCCGGGATAATTAATTTTAACACCATCTGCCTTCAGTCTTTCGGCCAGATAAATTGCGTTTGAGCTATGCTGACGCATACGAATGTGAAGTGTATGCAGGTTTTTCAAAATACTGCTCGATCTGAGCGAGTCGAGCACAGGTCCGAGGAGCATGGCCGTGCCGTCGTTCACGCTGCTGATGTCATCTATAAATTCTTTTTTTGCACAGATGGCTCCTGCCACGCAATCATTTTTACCATTCACAAACTTGGTCATGCTGTATACGACAATATCAGCACCATGATTAGCGGGACTTACGATCATGGGGGTGAATGTATTATCTACAACCAGCTTGATATTGTTTTCCTTACATATGGCTGATAGTGCCGGAAGGTCTGATATCTGCAGCAGAGGATTGGTCATCGTCTCTGTATAGATAAGCTTTGTATTGGGACGAACCTCCTTCTTCACCGAATCCAGGTCGCTAATATTGACAAAGCTGACATCGATATTGAACTTAGGCAGGTAGTTTTTTAGAAATGCATAGGTGCCGCCATAGGTTGTTACGCTGGTGATAATGTGGTCGCCGGCATTACAAAGCTGAAGTATGGCAGTTGTGATGGCTGCCATCCCTGATGCCGTCACCCATGCCGATTCTGTATTTTCCATGGCCGCCATAGCCTCAGCCAGATACTTATTGGTGGGGTTCCAGTGCCTGGAGTATAAAAAACATCCCTCTTCATCGCCGCTGAAAGTTTCAATCATCTTCTGCGCGGTCATAAAAGTATAGGTTGACGAGTCAGTGATGGAAGGATTAACATCTCCAAACTCCCCAAATTGTTTCAATTCCTGAATCTTTGTTGCCGGATCGTACTTCATAATTCTCCTGATTTATTGTTGACAAATTTATAGCCAGCAAAAATACGTATAATAATGTTGAATGTTGAGTTAAATCGCTTGAAGCAGTAGAGCAGGGGTCAATTTAAAACTTAAAACTCAAAATTGTCAGTATCTGGCATTTAGGATCTGAGATAAGACGCCCCATTCACATCAATAATACATCCGGTCATGTACCCCGGACCTTCTGCTGCCAGGAAGAGTGCCGTTTTTGCAATCTCTTCGGGCTGGGCTACCCTGTGTAAAGGGCTCTGGTTTTTTATGGAATCTCCCTGCGCACTATTCAGCAACTCTGTGGTCATGTCTGTTTCAACAAATCCTGGTGCAATGGTAAAGACGAATACATTTTTTGTTGCAAGCGCCACGGCCATCGACTGCCCGAATGAGTTCATGCCGGCCTTGCTGGCGCCATAAGGAAGCGCAAAAGGCTCGCCCCGGAATGCGCCCCTGGAAGAGATATTAATGATCTTTCCTCCCCCATGGGCCACCATCTCCTTTCCGATCAGAAAAGAAAGGTTGGCCACACCAATGAGGTTGGTATTCATTGTATTACTAAAGTGCTCTCTGAATTCTTCGTAACTAAGGTCCAGCATATCCGCTTCCTCATAGATACCGGCATTGTTGACGAGTACATCTATTTGAACACTTTCACTATTGATCCTCTCCACCATATCAAATACTGCATCCGGATCGGAAAGGTCGGCCTGGATAAGGATATGGCCTTTGCCGGGAAGTGTAGCCAGTGTTTCTTCAGCCGCGATATTATTCTTATTGTAATGGATGATAACACGCCCGCCAGCCTCCGCAAACGCCTGAACAATAGCCTTTCCAATGCCTCTTGAGCCACCGGTTACCAATACTGCTTTTTCATTTAAGTTATATTCCATGCTGGCAAGTTAATAAAAAATAATAATGACGCTAAAATATATTCGTAAGTTCATCAATGAATAAAAGGAAGAGAGAAGGTTTCAGCGCAATGGTCAGGATGACGCCATAGATGGCGCCCCAGAAGTGGGCATCGTGACCGATATTATCCCTGCCTCTACGGGCCATATAAACTGAATAGACCAGATACAATATCCCGAATACCGGGGAAGGTATCTCAATGGGAATAAAAAAAAGATAGATCCCACCAGCAGGATAAAGGATAATGCTGGCGAATACCACTGCCGACACGGCCCCTGATGCACCCACCGCATTATACCAGCTGTCATCTTTATGCCTGCCATAATCAAAGAGAACAGAAAACATGATCCCTCCGATATAAAGAAGCAAAAAATATAGTATCCCAAGCTTCCCGAAGTGATATCCATACAGCAAATAAACAATTTTCCCAAATGACCACAACACAAACATATTGATGGCCAGGTGTGCCCAGCCGGCATGCACAAAGCCATAACTTAAAAACCGCCAGCCCTGCCCGTGATGCCTGATGGCGTATGCATTAAACTGAAGCTTGTTCAATAATTGCGGGTTGTTGAATGCCATGACCGAGATCACGGATGTAATGATAATGATTGCAAGTATCATATGAGCTATCTTCCTGTAACGACTTCTCCGGCAGCATAATCAAATTCTGATCCAAGGGCGCTGTGCGGGATCATAAATATGGCAATGGTGACAAAGGCTGCAAAAATCGGCCAAAAGCGGTTTTTTGGATTTTTTCTGAGCACAAAAAAGGCGATCACCCAAACGACAAATGCCACCAGGGTTTTATTGTCGGTGAGGTCTTGCCCGAAAGGCCAGCCTGTCCAGTAAGCGCCAAAGGCATACTTCTGCATCATGGGCCCCATGATCATCCCCCCTATCAGCATAGAGATAACTGTAATGGCGGCATAAACAAATACATGCTTTCCGCGGCGCCAGGCTTCAACAGCTGTCATGGTAGAAAACAGCAAGGCCAGAAAAATAAGCAAGACATGCGGAGGCGGGATCCAGCCAGGTATATAGTCCTTAAACCTGATAACCACAGGTTCTTCAGTGAGGGCATAGATCTGACCTTCCTTCTCCAGGCTGATCAGATACAAAAGCTTTCCTGCTGCCGGCTGGGGAGGCAGGTATACAAAAAGCTCATCACCTTCACGCTGCATGTCCTCTATTGTCCATTCATCAGCGGTACCTAACCTTTTATATTTACATTCCCCCTGAACACCGTAATCTTCAACATCGACGGTGATCCTTGCTCCCTTTCGGTCGGCTTCCTCCTTCTCATTCCCCCATGACCGCAGCAGCTTATATGAAATCTTATCATTTCCGATCTCCGTTGAACCGCGCTTCGGATAGGTCGGCCCCGTCATGCGTTGATAAAAAAGTACGGTGGCGGTCAGCAGCACGGCGAAGAACCAGATGAAGATGTTGGTGAGGAGTTTCATGGATAAATAGTTGAATTGGTTGAATTGGTTGAATTGGTTGAATTGGTTGAATTGGTTGAATTGGT
>JBDLIJ010000017.1:0-27766 GCA_039714935.1 Bacteroidota bacterium | reverse complement strand
GACCTTTACGGGAGGTGCTCCGGAATCTTTTACAGGTCAGGAACCTGTTGCTGTCACTTATGACACTCCTGGTGATTACACTGTTGAATTAACAGTTAGCGACGGATCAAACAGCGATACAGAAACTAAAACTGCCTATATTAGCGTTCAGGCTCTTAATGCTGATTTCACTGCCAGTCAAACAACAATTCCGGTTGGTGGAAGTATCAACTACACAAATTTTTCAAGCTGTGCAGATACCTATTTATGGACATTCGATGGTGGTTTCCCGGCATCTTCAACATCAGCTGACCCGGGGACGATTACCTATAACACAGCCGGAGATTATAACGTAAGCCTTGAAGTATTCAAAGGTGGCAACTCACACTTAAAAACAATTATTATTCACGTAATAGATATTCAGTATTGTAATTCCAGTGGTGGTGCAGGATATGAGTGGATATCAGGTATTGATATTGCAGGTCAGCTTAATAGTTCAGGGTCCGCAGGAGTAATTGGATACCAGGATTTCACCGGATTTGTTTTTAATCTCGATCCAGGAAGTGCAAACACCATTACCCTGACGCCTGCTTTTGCCGGACGTAGCAGATTCCAGTACTGGAGTATCTGGATAGACTATAACAATAACGGCGACTTTGATGATGCTGGTGAGCTGGCATTGCAAATACCCAAGAAGAAGTCAGCTGTTATAAGTACGCTGAATATACCTTCCGATGCAAGCGGCACTACCAGGATGCGTATCACCATGAAATATAATGCCTACGCCACCTCCTGTGAAACTGGTTTTTCAGGTGAAGTAGAAGACTATACCATTAGTTTTGAACCACCCATACCACAAGCACCCGAGGCAGAATTCTCAGCAGATAATACACTTGTGACAATCGGAGGAACTGTAAACTTTACGGATGAATCCCTTTACGATCCCACAAGCTGGTCATGGGTCTTTGAAGGAGGTACCCCGGCAACAAGTACAGCACAAAATCCATCCGTCACATATGCTACTGAAGGAATATATGATGTAAGATTAACAGCGACCAATGCTGAGGGTTCAGACCAACTGATAAAGTATGATTATATTGAAGTAAGCTCAAGTGTTCAATATTGTGTTACAACAGCCAATAATACCAGTGATTATATCGAGAGTATTATCATAGATGGCGTAACACATAACTCTGGTCAGGGTAGTACAAGTGGCTATGATTATTATACGACCCCTTCGTTCACATTTATCCCGGGATCAACTGTCAATGTATCCCTGACACCTCATGTTGCGACAAACAGGAACTTCTGGCGGATATGGATCGACTTTAATAATGATGGGGACTTTACTGATGCCGACGAAACTGTTCTGGTTGCAAATAATAAGAAAGGAACTTATACTAAATCCATTTCTATCCCAACAGATGTTGAGGCAGTCAGCCCTGACCGAATGCGGATCACCATGAAGACCGGCGGATCCCCATCATCATGTGAAACTGGCTTTAATGGTGAAGTGGAAGATTATGATGTACTGTATGCTGCCGGGGGCGATGTTTTCAAACCATCAGATGATCAATTTAAACTAAGTATTTATCCAAATCCTGCTGATGACATTCTTAATATCATAGTTAGCGGGAACCAGGAGAATGTGAAAGTTAACATTTATAATGTTATCGGAAATTTGATACAATCATTCAATATGGGAACCCGACATGAGCAGATCAGCATTACCGACCTCCATGAAGGATTATACTTTATCCATGTTCAGGATGGCGATGAGATAAAACTTAAGAAGTTCATAAAAAGATAAATCTTTAGCTTAACTCACAAAGGGCTTTCGGTATCGTTAGCCCTTTTTTTATTAATATTGTGTTTGAGAAGGCTGAATTCATCCCATAAACTCAAAATTCAATGCAATTCAAAAGTAAACTTATTCCCGCTTTATTAGTTGTCATGATCATGGCTGTAACAGCAGCTTGTAGCCGCAAGGAAGCCGCTCCACCCAATATCATCATCATTTTTACCGACGACCAGGGCTATGCTGAT
Source organism: Bacteroidota bacterium (assembly GCA_039714935.1). Taxonomy (GTDB): domain Bacteria; phylum Bacteroidota; class Bacteroidia; order Bacteroidales; family B18-G4; genus B18-G4. The sequence continues at coordinate 25,741 of JBDLIJ010000017.1, read as the reverse complement.
CTGGGCTGCTACGGTGCTCAGGATTTTAAAACCCCCAACATTGATAAGCTGGCAGATGAAGGCATGCGCTTTACCAGCTTCTATGTTTCTGAAGCTGTATGCAGTGCTTCCAGGTCATCGCTTATGACGGGGTGTTATGCCCAGAGAGTGGGTATTCGCGGAGCGCTATCACCTTATGCCATGACCGGGCTTAACCGGGAAGAAGAAACTATAGCCTCCATGTTGAAAAACCAGGGCTATGCCACCTGCATGGCAGGCAAGTGGCACCTGGGCAGCGTACCGGAATTCTATCCGACGAATTATGGCTTCGATGAATACCTCGGCATTCCCTATTCAAACGACATGTGGCCGGTGGGATATGATGGTAAACACCTCTCGGAAGGATTTAAAAGTATTTATCCAGCATTGCCGCTTATTGAAAACGACTCGGTGATAGATACTTTTGAGAGCCTGGAAGAACAGAACAAAATTACTGGCTTATATACTGAAAGGGCTGTTGATTTTATAAAAAGAAATCCTGACAATCCATTCTTCCTTTACCTGGCCCACAGCATGGTACATGTACCGTTGGCAGTAAACGATGCGTTCCGGGGATCAAGTGAACAGGGGATGTACGGGGATGTTATGCAGGAAGTTGACTGGTCGGTAGGTGAAATCATGACTACGCTCAAAGAGTTAGGATTGGAAGACAACACCCTGATCATTTATGCCAGTGATAATGGCCCCTGGCTCAATTTTGGAAACCATGCCGGCTCTGCTTTTCCACTCCGCGAAGGAAAGGGAAACGCCTGGGAAGGTGGTGTCAGGGTTCCCTGCATTATGTATTACCCTGAGCTGATTAAAGGTGGCCTTACGATGAACAAAATGGCTTCCACGCTGGACATCCTGCCTACACTGGCTGCCATCACCGGAGCGCCCCTGCCTGAAAAAGAAATCGATGGCGTAAATATTTTACCCCTTCTGCAAAATACAGATGGGGCTCAGCCCAGACAGGAATTTATTTATTACTACCAGGGTGGATTATGTGCTGTCAGGCGCGGTGACTGGAAACTGGTTGTTCCTCACAAATACCGTTCCTATGAAGGCGTTGAACCAGGAAATGATGGATTTCCGGGCCCTTATGCACGTGGCACGGCCGGACTGGAGTTATATAATCTGGTTGATGACATCAGTGAATGCAAAGATGTATCTGAAAAGTTTCCGGATAAAGTAGAGGAATTGCTTGGTATGGCTGACAGCGTAAGGCTTGCACTTGGCGACAGGACAATGGGTGTCAGGGGGAATACAAACCGATCGCCTGGCAGGCTAAGGATGGTAGCAGAAGGCATAAGCCATTTGGCAATAGGTAAAAAGTATACCATAAAGAACAAGCCCAGCCACAGGTATCCGGGCGGATCGGAATTTGCCCTTACCGATGGCTACCTTGCCTCACTGGAATTCACTGATGAGAGCTGGATGGGATTTCATGGTGATGATCTTGAAATTTATATCGACATGGAAAAACAGGAAGATATCCAAAATATCGAAATCAGTTTCCTGAAAAACCAGGCATCCTGGATTTTCCCGCCACAGAGGGTGGAAATATTTGCATCTAAGGATATGAAAAACTTTTCAGCTATAGATGCAAAAGACTTTAGCAAAGCTGGAAAGGATCTCAGCATAACCAGGGAATCCTATCAATATAAGGGAGCGTTCACTGCCCAATATATCAAGATCAATGTAATTAATACAGGCAAGTGTCCCGACTGGCATCCCGGAAAAGAGGATCCTGCCTGGTTGTTTGTGGATGAAGTCGTTATTAAATAATCCCGGCTGATATTTGAAATCTGAAATCGTTGATCGTTAATCATAAATCATTTAAGCGGCATCCCATTCATCCAGGGTGCCCCTGCTTCAATCATTTTTTGTTCAAGTGCAGGTAACTGCTCATTTACGATCAGTTCGAGATCGGTTTTCAGGGAGGTGAATTGATCTCTGGCAATTTCAAGGCTCATCACCTGAGTATTTGTAGGCCCGTACGAAAGATTATTTGCTCCGGCGGCTGCAACGCTCCATCGCTGCATCACCGTAGGGTAATCATACTGGCTTAACTCACGCTTAGCCGGATCACCATAAACCTGCTCTTCAAATTCAGCCAGTTCCTTTTTCATCTGATATAGTTCTTCATATAATTCTCCAACTGGTTCAGACATACGAGAAAGTGCCGTTTGCATCCCATTCAGTTTCTTGCTTGCTTCACCGAGCACAATAGATGCTGCAGAGGTGGCTTCCCTCATCAGTCTTATCTCGCCCTTGAATTGCTGCACATCAACGGGATCCTTGCCGGTAAGAGCTCCCTCATATAATTTGATCACATTGAACTCAACCGCACCGCCAAGCTCTGTGATCCTGCCCTCAACTTCCTTAGAAATTGTAACCGAATAAGTGCCGGGCAATACATGAGTTCCCCCTGGAGTCCAATTAGCTGATGAACGCTCCTGATGGATGTCGATGGCTCCCCAGGCAGGATATCTGAGGTCCCATGCCACCCTGTGAAAGCCTTTGCCGGCGGGAGCACTTATCTTTCTTACGATGAGTCCGCCCTCATCTTTAATCGTCAGCCAGACCTTTGGCTTTTCCTCCAGCCTTTCTTCTTTTAATACCTCCCACTCAGGGAATTCCAATGGCTCTTTATCCTTGATCAACTTTGCCTCTTTCTTTTTCCGCTTTGATTCTTTCGAGGTATATCCTTCCGTCAGGTGGTAGGTGATCACAGCACCATATTCAGGATTTTTAGCTGTGTAATGCCCTGCTCCCTGTGAACCAGCACTTAGGCGGAACGTATATTGCCAGGCATCTCTGACTGGATACAGGCTTGCTTCTTCCTTCAGTTTTTCTTCTGTTACTTCCCTGAGAGGGTTGATATCGTCTAAAATGAAAAACCCCCTTCCAAAAGATGCACACACAAGGTCATTTCTTTCTTTTTGAATGACCAGGTCACGAAAGGAGATCGTTGGTACACCACCTTTCAGTTTTATCCATTTCTCCCCTCCGTCAATAGTAAAAAATATGCCATACTCTGTTGCAGCAAACATAAGTTCCGGCTTCACGACATCCTGTACAATGCGCCATACCAGGTGATTTTCCGGCATATCTCCGGCAATAGATTTCCAGCTTTTTCCTTTATCAGTACTTTTTAAAAGATATGACTTTAAATCCCCGAATTTATGATTGTCAAGGGCAACATATACTGTTGACTCATCATACAGGTCAGCTTTAATGTCATTTACGAAAGCCGTTGCGGGCACACCGGGTAGGCTGCCCACTTCAATTTCATTCCAGTTTTCGCCACCATCATCACTTATCTGTATCAACCCATCATCAGTCCCGGCATATATCAGGCCTTCCTTTAAGGGTGATTCTGCCAGAGAGGTGATCGTATTATACTGCGACATGGCATCCACATCCCAGGTAGCATCCCAGCTCCAGGTTTGATCCATGATAGGAAGTGTAAGCCTTTGTTGATCACGGCTCAGGTCTTCTGATATGGGAGTCCAGCTATCACCCCTGTCATCAGAGCGCCATATGCGTTGGGAGGCAAAGTAAATTCTTGTTGGCGAATGTGGACTTACCAGTATCGGCGAATCCCAGTTAAAACGATCATGCTGCTCATCCATAAGCGGCTGAGGCCTGATGCTGACCGATTCACCTGTTATGAGGTCTACCCGGGCTAAATAGCCTTGTTGCGACTCACAGTATACGATATCATTGTTTCCGGGTTCAGTAGCAGGCTGATGTCCGTCGCCACCATATATCATGGTCCAATCTGCATTTGTGATACCTTGCCATTGATCTGTTTGAGATACTCCCATCTGTGTCCCATTATCTTGTGTTCCACCAATGATCTGATAAAATGGCCAGGCATTATTTACAGCAACTTTATAAAATTGTGTGACCGGCAAATTATCAATATACCTCCAGGTCTTTGTGTCATCATAGGATTCGTATAATCCACCATCCGTACCGACCAGCAGGTAATCAGGATCATCAGACCTGAAAGTCATGGCATGATTATCGGAATGCTTGTTTCGCTCTTTCATGCGCTGAAAGGTCTTCCCTCCATCCTCCGAAACCTGCACTCTCACATCCAGCAAATATATCTTATCAAATTGATGCGGGCTGGCAACAAGCTCCTGATAATAATGAGGCCCCGTAGCTCCGGAAACCGTTGAAGACATCTTTTGCCATGATGCACCACGGTTCACTGATCTGTATATGCCTCCCGTTCTTCTGTCAAGTTCAATGGCTGCATAAATAATATCGGGCTTCTGTGGAGATATGGCCAGGCCGATCTTTCCCACATTGGAGGAAGGCAATCCTTTTTTAAGTTTTATCCAGGTGGCACCACCATCTGTTGAGCGATGAATGGCTGATCCCGGGCCCCCACCCATATAGGCAGCAACATTACGATGACGTTGCCATGTTGCAGCATATAAGAGATCAGGATTGCGTGGGTCCATGATAATATCCGTAACACCGACCCATTCATCATCACCCAGGGTCTTTTCCCAGGTTTTTCCACCATCTTTCGACAGATACAAGCCCCTTTCGCCCCCCTTATTCCATAGGGGTCCCTGGGCTGCTACCCAGATGATATCAGAATTCTCCGGATGGATAATTATTTTAGAAATATGTTGCGACTCTTTAAGTCCCATATTGGTCCAGCTGGCTCCATCATCATCGCTTTTGTACACGCCATCACCGACCCCAACATGACGGCCCCCAACATTTTCTCCGGTCCCGACCCAGATGGTATGCGGGTTATTCGGGTCAATGCTGATACAGCCAATGGAATATACTTTTTGCTTATCAAAAATTGGTTTCCAGGTAGTTCCGGCATTAACAGTTTTCCACACTCCTCCAGATCCGACCGCTATGTACCAAATACTGTTATCCTCAGGATGAATGACTATATCCGCTATTCGCCCGGATTTCATGGCCGGGCCAACATTTCTCAGTTCGAAGCCCGAAAATGTGGATGAGCTTAATGGTGATTTCTCTTCTTTTTCCTGGCTATATGCAGAAATTACCAGAGTGAACAGCATGATCATGCTTAACAAAAATCGAAAGGAAGTTCTCATGGCTATTATTGATTTGATATACATAAAGCTACGAAATGATTTGGGAATCTAATCATTATCAACAATAATGTTGAGAAATAGTTTAATCAGTCATATAATGAAATGTACTCATACCCATTCCCCGACCACTCAAGAAATTTCTTCATGTCATGCAGGCTGATAACAAGGCTGGCAGTATTTATGTTGGGATGAAAGCTAAGCCGCTCTTCCTTTAAAAGGTTTTTATCAATGAAAAGGTATACATGATTTTCCTCATCATTGATCAATCCGAAAAGTGATACGGAACCACCTTCCAGTCCCAAATATTTTTTAAGACGTTTAGGGGAAGCAAAAGTTAGTTTCCCCTGTTTTAAGCGTTGCTCCAGGTCACGAATGTCAAGTTTATACCGGTGGTCGCTGATCACCAGGTAATGCTTATTACCTTTGTGATTACGGAAGAAGATATTTTTGCAATGAGCTGAGTCGATATCTTTCCAGTATTTCAGGGCCTCTTCAACAGTAGGGCCGGGAGGATGTTCATGGTACTGATATTGAATGCCCAGGTCGGCGAGGGTCTTATATAGCTTTGGATCTCCGTTCATCTTCAAAGGCTTTCAGCAAATATATGAATTCCATAACTTTGCAAAAACAAAAACTCGTTTATGGTATCCAGACCTGACATACGTTCACTGCTTCAAACCCGCATACTGGTGCTGGATGGAGCCATGGGAACCATGATCCAGCGATATAAGCTGAATGAATCTGATTTCAGGGGTGAACGATTCAAAGACCATCCCCTTGATCTCCAGGGCAACAACGATATACTTTCCCTCACACAAGCAGACATCATAAGGGAGATCCATGAAACCTACCTCGAAGCCGGGGCCGATATTATTGAAACCAATACGTTTAACGGAACTTCTATTTCCCAGGCCGATTATAGCTTGGAATCCCTGGTCTACGAGATGAACAAAGTCTCTGCGGAATTGGCTGTGCTTGCGGCCAATAAGTTTACTACCCAAGACCCATCTAAGCCACGTTATGTTGCAGGAGCATTAGGCCCTACCAACAGAACGGCATCCTTATCACCTGATGTAAACAACCCTGGTTTTCGTTCTATTCTTTTCGATGAATTATACCAGGCTTACTATGAGCAGGCCAGGGGGCTTGTTGATGGTGGGGTTGACATTTTGCTTGTTGAAACCATTTTTGATACACTGAATGCGAAGGCAGCCCTTTTTGCAATCAACGATCTCCTGAAGTCCGGGGAGACAGATAAGCCTATCATGGTATCCGGCACGATCACCGATGCCAGCGGCAGGACCCTGTCCGGGCAAACCCTTGAAGCTTTCCTGTATTCTGTATCACATATCAATATGCTAAGCATAGGCTTAAACTGTGCTATGGGTGCTAAAGAACTCAGGCCTTTTGTTGAGGAGTTATCGGCAAAGGCTCCTTTTTATACCAGCGTTTATCCTAATGCCGGCTTGCCGAATCAGTTCGGAGAATATGATGATACGCCTGAAGAGATGGCCCCACTCATGAAGGACTTTCTGGATAACAATTACGTCAATATTATCGGAGGTTGCTGTGGTACTACGCCAGAGCATATCGGTGTATTTGCCAGGCTGGCAGATGAAGCAAATATCAGGCAGGTTCCTGAAAATAAATATTCCCTGCAACTAAGCGGCCTTGAGCCATTGTTAGCTTATGAAGGGAGTAATTTTATCAATATCGGCGAACGAACGAATGTTGCCGGGTCATCAAGATTTGCCCGTTTGATCAAGGAAGAAAATTACGAAGAAGCGCTTTCGATTGCCCGTCAGCAGGTTGAAAATGGCGCTCAGATCATTGATATCAACATGGATGATGCCATGCTTGATGCAAAGCAGGCCATGGAAAAATTTCTCAACCTCCTTGCCGCTGAGCCTGACATCGCCAGGGTACCTGTTATGTTAGACTCATCAAAATGGGAGGTGCTGGAAGCAGGGCTTAAATGCGTGCAGGGTAAAGCGATCGTGAATTCTATCAGCTTAAAAGATGGGGAGGAAATATTCAAAGAACGCGCCGGGCGGATCATGAGCTATGGTGCAGCCATTATCGTTATGGCTTTTGATGAAGACGGGCAGGCCGTAAGCTATAAAGATAAGATCCGCATTTGTGAAAGAGCGTATCGTATCCTGACAGAGGAAGTCGGGTTCCCTGCATATGATATCATTTTTGACCCTAATATCCTGACAGTAGCAACAGGCATGGAGGAACATAATAACTATGCTGTTGATTTCATCAAGGCGGTAGAATGGATAAAAAATAAGCTGCCTCAGGCAAAAGTCAGCGGGGGTATCAGTAACCTATCATTCTCCTTCAGGGGAAATAATGTGGTGAGAGAGGCCATGCATTCAGCTTTTCTTTATCATGCCATTCAGGCAGGCCTTGACATGGGAATTGTAAATGCAGGAATGCTTCAGGTTTATGATGAGATACCTGAAGACCTGCTAAATCTTGTTGAGGATGTGATCCTTAACCGTCGAAATGATGCAACCGAAAGGCTTATCACCTATGCGGAAAATATAAAATCAAGCCCCGATAAAGAAAAAAAGAAAGAGGCCTGGCGTTCCCTTCCTGTAGCTGAAAGGTTAAAACACTCACTTATCAAAGGGATCATGGACCATATAGAATCCGACACCGAAGAGGCCAGACAGGAGCGGGGCTCTGCCCTGGGGGTGATCGAAGGACCTCTTATGGACGGAATGAATATCATTGGTGAGCTTTTTGGCAAAGGCAAGATGTTTCTTCCACAGGTGGTAAAGAGTGCCAGGGTCATGAAAAGGTCAGTAGCTTTTCTTGAGCCATATATACAACAGGAAAAAGAAAACGGAAATCAGCCTAGCCAGAAAAGAAAAATCTTGCTTGCAACAGTAAAAGGAGATGTTCATGACATAGGAAAAAACATTGTCGGTGTTGTATTGGGTTGTAATAATTATGATGTGATTGATCTTGGAGTAATGGTGCCGGCCGGGAAAATACTGAAAGCAGCAATTGAAGAGAAAGCAGACGTAATCGGCCTGAGCGGCCTGATCACACCATCACTGGAAGAGATGGCATATGTGGCAGCAGAAATGCAACGAAAAGGAATGCAGCTTCCATTGTTAATTGGCGGTGCTACAAGCTCTGAGATTCATACTGCCGTCAAGATCGCCCCTCTTTATAACTACCCCGTGATCCATGTAAAAGATGCCTCTCGTGGGGTGGGAGTGCTCTCACGTCTGCTATCAGAGAGGTCTGGGAGCTATTGCAAGGAGGTAAAGCAGAAATACCAGCTCATTCGGGAAAAATACGAAACAGGGAAAACAAAAAAGAAATTGATCGCTCTTGGCAGCGCCAGGGAAAATAAGTTAAAGACTGACTGGACAAAAGTAAAAGCCCACCGCCCTTCGATTATAGGAAATAAGTACTTCCATGATTATTCATTAAAAGAAATAAGTGAATATATCGACTGGACATTCTTTTTCCATGCATGGAAGGTCACCGGGAAATACCCTGCGATTTTTGACGACCCGATAAAAGGGAAAGAGGCAAAAAAGCTTTTTGATGACGGGCAAAACATGCTTCGCAACATTATTGATAAGAAGATGCTTATGGCAGAAGGGGTAGTTGGTTTTTATCCCGCTCACAGCCAGGGAGATGACGTGGTTCTTTATGCAGATGAATCACTGACAGACAAGCTTGCAACATTTCATTTTCTAAGAAACCAGGAAGACAAGAAAGCCGGGCTGCCAAACCTTTGCCTGGCTGATTTCGTTGCTCCCGCCGAAAGCAGGATAACAGATTATATGGGTGGTTTTGCAGTGAGCACAGGCGCAGGTATAGAAAAATGGATTGAGCATTATGAGAAGCAGGGCGATGATTATAGCAGCTTCATGCTAAAGATCATGGCCGACAGGCTGGCGGAGGCTTTTGCTGAGCTTATACATCAAAAAGTGAGAAAAGCGATCTGGGGGTATGCCAAAGGTGAGGAAGCAGACACCACAGAACTGCTTAAGGGTCATTATTCCGGCATCCGGCCGGCACCAGGTTACCCTGCATGCCCTGATCATTCAGAAAAAAGGACCTTATTCAACTTACTGAAAGTAGAACAGCAAACCGCCATCAGCCTCACTGAAAATTATGCCATGTACCCTGCCGCCTCCGTGAGCGGTTATTATTTTATGCATCCTTTCTCAAAATATTTTAACCTTGGAAAGATCGATAAAGACCAGGTCAGTGACTATGCAAACAGAAAAGCTGTCAAAGATGAAGAAGCTGAGAAGTTATTAAAACAAAATCTTTTATAATCTAAATACAATACAGTAAGATCCTTCTGACTTCTGACTTCAAACCTCTAACCTCTTTTATAAAAAACTTTCCCATCTTTGCATTGTTATTAACATATGCGTGTAACTGAAGCCATAAAACAAGCCAAGGGCAGTCCGCTGTTTACCTTTGAGATCCTTCCCCCTGAAAAGGGAATGGACATCCAGTCGATCTATGACACCATTGACCCGCTCATTGAATTTGGCCCTAAATTTATTGAAGTGACATATCACAGGGAGGAAGTGGAGTTCAGAGAACGCAATGATGGCAGTATCCAAAGAAAAGTTTTACGTAAGCGGCCCGGTACGGTTGGTATATCGGCAGCCATTAAGTTTAAGTATGGTGTGGAAGTCATTCCTCATATTATTTGTGGTGGATTCACCGTGGATGAAACTGAAAACGGACTTATAGATCTGCACTTTCTTGGCATCAAAAATCTGCTTGCCATCAGGGGGGATAACCTTCCCGGCGAAAAACTTTTCAGGGCTACCAAGGGTGGACATCAATATACTGCAGACCTTATCAGGCAGGTGATGAACCTGAACAGTGGCATTTACCAGGATGAAGAATTAAAGAATACATCGCCAACAGATTTTACTGTAGGCATAGCCGGTTATCCGGAGAAGCATGCTGAATCGCCAAATTTGCAGGCCGATATAAAATACCTGAAAGAGAAGGTTGATGCAGGTGCTTCATATATTGTTACACAGATGTTTTTCGATAACAAAATGTATTTCGATTTTGTTGACAGATGCCGCAATGCCGGCATTAAGGCACCCATTATTCCGGGCATCAAACCTATTTCTACCAGAAATCAATTGCTGACCCTGCCCAAGACATTCAATATCTCAATCCCTGAGGAATTACAGCTTGAGGTCGAGAAGTGTAATAATAATGCTGAAGTCAGACAACTTGGGGTTGAATGGGCCATCCATCAATCTAAGGAACTCATTTCCGGAGGAGCCCCTGTTCTGCACTATTTCACCATGGGCAAATCAGATAATATCCAGAAAATCGCCAGTGAAGTCTTTTAATTAATTACTCCTCAACCCTCAGGAACTCCAGTTCGGTGAAATAAAAATCAGGATTGGGAATATCGATCTGCATTTCCACCACTTCACCCTGATCATCAATAATAAAGTTTACAAGACCATAAGCCAGGGCCGGAACATTTTTCATCTCCACTTTCCAGGTATTATACTGCCAGTGGCTGAGGTGTCCGATAAAGATCTCCGTGGGCTCAAGGTGCACCATCATCTGCTCTCCATCCATGTAGACCCTGGCATCACCATACATTTTGCAGTTATATACGCCCAGATAGTCTTCAATCGGTAGTGTAGGTTTTGAATCCTTCGCCCGTTCATTTTCCGCCTTAATCCTCCTGTTTTCTGCATATTCATCTCTCTGCTCTATTCTTTCCAGGAAGTCGCCACTCCAATCTGTTTCCAGCTCGCTTTCGAGTAAAATATCGAGTGTTTTAAACTTCAGCGGATAATAAAGGCTTGTATTTTTATTGGTGAGGATGACCATGCCTAATTTCTCTTCAGGGATGAATGTGGTATTGGTAATAAACCCGTCATAACCGCCGCCATGGCCAATTACTTTCCGGCCATGATAGTCGAAAGTGGACCAACCCAGGCCATACGCTTTATAGTGTGTTGAAGGCCAGAGTGCTTCCGCGCCGGCACTGACTTTCTGCGGATTCATGGCTTCCCACATCTCCCTGAAGCGGCGGCTGTCAATGAGTGTATCCCCATCGGCAGTGATCCCTTTGTTCATTTGAAAAATGAGCCACTTTGAAACCTCGTTCACTGATGAGATCAATGCACCTGCCGGAGCGATGTTATCCCAGTTCAGCCATTCAATGGTGATCAGACCATCATTAAAGTCATTATGGGGTGATGAAACATTATCCATTCCCTTGAGATCATGGGTTGAGCTTCGGGTGCGATCCATGTGCAATGGATCCAGGATCCTAGTCCGGATAAAATCATCCCAGCTCATGCCGCTAATCTCCTCAATAACCAGTCCTGCGGCCAGATACATAATATTGCTGTATCCCCAGCCATCCCTGAAGCCGTATGTAGGTTCCAGATACCTGGCACTTTCAACAACTTGCCTGCGGCTAAGGTCTGTCCCGTACCAGAGCAGGTCTCCGCTAAAAGTTTTTAAACCACTCCTGTGTGTAAGCAGGTCGCGGATGGTAAAATGATCTGAGACATACGGATCATATAACTCAAACCATGGCAAATATGTTCTTACTTTATCATCCCACGATAGTTTCCCCTCATCCACAAGCATAGCAAGGGCCGCTGAGGTAAACGACTTCGAATTAGAGGCAATAGCAAAAAGTGTGTTCCCGTCAACCTCCTCCCCTGTCTCAATATTTCTGGTGCCATATCCTTTTGAAAATATGATTTCTCCGTCCTTAACGATCGCCACAGCCAGGCCTGGCACATTCCAGTCGGCAATTGCCTGCTCATAATAGGCATCAAGCACTTTAAGTTTCTTTTCAATATTTCTCTGAGCAAATAAGCTAAGGGAAAGAAAAAGCAGCAGGAAAAACTGAATTAATTTTTTCATAAGATAAATTTTTATTAGAAAGATAAAAAATGCCGGGTAAAAATAATGTTTTTCCCGGCATTTCAGAAATGTTAATCCTGCTTAATGATTAACAACAAAACTTAATTTGCTATATGTTTTTGATTGATTTTTCATTTCAATAAAATATGTTCCGGCAGAATAATCAGACACATTCAGGTCCAGATGATCCTGGCCGGTGGTAATCATTGCGCTCTCCATCAGTTTACCGTGTATGTTCCAAACATTCAGCTCATATTCCTTCTCATTGCCTCCTTGAAATTCAATGGTGATCGTCGTATTGGCAGGATTTGGATAAAGCCTGACTTCACTTACGGCCATTTCATCAATGCCCGGACATTCATCAATTTGCACTACATAATTCTCTGTTGAATCGACGCATGTTCCATTATTTTCTAATACCCTGACGTATCCCATGCCATAGCTTCCCCACTGAACGGTGATCTGGTTTGTTCCTGCCCCTGCGGTGATGCTTCCTCCTTCAACCACCCAGGCATATGTGTTTCCCGGGTTTTCAATTGTTGAATAATCAGTAACATCATCTTCACAAACCACTGTCAGTCCTGATATCTCAGGAGCCGGAGCCTCATTCACGGTTATTTCTAATTCCGGGGAAGGGGAGCTGTCGCCACATTCATTGCTTCCATATAATGAAAGGTATGCCGTACCGATGAAGCTTGCGCTCCACTCAACCTCCACCAGGTCAGTGCCAGGGGTGAGTGTTCCGGCATCAGCCGGGTCGAGGACCCATATCAATGTATCTGCATGCTGGCTGCCTGTGGTAGTATAGGTAGTTATAGCATTATTACATACGGCATCAGGGCCGACAGGAATATCAGGATCAACAGGCATTAATATGATAGAAATATAAGGCTGGCCCATCATATCCTGCGAACAGCTGGCCGTAAATCCTGATGCCGTATAGAGGCCCTGTTCAGTTTGATACCCGAAGCTGATGCTGTCACCTGTACCTGCAATAATAATTCCGGTAGAAACATTGCTGAGGAAAAGTTCATAATCCACTCCGGTTTCTGACCCATCCAGCGTTAGCTCCAGGCCGGATAATCCTTCACAATATCCTCCGCCGCCTCCAAGTATGAAAGATTCAGGGGTATGAAATAATGTAGCGCTAAGGTCAGGGGAATAAGCACCAGCACCACAGGCATTTTCAGCCATGACCTTTACAATGTAATCTCCAGTCCAGTCTGTAGCTGCAGTGAATGTTCCTGTTGTTCCTGCTCCTGCAATGCTACCTGCATCAGAAGGATCAACTACCCATGTATAGGTAGTGGCGCCGGGGACAGCGGTCGTGGTATAATCAACCATTTCCCCTTCACATACCGTATCCGGTCCCACCGGGATGGTGGCCTGTGCAGGAATTTCGGAAACAGAAATATAATCTGTTTCGATGGAGGTATTTACAAGTGATCCATCGGATACCTCCAGGGTGACATCATATGTTCCGGCAGTGTTATAAGTAACGGAAGGATTTTGAACAGTGGATGTTGCCGGTGTACCACCCTCAAAAGTCCAGTCCCAGGAGATTGGTGTTCCAACAGACTGGTCAGTGAAGTTCACAACATCACCCTCACATACATCTGTATTGTCGGCTGAAAAAGCCGCAAGTAATACAGGCTCTTTCTGTATGATCGTCCCGCCGGAGCCACATGCAGTCAGCGTTCCGTTCGGAGTAAACCTGATCCTGTACAGGCTTGATGATCCAGAACCATTGTGCTCGGTTGACCAGGTGACACCATAGTCATTAGTTACATAAATGTTTTCATCTGTTCCGCCCACATATGCCGTTCCATCTGTAAATGCTTTGGTAGCGTAAAAATTCTCATAGCCTGTAGTATATGTTGTCCAACTGGACCCTCCATCATTGGTAGCAAAAATCTTTTCTTCCGCACCAATAACGCCAAAGTTTACATCAGCAAATTCAACTCCAAACAAAAGAGCGGGCAGTGTACTGGAAACTGTCCAGTTGTAACCTCCATCGGTGGATTTATAAACATTTCCGCCAGTATTTACGCCAAAAAGTGTATTCTGGTCGGCATAAGCTATTCCCATCATGGTGCCAGGCACTCCGGAAGAAGCCTGCGTCCAGTTATCACCCCCATCCGCTGTGACAAAAACACATTGGTCGGAAGCATTCATATATGCACAGGCAACACCGTTGTTTGCATCCCAGAAAACAACATCGGTATAATACCAGACATTTGTCCCACAGGAAACCGGCGTCCAGGTAGCGCCTGCATCTGCCGTTTTAATGAAGTAATTATTCCATCCACCGGCAAAGCCAACAGAGTCAGAAATAAACCAGATTCCCTGCAAGCCATCTATATCACCTGATGCAGGCCAAACCTGTGTCCAGTTATCCCCGCCATCAGTTGTTTTTATGATAATCCCGTCAGCATCATATGTATATTGCATACCACATGCATAACCAACATCATTCTGGCCAGGAGGAAAACTCATTCCATAAAGGATAAAAGTAGTTCCTGTGCTGCTCACATAATTCCATGATTGGGCATTCACACCCATTAAAAGGACCAGGGCAAGCATACTGAATATAATCTTTTTCATATTCTTCATTTCACGGTCAATTAATTTATACTAATGAGTAAAGGAAATAATAATAACTAAAGCCAGCAATAATATTTGCAAACATTATACATACTCCCTCCTTGCAATATCTACACATTGAGTATAGATAATTAATTATGAGGCTTTTAAAATAAAATTATACTTATTCAATAATGATCTCATCAATGAAGATCCAGGATGGTTTTCCTTTGGCTTTGTTATGCCATTCAGGGATCGGCCCGATGCTTTTTGCCTGAACCCTGACATACCTTGCTTCAACATCCAAACTATCAACAGTTATAAGAAAAGCTCCCGGCTCCTGAAATTCAGCAGGAGGCTTTGTTGTTATCTCACCCTGCAAAGAATAATCCTGCATGTTATTGGATGTCAATACAACAAATAATGCAGGCAAAAATGCCCAGGTCTCATGATTTTGCAGAAAATTACCTGAAACGCTTGATAATTTCATTTTCGCTCCCATGTCTATCACTACATCAAGCCCATTATCACGAAAGCCCTGCCACTTACCATCAGCAAAGCTCAGGCTTCCATATTGTCCGTCTATCAGGGCAAAGAAGCCGCCACCAGAGTATCTGCTATCAAAAGGGCTGTAATATGCAGGAGGGTTTTTTTCATCAGAATTATCGGCTTGCTTTGAATCGGCAATTGTGGGATCATCAGAGCCTGCTTGTTTCTCTCCGTGGCTATTGCCTGAGCAACTCCACAACACAAATACGGAGATAATAATAAACAGAGCAAGAATATTCTTCATAATAATGACCTGTGAGGTTGGCAACCTCACAGGTCCTTTTTAAAATTACTTCATAATTATAAATTTCTCCTGAACGATCGTTCCATCGGCAGCGATCAGCTTAACAGTATAATAGCCATTCTGAAGATCTGCTGTATTAAGGGTAAATTTATTATTGCCTGACATCAGGTTTTCAGTCTTGCTAATAACAATCTGTCCGATCTGATTCACAACATGAACATTAAGCGTTGATGCTTTCTCAGCATATAATTCAACATTTAATACCTCTCTGACCGGGTTTGGATAGAGGGATATTTTATTCATAAATGATTCATCTAAACCAACAGGATCGATGTTAATGATGAGTTCTGCTGCAACCCCTTCACATTGTGCAGATGAAGTTTCAGTCAGGTTCACATATCCTGTACCAGGTCCTCCCCATGTAACAGTAATCTCATATGTACCTTGTCCGGCGTCGATGGCACCACCTGTAACTGTCCAGTTATAGCTTGCACCTGTATGTTCAGGACTTGAATAAACATGTGTAGTATTTTGAAATACAAATTCATCGCCTGATATTAACGGCTCCGGAAGGGCATTAACTTCTACTTCTAAAGGATCTGATACGACACCATCGCCACACTCATTAATCCCCTGCACTGTGATGGTAGCAGTTCCTGTATAGCTGGCACTCCACAGGACAGTAGCATCAAGATCAGTAGCTGTTATTGTGCCTGCATCAACGGGATCCAGAGTCCATACATATGTTTCAGCATCTGTTGCACCGCTGGTAGAATAATCTGTTTCTTCTCCTGAGCAAACAACATCATCACCGGTAGGAATGGCCGCCTGACCGGGAATCCCAATTGCAAAGATATATGCATTCCCCATCATGATCTGTTCGCAGGTAGTTGTATAGCCATGAATGGTATAGATCCCGTTATCAGTCTGATAACCGAAACTTAAGACTGATCCGGTACCTGCCACAATATTGCCTGTGGCATCTCCATCAAGATACAGTTCGTAGTCAACGCCTGTTTCAGAACCATCCAATGTTACTTCAACACCATTGGTACCTTCACAATAGCTACTGCCATCAGACATCCAGAATGCCTCGGGCGTATAATGAACAGTAGTTACAAGAGCCTGTGACCATATTCCGTCACCACACTGGTTATCCGCCCTGACTGTTACATCCATACTGCCGGTATAATCCGGATCAACATCTACCGTAGCACTTGTGCCGTTACCGCTTATTGTTCCAGCTGAAGCAGGATCAATGGCCCAGGTATAATCTATTGCATAAGGAACACTATTTGTGGTGTATGTATAATCATCATAACCGCTGCAGAGATCAACAGGACCGCTTGGAGCATTTGCCTGTACGGGAGTGGTAATCACTTCAATATAATCAAGCATCAGCATGGTGTCGATCACTGAACCGTCATCCACAATTAACTGAACGTCGTAAAAACCCGGAGTATTATAAGTTATGGTTGGATTTTGAGCCGATGAGGTTGCCGGAGTTCCACCTTCGAAGTACCAATCCCATGAAGTGATCAATCCCAGTGATTCATCATAAAAGTCAACAGTTGTAGTTTCACAAGGCTGCTGTAAGCTGGCGCTGAAGTTTGCGGATGCAGCCAGAGGGATCAGGTTCTCAATGGGTACCATGCTGCCCTGTAAGATTGCTTTTCCAGATTCATCCTGAAGGAAAGCAACCAGCTCAATATGCTGTGTATTCCATGTTGCATCCAATGTGAAAGTATAGTTAACTACAAGCTGATTGCCCCCGGCAAAATTCATAGTCGTACCAAATTCATTTGGATACATTGCACGGCATACATAATTCAATTCCGTCTGTCCCTGCCATGAATAAGGGATCTCTGATTCTGTCAGGACAAGGTGAGCAGTAAGGTTAGCCGGAGGTGTTCCGCTTACCAGATCATATACAACCGATACATCATAATTTAAACCGCTTGTGTTTTGCCCGAATATAGAAGCTTCATAATCACATTGGACCGCGATACATTGTTGGTATACCGGGAGATAACTGCCATACATGCTTGATGTAGCACTCCCGCCAACAACACTATTGCCTCCATCAAATAAAGCAGTAGGAAAGCCTGAGATACCATAATATGAGATTCTGTGGCCTGAAAAAGCGTTTGCGAATGAATCCCCATCGTGATATTCAATAACAGCAACATCGCAACCATTGGCAACCAGATCATCAGCCCCCATGGCTGCACCCGGACAATACCCGCACCAGGTGCCGGTTCCAATTTCAACAATTACCCTCTCACGATCTACCTGCTGGGCAAAAAGACCTGAAGTAAGGGATACAATAGTAAGGATTAGTAATACTCTTTTCATAATAAGTTTGTTTAAAGATCTGATTTTTTATAAAATGTAGACAAAAATAATTATTCGCCACGAAGGTATTAATATTTCTACATATATGGGTTGGGATCATTTCTTGGATGCAATTTATATGATATCTAAATAACAAAAGATGAGGCATATACCGCTCTTTCATAAAATTGAGGCCGGCTGTTCAGACCGGCCTCATTCGCCTAATGTAATGTTTAACTAAAACTTATGTGGCAGGAAGTATTTCGCCGAAAGTTTATCTGTAAAAACAGTACTAATATAATCCCTGTATACATGTGATTTGCACAAATATTAACGAACGGAGGATATGGTCTTATCATTAGCGTGTTTCCATATACGTATGGGGGTAGGGGGCAGGTTTATGCAATATTTTCGGCTTAAGGTATTTTGTCATTAAGGAAGTATTGCTTACATTTGAGCGAACGAACAACTTATTACTAACCCAAAATTAACACACATGAGAAAATTTACGCTTTCTTTGCTGGTACTGTTTGTATCAGTTTTTTTCATCAACCAAGTAGTATTAGGGCAGGCAATGCATTCTAAAACAACCAATATTTTAGAATCAACAAATCCTGTTGTGCACATTGCCAAAGCCTCAGATGCTCTTATGGCCGACAGCTACTCTATCGACTTCGAAGCTGAAGATGATTGGTCAATGGATTTTACTCCCTGGACAGTAGTTGACCTTGATGGGCTACCTACCTATGGGATGACAGGTGTTACCTGGCCAGGTTCAGGCGATCCGCAAGCCTATCTTGTTTTCAATCCAGCTACAACTGACCCGCCATTGACAGATGATGATGAAATTCAACCACACGCCGGAGAAAAATTCGGTGCTTGTCTGGCATCAGTCCCTGATGGTGGCCAAGGAAATGATGATTGGTTCATTTCAGATTTAGTTTCTGTTAACGGGGGTGCTAACTTTAATTTTTGGGCAAAATCCTATACTGACCAGTATGGCCTTGAGAGATTCAATGTTGCCGTATCAACGACAACACCTGATCCATCAGAGTTTACTGTAATCTCAGGGTCAAGCTATATTGAAGCTCCCATGGCCTGGACAGAATACAACTTTGATCTTTCTGCCTATGCAGGAAGTGATATTTATGTCGCTATCCAGTGTGTATCTTATGATGCTTTCGTCTTTATGATCGATGACCTTGTTATTGATCCGGGTGCCGGTGGTAGTGACTGTGAAAATTTCGACAGCTATGCCGCTGGCGACTATGTTGCAGTTGTAGTAGACGGCTGGACAACATGGTCCAACAATCCGGGATCTGCAGAAGATGCACTGATCACCGATGCTCAGGCAAACAGCCCGGCAAATTCATTCGTTGTTGAAGGTGGTTCCGACCTCGTTCAATTATTTGCTGATGAGAATATTACTTCCGGTAAATGGGAGTATAGCAATATGATGTATGTTGCTGATGGATACTGCGGTTATTTCAACCTGCAGAAAGATGTAACCCCTGGTATTGAGTGGGGTTTCCAGGCAATGTTTGAAGCTGACGGAACAGCAACCTGTGATGCGGGTGCCCAGACTGCAGCTACATGGACATTTACATTTGATGAATGGCATTCAAACACACTGATCGTTGACATTGATGCCGACTTAGCTCAGTACTATTTCGATGGTGAGCTTGTTGTTGAATGGCTATGGTCATTGGGTACATTTGGCGATCCGGGAGCTATGACACTTGCTAGTGCTAACTACTATGCATGGGCAGGTCAGGCCGATCCTTTGTGCTATTTCGATGATGTATGTTTCATGGAATATACACCACCTCCACCATGTGAAGACTTTGACGCATTAATCGCTGGCGATTATGTAGCCGGACAGCTTGGCGGATACTGGACTACCTGGGGCGGAACCCCTGGTGGAGCTGATGATGCCTTTGTTACTGATGCAAACGCTAACAGCCCCAGCAACTCTTTCGTTGTTGATGACGGTGCTGTCGACCTTATTTTTCAACTTGGTGATGACCCACTGGCAACAGGCCAATGGTTGTATTCACACTATATGTTTGTACCATCAGGATTTTCAGGATACTTCAATGTTCAGACAGAACCAGCACCTGGTGTTGGCTGGAACCTTGAATTAAACTTTGATGATGGTGGCACAGGCCATTTTGAAGGCCAGAGTTCTGAAACCTTCGATTACAGCCAGGACACATGGTTCCTGGTAGAAATCAATTATGACCTGGACGCCGGCCTGGCTCAGGTATTGTTTGATGGCGTAGTGATCCTTGAGTTTGTAAATGCAGAAACCATTGGTGGTATAGACTACTACGGCGCTGATGGTGGTGGTGCACCCGGTGCATATTACGATGATGTTTGCTTTGGTGATGGTTGGGTGATCATAGGCGTTGACGAGCACTCAATGTCCAATACACAAGTATATCCGAACCCAGCAAAGGATCAGATCACAATCGCATCCGAAAAGATTATTAATGAAGTCAGAATATATAACAATATGGGTCAGTTAGTATATTCAGGCGAGTTTAATAATAGCCAGATAATGGTGAATACTTCAAACTTTATCACAGGCATGTACATTGTACAGCTTAATATTGATGAAGCTATTGAAGTCCGAAAACTTATTATTGAATAAGTTCTTGGGTAGGATTATCAAAAAAAGGCTGTCTCAAAAGGGCAGCCTTTTTTATTGCCCCTGAAAATATATTGTATCTTTGCTCAATAAACAGGCTGTTGCTATGAAAAAGACCATTATAACAATAATAGGCATTTTGATCATCGGAATGGGATACTCTCAGGTAGATACGGAATCAACCATCAGGAAATTCAATATAGGTGTTGGTGTCTCAACAGATATCTGGCAGGGCCTTGCCCCCGACATGAAAGTAAGAACAATCAACCAGGGTGCACAGGTATTTGGAATGTATAATCACCAGATAAAAGAAAGTAATATCTATCTGGCAGGAGGTATAGGCGTGAGCACACACAATATGTATAGCGACAATTATATTGATGATGTGAAAGCCGACTCAATTTCATTTATGAAAGTCCCTGATGATGTAGGCTATAAAAGAAGCAAGATCTGCCTGGCATATATTGATGTCCCACTAGAGTTCAGGTATAAAACCGAGAAGCATTTTCGTATTGCAATAGGTTTTAAATTTGGCTATATGATCAACTCACATACAAAGTATATCGGGAATCGTATGTTTAAAGCCGATGACGGGACCATCACAACCGATAAGGTAAATGTAAAAGAGAAGGAGAAAGATATCAGCCAGGTCGAAACTTGGCGCTATGGCCCTACCCTCAGGCTTGGATATAAGTGGTTCAATGTTACACTATATTACCAGCTGTCTAAAGTATTCATGCTTGATAAAGGACCACAGCTTTACCCCATTAGCATTGGTGTTGCTGTTGTTCCCTTTTGATATTCGAAATCCGAAATTCGAATCAGTAGTACCGGATCAGGAAATACATAACAGCAAAACCCAGGAAATAGCCAGCATAGATCTGTGCCTGGGTATGTTTCCCCACTCTTAATCTGGCAAAACCCAGTATTCCGCATATTAATATTGTTACAGCAATCAACCAGAGCAGGTCAATCATAAGTACAGTTTGCAAACCAACAAATGCTCCCAGCACAGCTCCTATTGAAACGGTATGAGCACTAATTTTCCATTTAAGATTAATCAGCAGTGTCATGACTGATAATACACTTGCTCCCAACAAACAGTAATAATAAACAGGGGAAAGTCTAAGTTGCCATATTAAATAATAGGTCAGGAAAAAGAAAATGGATGTAGCAATATAAGGATATAAGCGTTCTTCCCTGTTTTCCATCATCAGGTCCCGCACCAATTTAAGCCTGTACATACCATAAAGTACAATGACCGGAAAGATGGCCGAAGCGAGCAAAACCAGTGTAATAATTTTTATTTTGGCATCTTCAGGGATCATCAAAGCAAAAAAAACATTCAGGTTTATCAGCACTGCAATGATGTAGGTTGGGATCAGGATGGGGTGAAAGATGACAGATATGATCTTTGCAATACGTACTTCCATTTTTATGATTTAGGCAACAAAAATAATGGATTTCAATGATCCCGGCTCATTAAAGTTCTTTACGCAATCGCGCAACAGGAATATTAAGTTGTTCACGATATTTGGCAACCGTACGCCGGGCAATGTTATATCCCTTTTCCTTCAGGATGTTGGTGAGTTGCTCGTCGGTATGGGGTTTGGATTTGTTCTCCGATTCAATGCACTCACTGAGAATCTTTTTGATCTCTCTGGTTGACACTTCTTCTCCGGATTCTGTTTGCATTGATTCCGAGAAAAAACTCTTCAATAGAAATGTGCCAAAAGGAGTTTGCACATATTTGCTGTTGGCCACCCTCGAGATGGTTGAAATATCGAGGCTCACAATATCTGCAATGTCCTTCAGGATCATAGGCCTTAATTTTGTTTCATCTCCGCTAAGGAAATAATCCTGCTGATAATTCATGATCGCGTTCATCGTCACAAATAGCGTGTTTTGCCTCTGACGTATTGCTTCCATGAACCATTTGGCAGAATCAATCTTTTGCTTTACAAACATGAATGCTTCTTTCTTCTGCTTGTCTTTCTTGTTCTCGGCATACGCCTCAAGCATGTTCATGTAGGTACGGCTGAGTCGTAATTCAGGAGTATTCCTTGAGTTGAGTGCGAGCTCAAGGTTGCCATTGGTATTGTGTATAATAAAATCAGGGATGACATACTGATTGGTCTTCACAGTTTCGCTGAGTGAATTGCCCGGCTTTGGATTTAATTTTAAGATTTCCTCCAGTGCCTCTTTCAATTGCTCCTCATCGATCTTTGCCTTCTTCATGATTTTACTGTAGTGCTTTTTCACAAACTCATTGAAGTAATTACCAAGGATTTGTATGGCCAGCAGTATTGTCGGATTCCGATCTTTTTCCTTCCGTCGCAGCTGGATCAGCAGGCACTCCTGCAGGTTTCGTGCACCTACGCCTGCCGGGTCAAACTCCTGCACGATAAAAAGAACTTCAAGGATCTCATCAACCGAAGCCTGTATATTCTGTGAGAAGGCCAGGTCGTCAACCATAGCGTTGACGTCCCTTTGCAGGTAACCCGAATCATCCAGGTTTCCAATGATGGTTTCGGCAATGGCAGCTTGTTTTTCAGTGAGCACCCTGAGCCCCAGTTGTGATAAAAGCATATCCTGAAAGCTCAGGCCGGAAGCATAGGGAATTTCCTTTCTTTCATCATCGGCTCCCTGATTACTTGTTGAGAGCTTATATGACGGGATATCATCATCACTTATGTAGTCATTGAGGTCAAATTCGTCATCTTTACTATCATATTCATCCTCTTTTAAATCAGCACCGGCATCATCACTGTCGCTGATAATGTCGGCAGAATCGTCTTCCAGGGCTCCAAGCTCTTCCAGGGCAGGATTCTCTTCTATCTCCTGTTTTATCCTTTGTTCCAAAGCCATAGAAGGAATCTGCAGCAGTTTCATCAGCAGGATCTGCTGTGGTGACAGCTTCTGTAGAAGTTTTTGCTGAAGACGTTGATTTAACATGATTCAGTTTTGCCTTGTGCTTATTTATATCACCGAAAATAATAAAATAGAAGATAAAAAACAACCTAAATTAAGTCGAATATCAGACTTATTTTTTAGAACTCAGCATTTTGAGGCGTGCGTGGGAAAGGGATCACATCACGAATATTTCCCATTCCTGTCACAAAGAGCATAAGCCGTTCAAAGCCAAGCCCATACCCACTATGTGGAACGCTGCCAAATTGTCTTGTCTCAAGATACCACCACATACTGTCAATGGGGATCTCCATCTCCCTGATGCGCCTGAGTAATTTATCATAGTCCTCTTCCCGTTGTGATCCTCCGATGATTTCTCCGATTTGCGGGAATAAAACATCCATTGCACGTACGGTTTTGTCATCATCGTTCTGCTTCATATAAAAAGCTTTTATGTCCTTTGGATAATCCGTGAGGATAACCGGCTTTTTAAAGTGTTTTTCCACGAGGTAGCGTTCATGCTCCGACTGAAGGTCAGCTCCCCAGCCCTCAATGACGTAGTTGAATTTCTTCTTCTTATTATAGTTTGAATTTCTCAGTATATCTATCGCTTCCGTGTAGCTTATCCTTTCAAATTCCTCAGCAAGCACAAATTCCAGTCTTTCGATCAGGTTCATGGGTGAACGGTCCTGGGCCTTTTTATGTTTCTCTTCATCCTGCAGTCGTTTATCCAGGAATTCAAGATCATCACGGCAATGGTCCAATGCGTAACGGACAAGGTATTTCAATGTATCCTCTGCCAGATCCATATTATCATGAATATCTGCAAATGCCACTTCCGGTTCGATCATCCAGAATTCGGCAAGATGCCGTGAGGTATTGGAGTTCTCAGCCCTGAAGGTAGGGCCGAAGGTGTATACTTTTGACATCGCCAGTGCAGCAAGTTCAGCTTCAAGCTGTCCTGAAACAGTAAGGTTTGTTTCCTTGCCAAAGAAGTCCTCCCTGTAATCAACATCTCCATCTTCAGTCAATGGTGGCTTCTTTGGATCAAGTACACTTACCCTGAACATTTCCCCGGCACCCTCTGCATCAGACCCGGTAATGATGGGTGTATGGATATTATAAAAGCCCCGGTCATTAAAAAATTTATGAACACCAAATATCATGGCATGACGTATCCGTGTTATCGCAGCAAAGGTGGAAGTCCTGAATCGAAGGTGTGCTTTCTCTCTCAGGAACTCAAGACTGTGACGCTTTGGCTGTAGCGGATATAATTCGGGGTCTGCCCCACCCAGCACTTCTATCTCCTCTGCCTGGATTTCATTCGCCTGTCCGCTGCCTGCTGATGCAACCAGGATACCATTCACTGAGATGGCAGCACCTGTATGGATGGTAGCCAGCAGATCTTCACCAAGCTTCTGCACATCAGCTACAATCTGCAGGTTATGGATGGTAGATCCATCGTTAAGCGCAATAAAAGCAACATTTTTACTCTGCCGCCTGGTACGTACCCATCCTTTGGCATTCACTTTAACATTAGTCTTATCAGCACTTACCAGTGCGACAATATCCGTTTTTTTCAATGCTTTGTCCATTTATACATAATTGTACTGGCAAAATTAATCAATTTTGATACAATGGATAGCTTCTACAAAATATTAAGTTTCCCAGCTTAAAAATATTATTTTTGCCATTGCACATCAGATTTCAATATGGCACCAGAAAACAAATTATTAGACAATACCGAAAGGCCTGTTCTCATTGCCGGGCCCTGTGCTGCCGAAAGCAGAGAACAGGTGTTGCGCACTGCCGAAGCTTTTTCAGGCATCCCGGGTCTTAAAGCATACAGAGCCGGGCTGTGGAAGCCAAGAACACGCCCGGGTGAATTTGAAGGTGTTGGTGAGCGGGGCTTGCCCTGGTTGATTGAAGTGAAAGAGCGCACGGGCCTGAAGCTTGCCACAGAGATAGCTGTTCCGTCCCACGTGGAGGCATGCCTGAAAGCGGGCATTGACATTTTATGGATTGGCGCCAGAACAGTGGTAAATCCGTTTATGGTAGACGAGATCGCCAGGGCGCTGAACGGCAGCAATATCTGTGTGATGGTTAAAAACCCGGTAAACCCTGATCTCGGCCTATGGGCAGGAGGAATAGAGCGACTGCAAAATGCAGGTATTTATAACCTGGCTGCTGTACATCGCGGATTTGATGCTTTTTTAAGTAAGCCATTCCGTAATCTGCCATTGTGGGAGATCCCGATAGAGCTTAAAAGACAGTTTCCGGATTTGCCCGTCTTATGTGATCCCAGCCATATAGGGGGAAAGCGCGAGCTGCTTTCATCAATCTCCCAGAAAGCCCTCGACCTGGGCATGGATGGATTGATGATAGAGTCGCATATTGATCCTGAGCATGCCCTCACCGATAATGCCCAGCAGGTAG
>JBDLIJ010000016.1:0-28499 GCA_039714935.1 Bacteroidota bacterium | reverse complement strand
TACTGAGGGGATCAGCTCCTACCTGATCAACAAACACTCCCTCGATGAAATTATTCAGACTTCACCAGTCGAAAACCTGGATGTGATCATGGCAGGTCCCGTTCCACCCAACCCGTCGGAGTTGATAGCTTCAGAGAAGACAGATGAATTTTTTGCCCGATTAAAAGAAATTTATGACTTTATCATCATTGACACCCCCCCCCTGGGTCTGGTCACTGATGCCTTTCTATTGATGAAATATACGGATAATGACATTTTTGTGGTCAGGCAGGGATACACGAATAAAAAGGTATTTGCTTCTATCATAAGGGATATTGAAAAACGTGACCTTCCCAAGATCAGCATCCTGATCAACGATGTGAAACTTGGTAAAACATCCTACGGCTACGGCTACGGTTATGGCTATGGTTATGGCTATGGTTACGGCTATGGTTACGGTTACGGCTATTATACTGACGATCGCGATGTTGAAAAACCGGGGATGATAAAAAGGATTATTAAAGGTTAATTATGGCCGGGTATCTGTATTGATTGATGAAATCCAAATGATCAGTGATTAGTGGCGATTGGTAGTGCAGAACGTGGGTTGAAGAAATAAGAAATCCTTAATCCATAATTTCAAGCCTACGCCAGATAGTAAAAATAAAGTATCGTTACCGTAACGATCATATACAAGAGAGTGAGTGGAAAACCAATCTTAAAGAAATCCCTGAAAGTATATCCTCCGGGACCATACACCATCAGATTGGTTTGGTAACCGATGGGAGTAATAAAGTTAGCAGCGGCAGCAAAGGCTACGATCAGTATAAAAGGAATGGGATCCAGTGCCAGGTCATAAGCCATTGTCAGTGAGATCGGAAATATCAGGGCCACAGCAGCTTTATTGGTTATATATGACGCCAGCAGGTTTGTGATCAGAAAGATTCCTGCCAGCATGCCAATTTCTCCCAATGGGTGCAATGCTTTAATAAAATATTCAGCGATCATATGAGCTACCCCGGTTTTTACCATGGCAGTTCCCAGCGCCAGCGAAAGCGCAATGATTATGGCCAGGTTGAGATCAAGGCTTTTATGTACGTCTTTTGGTGAAGATACTTTCATCAGCATCACAATAACAAGCAGTACAGTTAATCCGAGGAATAAATTCAAAACACCCGTGGCATGCAGAAAAATGGCCAGTGCTGTTCCTCCCAGCAGTGTAATTACTTTATAAAGCTCAAGCTTCCTGAAGTCTTTGATCTTCGAGATCAGGTAAAAATCGAGGGTTTCTGATGAAAGACCGTTAAAGTCGTCACCGACCAGCAGTAATAGAACATCTCCTGCATTCAACTTTACTTCTCCTATTTTACCGGTGATCTTTTCACCGTTACGGTGGATGGCAATAATAGCAGCATCGTATTTTCCCCTGAAGTTAGATTCTTTCACGGTTTTGGAGATGAGTGTTGAGTTGTGTGAGATCACAATTTCCAGTACTTCCGTATGTGGCTTTTTTACAAACATGCCCACCTGCTTGAGCTGTAAGCCCGAATCACCATCGATCATTTCAACGATCGTCTGTGTGTCTCCGGCAAATAATAAGATATCTCCTTCCCGGATCAGGGTTGCGGGCGATACGGGCCTGATCACTTCTGATTGCCTGATGATCTCGGCCAGGAACAAACCCTTCAGATTACGCAAACCGGCTTCACCTACACTCTTGCCAATGATGCCGGAATTCTTTCTTACAATCACTTCAACCATGTATTCTCTCGATTTTGATGTAAAATCTTCCATGGCATCTAATCTGACAGGCAGGAGTTTTTCAGAAAAGAAGATCAGGTATATGACCCCGATCAGGATCATCGGCACACCTACAATAGAGAAGTCAAACAGGCTGAGGGAAAGATCTCGCGGGATCAGTGTTTGATCCTCAGCGTATCCGTTTACGATAAGGTTGGTTGAAGTTCCAATTAGTGTAGCACAACCCCCAAGTATAGCAGCATAGGAAAGAGGGATAAGCAATTTTGAAACGGCTATGTTATTTTTTTTCCCCCAACGATACAGATAAGGCATCATAATAGCTACAATAGGCGTATTGTTGAGGAATGCTGAAAATCCTGCCACCAGAATACTCATGCGCCACATAAATCCCTTATAGGTCCTGGATTTTTTAAACATCCTGTCGAACAGAATGGCCACCACAGAAGTTTTCCTGATCATATCTCCAATAATCAATAATAACAGGATAATGGCTATCTGTACATTGGCAAAACCTGCCATGATCTCTCTGGGAGTGAGGATGCCGAAAAGACCCAAAACGATCACCGCCGTTGAAAATGTAAAGCCCGGACCCATGATGCCCCTATAAAGCGACACGATGATGAAAAGGAGTACTGTAATTACGATTATAGTATGTAAGACATTCATAACCTCACAGTTCAGTTTTGGTCAAGTAGCTATCTATGCTTTTATTATTGGGAAGTTTCCTTTATTTTTGCAAAAATTCTTGTGAATACAAATATATGGAAAAAGAAAACAATCACATTTTCCCCGTATTTAATAAAATTCTTAAACGTTCTGATAAGGAGAAATTGCTGAGCCAGAAAGGCAAAGTAATTTGGCTAACTGGTTTATCTGGTTCAGGAAAGACAACGATCGCAAAAGGTGTTGAAAAGGAACTTCACCAGCAGGGTTTTATCTGCCAGGTGCTGGATGGCGATAATATACGTTCAGGGGTCAATAATAACCTGGGATTTTCTCTGGATGACCGTCTGGAAAATATCAGGAGAATTGCGGAGGTGTCAAAGCTGTTTATCAATTGTGGTATTATTACAATCAATAGTTTTATTAGCCCTACAGAGAAAATCAGAAACATGGCCAAAGAGATTATTGGTGAAGATGATTTTATCAGTGTGTATATTAATGCACCTGTTTCTGTTTGTGAAAAGAGGGATGTTAAAGGCTTATATGAGAAGGCAAGAGCAGGGATCATTAAGGATTTCACGGGTGTGGACACCCAATTTGAGCCCTTGGTAAATCCTGATGTCGAGCTTAGAACAGATAAAATGCCAGTGAAGGAATCAGTTCAGAAGATCGTTGATTACATATTGCCCCACATTACTTTGAATGACTAAATAGATCCGAGTATGGAAGAGATGAAAAGATATAACCTTAACCACCTGAGAGAGCTTGAAGCTGAATCAATTTATGTGCTGAGAGAAGTAGCTGCCCAGTTTGAAAGGCCTGGATTATTATTTTCCGGAGGGAAGGATTCAATTGTACTGGTTCATCTTTCGGTGAAAGCATTCTGGCCGGCCAGAATACCTTTTCCCCTGGTGCACATTGATACTGGCCACAATTTTGGTGAAACCATCACATTCAGGGATAATTTATGTGAGAAGATCGGAGCGCAGCTGATCGTTGGTTCGGTTCAGGAGTCGATTGATGATGGAAAAGTGGTGGAAGAACAAGGCATTAACGCCAGCCGCAATCTTTTACAAACAACAACATTGCTTGATACTATTGAAAAAAATAAATTCGATGCTGCTATAGGTGGAGGAAGGCGTGATGAAGAAAAAGCCAGGGCAAAAGAGCGTTTTTTCTCTCACAGGGATGATTTCGGGCAATGGGATCCCAAAAATCAACGCCCGGAATTATGGAATATCTTTAACGGCAAAAAAAATATGGGTGAACATTTCAGGGTGTTCCCGATCTCTAACTGGACCGAGATGGATGTATGGCAATATATCTATATGGAAAATATTGATATCCCCCATTTATATTACACCCATGAACGTGAGGTGTTTGAACGTGACGGAGTATGGCTTGCTGCTGCTTCCTTTATGAAGCGTAAACCTTCGGAAAAAGTAGAACGTAAAAAGGTGAGGTGCAGGACAATTGGCGATATTTCATGCACGGGCCTGACGATTTCAACAGCTGATTCTCTGGAAGATATTATTCAGGAAATTGCAGCAACAAGGGTAACAGAAAGGGGTGGCCGGGCCGACGATAAACGCTCGGAAGCTGCCATGGAAGACCGTAAAAAGGAAGGCTATTTTTAAAATAGCGGTGCAGGATTTATTATTTCAATAATTGGTATTATGAAGCAAGAAAAAGAATTCTCAAGCAAAGCATATCTCGACATGGAACTTCTGCGCTTTACCACAGCAGGAAGTGTGGATGATGGGAAAAGTACCTTGATCGGCAGGCTGCTTTATGACAGCAAATCTATCTTTGAAGACCAGATCGAAGCGGTAAAAAGAGCCAGCATCCAAAAGGGAAATAAAACCATCGACCTGTCGCTGTTAACCGACGGCCTTAGGGCAGAACGTGAACAGGGCATTACCATCGATGTGGCTTACAGGTATTTTGCAACACCAAAACGTAAATTTATCATTGCCGATACGCCCGGACATGTTCAATACACAAGAAACATGGTCACCGGTGCCTCTACCGCCAATGCTGCCATTATACTGATCGATGCCAGAAATGGTGTGACAGAACAATCCTTCAGGCATACATTTATTGCATCACTGTTACAGATACCCCATATTGTTGTATGTGTAAACAAAATGGACCTTGTTGACTATAAGGAAGAGGTTTACGAAAGGATTCAAGAGCATTTCAAAGCCTTTGCGGCCAAGCTGGCCGTGAAAGATGTCCGCTTTGTACCGATCAGCGCACTGAAAGGAGATAATGTTGTGGAAAAATCAGAAAGGATGCTCTGGTACCAGGGAGGAACCCTGAGATATATCCTTGAGAATATCCATATCGGCAGCGATCATAACCATATTGATGCACGCTTTCCGGTGCAATATGTAGTAAGACCACAACGTGATGAATACCACGACTTCAGAGGCTATGCAGGACGAGTTGCCGGTGGTGTATTCCGGGTTGGAGAAAAAGTTAAAATACTCCCCTCCGGATTTAGTTCAACAATAAAGTCTATCGTAAGCCATACTGAAAACTTAAAGGAAACATTTCCTCCGCAATCTGTAACTATCACCCTCGAAGACGAAATCGATATCAGCAGAGGCGACATGATCGTAAAAGAAAATAATGGCCCTAAGATAGGACAGGATATCGATATTATGATGTGCTGGATGAGTGACAAACCCATGATGCTGAACGGCAAATACGCCATTAAACATACTACCTCAGATGCCCGTTGCCTGATAAAAGATGTAAAATATAAAGTTGATGTGAACACATTGGAGAAAATCACTGACGACAAAAGTATTAGCCTGAATGAAATTGCCAGGGTATCCTTGCGGACAACCAAACCACTTTTCTACGACTCTTACCGACAAAACAGAAAAACAGGTGCTATTATCCTGATTGATGAAGCAACCAACGTAACGGTGGGAGCAGGAATGATAGTGTAAACAGATATAATATCATGGAAAAAGAGTATTTCTGCCACGAAAGTGCCATCATTGACAAAGGGGCTGAAATTGGTCATGGATCCAAAATATGGCACTTCTGTCATGTGATGGGTAAAAGCAAACTGGGTGAAAACTGTAATCTGGGACAAAATGTTTTTGTAGCCGATGATGTTATCCTGGGCAATAATGTGAAGGTTCAGAATAATGTGTCGATATATTCGGGTGTTATTTGTGAAGATGATGTTTTTCTGGGCCCCTCAATGGTATTTACCAACATCAAAAACCCACGCAGTGCTGTTGTCAGAAAAGGGGAGTATGCAAAAACTATCGTAAAAGAAGGAGCTTCAATAGGGGCAAATGCTACAATCGTTTGTGGAAATGATATTGGCCGTTTTGCTTTCATTGCAGCAGCAGCAGTCATCACAAAAGATGTTCCTGACTACGCTTTGATGCTTGGTGCTCCCGCTAAACAAGCCGGTTGGATGAGCGAATACGGACATAGGCTGGAATTTAATGCTAAAGGTGAGGCTGAATGCCCTGAAAGCAAAGAAAAATACATACTTAGTGAGAACAAAGTAGTAAAACTATAAGCGCATGGATAAGGTTCATAATTTTGCATTGATCGGGGCTGCAGGCTATATCGCCCCCCGGCATATGAGAGCCATCAAAGATACCGGCAATAACCTTGTGGCGGCACTTGACAGATTTGATAGTGTAGGAATCATCGACAGCTTTTTCCCTGAGGCAGCCTTCTTTACGGAAACAGAAAGGTTTGACAGACATCTGGATAAGCTTCGTCGAAAAGGGGAACAAAAAATTGATTACGTATCTATATGCTCTCCCAATTACCTCCATGATGCACACATCAGGCTGGCTTTAAGAAACCAGTCTCATGCTATATGTGAAAAGCCACTGGTGCTGAATCCCTGGAATGTGGATGCCCTGGCTGAAATTGAAAAAGAATCAGGCAGGAATATTTATAATATCCTGCAACTACGTAAGCACCCGTCGATCATTAAACTGAAAGAACAGGTAGAAAAAGGACCGGCTGACAAGATATATGATCTGGATCTGACCTATATCACAAGCCGTGGGAGGTGGTATTTCATTTCCTGGAAAGGGGATGTTCAAAAATCAGGTGGTGTAGCCACCAACATTGGTGTCCACTTTTTTGATATGCTGACATGGATTTTTGGAGATATTCAAAAAAATGTGGTGCATGTCGTCAATGAAGAAACAGCGGCAGGTTATCTCGAACTCAAAAAAGCGCGTATACGCTGGTACCTTAGCCTTAATAAAGAAACCATACCCAAGGCAGCTAAGAAAGCCGGATTGTCAACCTACAGGTCGATCACAATGGAAGGTGAGGAAATCGAATTTAGCGGAGGCTTCACCGACTTACATACAACAAGCTATCGTGATATTATTGACGGAAAAGGATTTGGTATCTATGAGGCACACAGGAGTATAGAGATCGTGCATAATATCAGAAATTCAAAAGCTGTAGGACTGAAAGGAGACTACCATCCGATACTAAAAACCATGGATCTGTAATCGGCGAATAAAACAAATACACTGCACACCATATACATGGAAACTTCTTTTGCTTCAGAAAAAATCTGGTATGCGCTATATACCCGCTCAAGGTCTGAAAAGCAGGTAAGCGACTTGCTCGACAGGGCAGGCTTTGAAGTTTATCTCCCCCTGCAAAAGACACTTAAACAATGGAGTGATCGAAAAAAATGGGTGGAAGAACCACTATTTCGATCGTATATTTTTGTGCATATTACCCCTCCCGAATATTATGGTGTGCTGAATACCCCCGGAGCTGTCAGGTACGTCACTTTTGAAGGGAAAGCTGTGCCCATTCCACCACAACAGATAGAAGCCATCAGGCAGTTTGTGGATACCGGACAGGAACTTCCGGATGTAGAACTTGATCTGGAACCCGGCAGCAGAATTGACATCATTGCAGGCCCCATGAAAGGTATCAGCGGAGAGTTGATGGAGATTATGGGAAAGAAAAAAGTCAGAATTGAGATCGATGGGCTGGGACAATCAGTGCTTCTTGAATTGCCTGCATCGCAGATTCGCCCGTTTTGAAAATGTCCCCCCTAAATATTCATCGCTAAGGCACTAAGGCGCAAAAACGCTAAAGACCGTAAAGAATGAATCTGCAAGTCACAACATCTCAGTGACATAGCGGTAGTATAAAAAACAAATTGTAAAAGCAATAAAATGAAGTAGAAGAATAGATCAAATATCTAATTTACTAAGAAAAACCTCCGGAATCTCCACCACTTTCTTAAGGCTATAATCAAAGGCAATCAACTTGGTACTGCCATTTATAACTTCCTCCTCACCCCGCATCACAGTATAGTGCATATGGAATGATAGTCCGCGCAGGTCTTCGATGTGCACATATATTTTTAGCTCATCACCCCGGAAAACTTCCTTTTTAAAGTAAACATGTGCATCGCCCATGATGATACCCGGTCCTCCAATATCGCTTTCAGAGAATCCCCTTTCTTCAAGAAAATATATTCTGGCATCGTGGAATAATAGCAAGGCCCTGTCATTGCCCATGTGGCCACCATAGTTGATGTCGCCTACCCTTATTATATAGGTTCCTGCATATGTTTGATTGTCTTTCATAAGCGTACTATCTTTCATGCAAAGTTAAGTCTTTGTATCACAATGAAAAATCCTGAACAAATGCTGACAATTGATTCTTATATTTGCCCCTTTGTGCAATAATATTATTTGAAGGATAACTTAAAACCATAAAATCATGAGTGAATTTTTCGCAAAAGAATTTTATTACAACACTATTGGCGACTGGGCCATTTCCCTCGCCATCATTATTGGAGTGCTTGTTGCCACCAAGGCTTTATACTGGGTTTTTGGGAGAATCGTAAAAAAAATAACATCACGTAGCAAGACCAAACTTGACGACATTATGGTTGATATGCTTGAAGAGCCTATCGTGCTGGGACTTACCATAGGCGGCGTTTGGTTTGCCCTGGCACGCCTGAACTTTCCTGATAGCATCATGGTATGGATTGACAAGATCTATTGGCTGATGCTTGCTATTACCATTACATGGCTGATTGCCAGACTGGTTGATGCTCTCATTCAGGAGTATGTGGTGCCCATGACCCAGAAAACAGATAATGACCTTGATGATCAGATTATTCCGATCATACGGAAAGCAATCAGGGCAACGATATGGATACTGGGTATTATTGTTGCCCTGAATAATGCTGGCTATAATATTGGCGCCTTGCTTGCGGGACTGGGTATTGGAGGTCTGGCCCTGGCCATGGCTGCAAAAGACACAGTAGCAAATATTTTTGGGGGAATCACAATTTTCACTGATAAACCTTTCAGGATCAATGACAGGGTGAAGATCAATGGTTTTGACGGAACCATTACTGAAATTGGCATTCGTAGCACCAGGCTAAAAACTTTAGAAAACAGGATCGTAACCATACCCAACTCAAAATTCACAGATGGGATGGTTGAAAATGTCACTTCTGAACCCAGTCGTAAAGTAGTGCTCAAACTGGGCCTTACCTACGACACAACAGCGGATAAGGTTCAAAATGGCATGAAAGCCCTGCAGGCGATTGTTGATAAAACCGATTCATTGGAAGAGAATACTGTGATCAGTTTCACTGAATTTGGTGACTTTGCCCTGGGCATATTGTTCATTTATTACATCAGGAAAGATGCTGATATCATGGGAGCCCAGACCATTGTGAATATGGAGATCAAAAACCGTTTTGAAGATCTTGGAATAGACATGGCCTTTCCAACACAAACAGTATATACTATTGCTGAGAAGTAGCACTATTATTACTGACTAATGATATAAACATGAAAGAAAAAGAAGAATTACTCAATAAGCTCAATGCCCTGAATAAAGGTACGATGATGGAGCAGCTGCAAATTGAATATCTTGAAGCTGATGATAAATATGTTAAAGCCAGAATGCCTGTGAACCACAGGACGATGCAACCCATGGGAATATTGCACGGGGGTGCCAGCATTGCTCTGGCAGAAACAGTAGCCGGAATTGGATCATCACTTATGATTGATACAGATGTATACAGTGTCAGAGGCGCACAGGTCAGCGCAAACCATGTCGGAGAGGCAAATAAAGGTTTTGCCTTTGCCGAAGGGAAGTTAATTCACAGAGGTAAAAATACCCATGTCTGGAATATTGATATATCCAATGATGCAGGACGGGCATTATCAACATGCAGAATAACTAATTTTATTATTAAAAAATGATATGCCCCGATCCATATCTGATTAATCTGCTGATAAAAAAAGGCATCCCCTTTGCCGTTTATAAAAACCCGGAGAAAGAGAATACTGTGATAATTGCACAAAGATCTCCTGTCCTTTCAAGCATTTCAATTCAAAGCATTGATAATATAAGCGGCTTTATTATTGCTCCATTCGAGATTAATGAAAATAATGAAATATTTGTAATACAAAGTGATTTTATTCACACAGCTGAACATGCTGCCGGCGAATTGGAAAATTTTCTGAAAAGCCTGCCGGATGTAAATATTGCTCATGATATCAGCAATTATCAGCTAAATCGTAATGAATATCTTGATGATGTCAGGTTCTGCATTAACAAAATTAAATCAGGAACAACTGATAAAGTAGTCCTTTCAAGGGTTTCAGTCAAAGATCTTTCGTCCTCGCCGGATTATGCTGAACTTTTTAAAGCTTTCTGTCAGAAATATGATGAAGCCTTTGTATATATGTTGTACAGTAGGGAAACCGGCCTTTGGACAGGTGCCTCTCCGGAAATATTACTAAAAAAAGATGGCAAAAGCCTGTTAACGATGGCAGTAGCAGGGACACGCCTGTTATCGGCATATCAAAACTCATCAGCGTGGGCTGAAAAAGAGATTGAAGAGCAAAGGCTGGTGAGTGTTTTTATCGAAAACCTCTTATCTGAATTTGGGATCACAACATATAAGACGAAAGGGCCGGAAACCATTACGGCGGGCAATATAGTACATCTTAAAACTACCTTTTCTATTGACCAACAGCATTTAACTGGTAAGATCGGCACTTTTATTTCACAGCTACATCCCACTCCTGCTGTTTGCGGGTTGCCAGCGATTAACGCATTTCAATTGATTAAAGAAGTGGAAAAGCATGAGAGAAGGCTTTATACCGGATTTCTCGGGCCCTGGAACCTGGAGGGAGAATCACAGCTTTTTGTGAACATCCGATGTGCCGAGCTTAATCGGCATAATATAAAAATCTATGTTGGGGGTGGACTTACTGCAGCTTCTGTACCCACCAATGAATGGGAAGAAACGAATAATAAATTGCAGACATTATTTTCGGTTATTGAAAATTTAATGAAATTTGCATGATGACATCCGACAAAAAAAGCATTAGCCTTCTTGCCGATATTTTTGTTAAAAGCGGATTGTCAGATATCGTTATTTCTCCCGGGTCACGGAATGCACCTGTAATTTTAAGTTTTGTAAACAGAAAAGAAATAAATGCCTTTAATATTGTTGATGAACGCAGTGCAGCATTTTTTGCACTTGGTCTGGCATTATCTAAGAAAAAAACTGTTGCCATCGCATGTACCTCGGGGAGTGCTGTACTTAACTATGCTTCAGCAATTTCGGAGGCCTATTATCAGAAAATACCCCTGCTGGTCCTGACGGCTGATCGCCCCTCACATATGATCGATATTGGTGATGGACAAACCATCCGGCAAAAAGAAGTTTTCAGAAACTTTATCAGGGAAAGTTATGAGCTGCCACTTGATATTGCCGGTGAAGAAAGTAAGGACAAGCTTGAAAACCTTATAAATGAGGCCATCAATAATTGTGTTTTTCCACAGGCAGGCCCTGTACATATTAATATTCCTTTCGACGAACCTTTGTACAACACCACGGATGAACAGATTTCCGGAAAGTTGATAACATTTGATAAGCGGCTACCAGGAATTTCTGATAGAAAGATCAGGGAGATTAGTGATGGGTGGAATAAAAGCAAAAAGGTGATGATCATTGCCGGACAGACAGCGGTGAACAAAAAAATTAAGTACGGCCTTGAAAAAATATCGAAGAACAGTAACACAGTCATATTAACAGAAACCACCTCAAATGTATATGGGGTCAACAATATTGACTGCATTGATAATGTCGTGTCAGGTATCAGAGAGGAAGAAACAGAATCATTTAAACCTGAAATATTGATAAGTTTGGGGGGGCAGGTAGTTTCAAAATTAATTAAAAACTTTCTCAGAAAACATCCCCCATCCGTACATTGGCATATATCACCAGCAGGCGAAAAAATGGATACATATTTCAGCCTGACAGAATGTATTCGTATGGATGGCTCTGTTTTCCTGGATGTGCTTAGTGACAAACTGCATACTGTTAAAAGCGATTATTCGACTCTGTGGCAAAGCCGTAAAAAGAAAATTGAAAGCAGAAAGCAAAACTTCCTTAAGACAGCTGAATATTCGGATCTGAAAGTCTTTGAAAGCATTTTAAATCATCTGCCGGCCAATAGTGTTTTACATCTGGGCAACAGTACACCTGTAAGATATTCACAATTGTTTGGAAGCAGAGATGACATAATATATATATCAAACAGAGGTGTTAGTGGTATTGACGGGCAGGTTTCCACGGCGGCCGGATATGCTTTTGGTTCTGATAAATTAAATGTTATGATCAGTGGAGACCTTGGTTTTCTGTATGATTCAAATGCCCTGATGAATCATTATTTAAAACCAAATTTTAAAATAATAGTAATAAATAATTCAGGTGGTGGAATTTTCAGGTTTATTCCGGGCCCGGATACCACACCAAACCTGGAAGAATTTTTTGAAGCCAAACATCAGTGGGATGCCCGCCATATTGCAATGACTTATGGGCTGGAGTATCGAAGAGCAGACACACTAAAACAACTTGAAAGTGAACTGCCGGATTTTTTTATGACTGATCATGACAGGGGGCCGTCGGTGATTGAGATATTTACTCCTGCCGAAAAAAATGCTGAAATCTTAAGGGCATATTTTAAACACATCAGATTATTTGATGAATGATGATTGTTGCTTCCTTATTTGTATTTTCATCCACAAAAATGTTGAACTATGAGTAAAAGAGAATGGACACGCATATATGAGTTTGAAGAGATCAAGCTCGAGAAATGGAATCATATTGCTAAGCTAACCATCAATCGTCCAAGATATTATAATGCATTTACTCCAACCACCACAACAGAGATGGCAACTGCTATGGAGATGCTGAGGGAAGATCAGGACGTATATACCATCATACTTACCGGGGAAGGTGATAAAGCTTTTTGCAGCGGAGGCGACCAAAATGTGAAAGGGCAGGGTGGCTATATCGACAAAGATGGTGTGCCACGGCTCAATGTTCTTGATGTTCAGAGAAAAATACGTTCTATGCCTAAACCGGTGATCGCTATGGTAAATGGATATGCTATCGGAGGAGGCCATGTTTTGCATGTTGTATGTGATCTTACCATAGCGAGTGAGCATGCTATCTTTGGACAAACCGGCCCCAAAGTAGGTAGCTTTGATGCAGGTCTTGGTTCCTCCTACCTTGCCGCCATCGTAGGGCAGAAAAAAGCAAGGGAAATATGGTTTCTGAACAAGCAATATTCAGCAGAAGAGGCACTGGAGATGGGATTGGTTAACAAAGTGGTGCCTTATGAAAAGCTGGAGGATGAAACCGTTGATTGGTGTCTTAGCATGCACAAACGCAGCCCCATGGCTTTACGGATGATTAAATTAGGGATGAATGCCGAACTTGATGGGCAAATTGGCTTGCAGGAGTTTGCCGGAAATGCAACCCTGCTATATTACCTTACCGAAGAAGCACAGGAAGGTAAAAATGCTTTCCTGGAAAAACGTGACCCCGATTTTCATAAATATCCTAAATTCCCCTAAGCAAAAAATAGAAATTGTTGTTATAGCAAATGGATATAAAACCCTGGATAAAAGCCTTTAGGATCAGGACGTTACCACTGGCATTTTCAAGCGTATTGATGGGCAGTTGCCTTGCCATCGCCTCTGAGGCATTTCATTGGATAGTGATATGGCTGTCTGTTGTTACAACGCTGCTGTTGCAAATCCTTTCAAACCTTGCCAATGACTATGGAGATGGGGTGAAAGGTACTGACAATGGAATGCGTTTGGGCCCCACAAGAGCGATACAAAGCAAAGAAATAAGCCCAAAATCCATGAGACGGGGAATACTTCTTTTTGTGATATTATGCCTGATATTTGGCATATGGCTGATTTATGAGGCACTGGGCTCGGATTGGCTTACAGGCCTGTTGTTTCTTTCTCTGGGTGTTGTATCAATTGTTGCAGCCATAAAATATACTGTTGGAAACAATGCCTATGGCTATGCTGGTTTTGGCGATATATTTGTTTTTGTTTTTTTTGGACTGATTGCAGTAATGGGTACATATTATCTTAATGCTTTGAGCCTCAACTGGTTCATTCTGTTTCCTGCGGCAAGCATGGGGTTTCTGAGTACTGGCGTGCTTAATCTTAACAATATGCGTGATATTGATAATGACCGAAAATCAGCAAAAAAGACATTGGCCTCACAGATGGGGATAAAAAGAGCAATGATATATCATGTGGTGTTAATTTCAGGTGCCCTCCTGACAGCACTAACTTATTCTTTCATCACCTATTCGTCCCCCTGGAATTTTATATACCTCATCACACTGCCTTTGTTTATCTTAGATCTTAGACAAATTATAAAAACCAGCGAAAATGAAAAACTTGATCCTTTCCTGAGAAATCTTGCATTAAGTACTTTATTGTTTTCCGGTTTATTTGGATTTGGATTGATATTCTGAAATTCAATACCTTCACTTCGATAATATCCTGTGATGTTGCAAGCAAAATTTTATAAGCACACCCTTAATTTTAAAACCCCCGGAAAAACCTCACGGGGGGAATTGAAGACAAAGGATTCATGGTACATTAAAATTTTTGATGACAGAAATGTTCATGTATTTGGCCTGGGAGAGGTCAGTATCATTGAAAATCTAAGCATTGACGCCCGACCCGATCTTGAACAAAAAATTGATTGGTGCTGCAAGAATATCAGCACTTATACCCATTGGGGACAAGATGAACTTATACAATTTCCTTCAATAAAATTTGGGATTGAAACTGCTATAAAAGACCTTGATAATGGAGGGAACAGGATTTTATTTAAATCTGATTTTACTTCAGAAGGAGTAGGAATACCCATTAATGGTTTGATATGGATGGGAGATCGTGAGTTTATGCGGCAACAAATTATTGATAAGATTGAGGATGGCTATAAATGCATAAAAATAAAAATAGGGGCCTTAAATTTTTCTGATGAGCTCAGTTTGCTGAAAATGTTGAGAAAAGAATTTTCAGCAGATGAGATGGAGTTAAGGGTAGATGCCAATGGTGCGTTTAAAGCTGATGAGGCCCTGGAAAAACTGAAAAGATTATCAGATTATAAAATCCATTCAATAGAACAGCCGATTGCTAAAAATCAGTGGAATTCAGTGGCTGAGCTTTGCCGTGAATCACCCATTCCCATAGCTCTGGATGAGGAACTTATTGGCCTGAATAAAGAAGAGATCACTCAAATGCTGGAGCACATATCTCCTCAATACATCGTTCTAAAGCCTGGCCTTTTAGGTGGTTTTGATATTTGCGAATGGATTATTTCCGAAGCCGGGAAACATAATACAGCCTGGTGGATAACATCAGCCCTGGAAGCTAATATCGGGCTGAATGCGATCGCACAGTGGACGTTTACACTGAATAACAATATGAAACAGGGATTGGGCACCGGACAATTGTTTGCTAATAATATTGACTCCCCCCTGTATATTGAGCAAGGCAGGCTTTTTTATAACAAAGAAAACAAGTGGGATTTTCAGGATATAATACATGATTAATAAAGCTGAAAAATATTTATTATCCGGCAAAGAAATGGATAAGAGGTCTTTGGTGTTGCTCGCAAAGAGCAAATTAAAGGATCCGTATGTTGATGGCTGGGAAAAGGATATATACAGTTTTGTGCTGGATTGGTTTTCCGATACAGATCAAATTAATGTGAGCACTTCAGGATCAACCGGAAGGCCAAAAAAGATAGTATTGAAAAAATCTCATATGGCCAAAAGTGCCCGTATCACATTAGATTTCCTGAAATTAAAAGAAGGGGATAAAGCACTTTTATGCTTGCCGGTAAATTATATTGCCGGAAAAATGATGATCATAAGGGCATTTGTTGGAGGATTGGGTCTGCATTATGTGAAGCCGTCTCTTCATCCGGATTTCTCATTATATGATACTTTTGATCTTATTGCTCTTGTGCCGTCAATGCTGTCGGAAACAATTAAAAGGGGAAAGGCACATGATCTTGAGAGGTTTAATAAAATATTATTGGGTGGATCAGCTGTTCCATTTGAGATGGAGAAGGCATTAAAAGGTCTTCAATCGTATATCTGGCATAGCTATGGCATGACCGAGACCATTACCCACATCGCTTTAAGGAGCATAAATGGGAAACATGCCAGCGACTGGTTTACGCCATTGCCCGGTGTTAAGGTTTCTGTTTCGGATGATAGTACATTGAAAATTAATTATGAGAAAATCGGGGTGGCAGATTTGATGACCAACGATATTGCTGAAATGGATCAGAAAGGAAATTTTATAATCCTGGGAAGAAAAGACAATGTAATTATCAGTGGGGGCTTAAAGATCCATATTGAGGAAGTTGAAAAGAAAATAGAGAGGATCATTAATTGCGATTTTATTATTTATGGCCTTGAAGATAAGCACCTGGGGCAAAAAGCTGTTATTTTTATTGAAGGCAGGAGCAATATACCGGATAGCCAGGCATTGTTGGAAATGAAAAAAATGATTCCGAAAGCGTATTTTCCAAAAGATATCATTGTGATCGATGAATTTGACAGAACAGCAAGTGGTAAGATCATAAGGAAAAACTATGTATCATAAAAAAAGGCTCCCATCGGGAGCCTTTTTCCGTGCTAATTGGAGTATATGGAGTCACTCTATGTAAGGTGACGGATTGGTTAAAGTGTAATTGGATAAGTTACTCCGTTAATGGTTACCGTTGCCTGGTCGTCACAGGTGCCATCGCCATAATCAAAAATCATGAGGGGCAGCATTGAGTGTTGCAGTTCGATCACACCACTTTGGATCCAGTAGCAGTTCAGGGCAACCTCAAGGGCTTCTGTAATGGTAGCTGACAGGGTATTGCCATTTGATGCCACAACATTATGGGTTCCGGTGATATGGTAAACATCATTCCACCAGATAAACGGTGTGCTGTGTCCTTCTACCCATTCGCGCATGCGATCACCAGTCCAGCTTATAACACCACCGTCGGGTTTGATCACCTGTCCGTCGACATGCACAGTCCAGCTTGGGTTATCGTTGCTGTTCAGGCCCTGGTTGGTAACGATCTTGGTTCCAAGTAACTGGTGGTCGTCAACAAAGTAGTCGTCGAATGTTGTAGTAATAACAGTTCCGATAGCCCAGTATGGTCCACTGTGCGTAACAAGGATCTTTCCCCTGCGGTTTTTTCCGTCATTACACAGGCAGTTCACAGCACCAAAATCGATTGAAATGGTGAACGGGAAACTCAGCGTATCGATGGTCACGGTTACGCAGGGTCCCATAAAAATAGTATCCATAACAGTACCTTTGAGAGCTGCTTTATGGCCACTCATAGCTTCATTGGTAATGTCTGTCAACTCACTGAACAGTTTGTCAGCAAGGGCATCATCCTCTGCTGTCTTAACTTCATTTTCAGTTACCGGGTTCTG
Organism: Bacteroidota bacterium; assembly: GCA_039714935.1. Taxonomy (GTDB): domain Bacteria; phylum Bacteroidota; class Bacteroidia; order Bacteroidales; family B18-G4; genus B18-G4. The sequence goes on along the minus strand of JBDLIJ010000016.1, from coordinate 11,253 downwards.
AGGATCTGTTGCTTCATCTTTTTCACATGATGTATACAGGATGCTTAGTCCTGCCAGCATGATCATTGCTAAAATTGATTTCCGTGTCTTCATAAGGGTTTGTTTTATAGGTTTATAATATTAATAGTTTCCTGCTAAGGGTAAAAATATTGTTCCTGAATGGCCGTGCTGCTGCCAGTCGAGCCGGTAGCGTGTAGGACATTCTGATCCTGAAACAGCCTGGTTATTATCATTGAAGCCAAATATGGCTGTGGCTTTCAGGTTATTTTCGGGGATACTGTATACCTGCTGACCGGAGTGTGGACGAAAATTGCAAAACTCAGTAAATACAACAGACTCTTCAACCTGGATAAAGAAATTCTTTCCGTCACGATCTTTTCCCCATGAAAGCAGCTTATTGTACCCCTGGGCGGCACCAAAACCATTTACAGCCAGTACAAGGCTTCCGGGTTGGCCCGTAAAAACAAGTAATTTTGTGAGATGCCAATCTCTTGGAGGATGATTGTTAAAAACAATAAGCATATGGGCAGTATTCCTGTGGATGACGGTGCTGATACCTGTTCCCAGTAATTCTATGATTCCGCCGCTGATATTTTCAAGACTCGCCATCCCGTTAATCTTCATGGTTTTACCATTAGACACCTGGGTTACTGTATAATCATAGAATTCAACAACCAGAAAAGAGCCTGGTAAAAACCACTGCGTATTTTGCTTGATCTTTACGATAATAATACCGGTCCTGTATTTTGTATTCATGCAATTCAGGCCGTGATAGGAGACTTGATAGTTAATGGTGTCGTTGATTACGAACATGGTATCGAGAGTTGCATTGCATGGCAAGCCCATGTTTTTTAAACCGTCTTTACCGGAAAGAACCTTCCCGGCATCAATTAACACCTCATCCACATTATATTCAACAGAACTATCATCCTGTGATAATTGCTGCACCGGTGATGAATCAGTCGGCACCTCAACAGGTTCATCCTTTTTACAGGCTGTCAGAGCGACTGCTGAAAGCAGGATGATGATGAACAGTTGTATTGTTTTTTGCGGATTCATTACGCTTCGTTTTAAATAGTACACTAAGTTTTCCATTTACCCTTATTTTAAGTTCAATTTTTTTATGGCGCTACTGTGAGGGAGAGGGAATTTACGGCGCAAACACCGAAAAACCCGAGTGCCCCTTCACTGATATTTGTTAGTACATTGGCCGGATCGTTGGGGAATACGCCGCCCTGCCAGCTGGTTTCCAGCAATAAGGACCTGATAAAGTCAGCATGCTCATCGCTTAGCGAATATCGCTTCTGATCGATGCGTGTCCCTGCCGGGAAAAAAACCTGTTCGACCAGTGGTGCAAAGATCTGACTAACATCCAGCGTCGTCAGCGTATAAAACAATAATCTTTTCTTCGCCTGATTGGGATCTGTATTTTCATATCCCGGCACTTCCGACCAATCGAGAAGGATTTCCCACATGGCAGGATCTTCTTCTTCAAAAGCACTGGCGACATATGAAATATGGTATAGATCATCATTTTCATTTTCTTTATAGATAAGTTCAGGAAATGTTTTCCCTGCAACCATAGCTGCCTGTGCAGAATATATTTGCTCCTGATACAGGATAAGCAAAGAGTAGCTTTTGCCTAACTGTGCTGCGAACACCCCTGCACTTATGTATTTACCCTCTTCGCCGGGGTCTTCATAAAGCTGCCAGGTTGAATCTTCATTGTTTATAATTACTTCAGCCCCGCTGAGTGGCACAAGCTCTCCGTTCAGTTCTGCTTTATTATAATGTATATGTATATATTGCTCCTTTGATTCAGTGGTAATGATACCATCAACAATGATCAGGGCTGAATTCATCTCCGGTTCCTGCCAGTCAGCTTTTTTTGCACATGCAGTAAGCAACAATATTCCTATGTATAGCCAGGCCTTTTTCATTAAAATTTGAATTGATAGTTTATTGACGGTATGATCTCTGATACCGACAGGGCTGTTGGAATGCGATAGTTTACTGCCGAGTGATCGGCTGGTATAACATAATGTCCATTCTGATTCTGTATTCTGCTAAAGCTTATGAAGTAAGGGTTTGTGCGGCCATAAACATTAAACAGATTCAGGATGAATTTATGTTTGAAACGGGCATTTTCATTCTTGTGTAAATTAAAGCTGGCCGACAGGTCAAGACGATGGTAATCAGGCAGTCTGTCGTTGTTTTTTTCATCATAAACAGGCACCACGTAACCATTATAATCATAAAAGCTCACCGGTGAGGTGATGGCTGCTCCGCTCATATAGATCCAATTGGCAGAAAAACTCCAGCGCTTACCAGTATCATATGAGAGGAAGAAAGTAATGTGATGTGGTCGGTCCTGAAAAGCCCTGTATTCCTGCCCATGATTTACCTCCGGCGTTTTTACAAATATTCGGGAATAGGTATATCCTATCCATCCGCTTAACTTCCCAAATGATTTATGAAGCATCAGCTCCAGGCCATACGACCAGGCTTCACCCTTCCTGATCTCTCCTTCAATAAGCGGATTGTACAACATATTGGCATGGGGGGCATAATCAATATAGTTATAAAAGTGTTTATAATATGTTTCTGCCGAAAACCTGATCCTATTCCTGAACAATTTGGTAAAATACCCAAGCGAATACTGGTCGGCCTTCCGGGGTTCAATATTTGGACCGGCAGGGACCCACACCGACAGTGAAGTAAAAGGACTGATATTGTTGTTCAGCTCATTTAAGTATTGTGTAGTACGGCTGTAGCCAGCCTTTAGCGATGAGTGTGAATTAAGCTGATACGTGATGTTTATGCGTGGCTCCAGGCTGGCATGTGAATAATAAACAGCATCTTTATCAGCATTGAAGGTGTCGATAACCTCATAATTGCCGTCGAAGAAATATACTGATGTAGGGCCAAGATCCTGCCATATGGGTAGCCTGAGCCCATATCTGAGAGTGAATTTTTTTGCAATTTTTTGTTGATTCCCCACATAGAAAGTGTATTCAGAGCAATTATATTTCGGTACATCACGGGGGTCGGTACTGTTCAGATCATCTAAGTTGATATTGCCGGCGTCAAGGCCATGGGCATTGATGCTCATACCGGCAGTGAGGGTATTTCTGGGATTCAAAAACCAGGTAAAATCCGTTTTTAATGTTATGTTGAAGATCTCAGAGTTCCAGTATGCCCTGTGATCTTTAGAAAGATACATCAGGTATTGATAGCGGGTAATATATGCTGTTGTATTGGAGAAAAGTTTTTTGTTGAACACATGATTCCACCTGATCGTACCCAGCACATTGCTCCAACCCAGTCCGTAGGTCTGAATAGAGGAATTTGTTTTTCTTTCAAGATTGTCGTTCCCGATATAAAAAGTAGCAAAAAGCCTGTTGTTGTCGTTGATCTTGAAATTGAACTTGAGGTTAAGATCGAAGAATCCTATTTGTATGTCCTGGTCTTTAAAATATAAATTTGCTAACCATTGTATAGTCGATAATCTCCCTCCTACATAAAACGAACTTTTATCTTTAATGATGGGCCCTTCAATGGAGATGGAATTCGTATAGGGGCCCACATTGCCTCCAAAGCCAAATCTTTTCATATTCCCGTCTTTGGTTTTTATATCCACCACAGATGACAACCTGTTGCCGTATTTAACAGGGAAATCACCTTTAAACACTTCTATGTTGCTGATGGCATCGGGGGAGATGACCGACAGGAAACCAAATAAATGTGAGGTATTATACATGGGCACTTCATCGACAAGGATAAGATTCTGGTCGCTGCTGCCACCCCTTACAAAAAACAGGGAAGAGCCATCTCCAAATGATTCCACACCCGGTACTACCTGCAGGGACTTGATAATATCTTTATCTCCGGTAATGCCAGGCAGTTTAGAGAGTGTTTTATTGCTGAAATGAAATTCGCTGATCTGGGTATTCAGGAAATATGGTTTATCCGTTCTGCCGACGATCTCTACTTCCTTCATCATCAGCAGAGATTCTTTCATGTCATGGTTCAGCTTTTTATCACGATCGAGTAGCAGGTTTATTTCGCTTGCTTCATATCCCAGGAAGGAAAAAACAATACTGTGTACTCCGGCGGGAAGAGTGAGTGAGTAGAAGCCGTATGCATTTGTTGAAGTTCCGGTATAGGAATCCTTATCATATACGTGTGCTCCGATCAGCACCTCCCCGCTGGCCCTGTCTTTGAGATAACCGGAGATGGTGTATTGTTTATTTTCATCACCCTCGTTTAAATATTCCGGATCAAATTCTTCTCCGGAGGTTTTCAGCACTATATGATCGCCTACCAGCTTATATTTGATACCGTTTTTACGGAATACTTTTCTCAATATATATTTTACCGACTTGTTCTTTGCTTCAACACTTACAGCTAATTGTGCCGGGATTTCCTGGGGGCTGTATGAAAAATACACATTTGCTTTTTGTTCTATTTCCTGTATAACATCTTCCAGGGGGATCTCATGGGCAATAATGGTAATTCGCTTGCTAAGGTCCTGGGTGAATGCATAGGAGGATGGCAGTAAGAGGATGGCAAAAAGAAGGCCAATACCCCGGCAGCGTATATTTATAAGCTTGAACAAGTTGTTCTTTATTGACAGCCTTCCCCGGAAATTTCAATCACCTTGCCGTTTGGCTTTACTTTGATATCAATGGTTGACTGCAATACAAGCAATACGGCTTCCAGTGATTGTCCATTGAAGGTAGCCGTTATACGGCAATTCAGGACGTCGGGGTTCAGTACAAGGATATCTTTTTGATATACTTTTTTAAGTATATCAACAATTTCTCCCAGCGGAGTATCATTAAATTGTAGTTTTCTGGTTTTCCAGGCCAAAAGGTTGGGGTTATTATTTTCCTGCTTTACGATCTCTCCGAAGCTGGTGAGCACAACAGCTTTATCACCGGGCTCAAGCAGCATTTCCTTGTCCTTGTAATTTATCTGAACGCTGCCCGACATAAGCACGACCTCCATCGTTTTGTCATCTGCCCTGGTGTTTACATAAAAGGATGTTCCTAATACCCTGATCTGCATTTCCTTTGCATTGATCACAAAAGCTTTCTTTTTATTATGGGCTACATCAAAATATGCTTCTCCCTCAAGGCTTACTTTTCTTTCTTTTCCTTTAAATTTTGAGGGATAATGCAGGGAAGACCCTGTGTTCAGTGTTATCTGTGTACCATCGGGAAGCGTAGATTCAATGATATGGTCTTCAGCCAGCAGTACGTCCTCTCCCGGATTCATAAAAAATAGGAAATAGGTGATGGAAGGAACTATAAGTATAAGCAGAATAGCTGCTACACGCATGAAACGGCGACTGCTTTGGGGCTGCAGCTTCCTGCTCACAGCCTCATCACTGATACCTGTCCGACTGCTAAATGCCGACCATTCTTCATCAAGATCGGTATTGTTTTCCACATTCAGGGCTTCATTGAGCGCCCAGCTTTCACGCATGGAGGTAAAAAGCTGTTTGTTTTCTTCCTCTGAGCTGATCCAGGCATTTAGTTCAGCTATCTGATCTGCATCAGCTTCCCCCGAAAGGTACCTGGCGATAAGCGTTTCGTAATATGTGGCGGTATTATCCATTTCTTCTATTCATTATACACATGAAATAGCTTTTACCCTTATTTATTATTTAATATTTCTATTATTATCAGCAATAAGCTGATATATTCCGACAATTTATTGCGCATGATCTTTAATGCTTTTGACATTTGGGCTTCTACTGTTTTTACAGATATTCCCAGCTCAGCGGCGATCTCATTATATTTTTTATGTTCAACACGGTTTAACAAAAATACCTCCCTGCATTTGGCAGGCAGTTCATTAGTCGCTTCTTCAATTTTCAGTTTGAGCTCACTGGTGACAAGATGGTCTTGTTCTACATATTCATGCCCGCTGTTTAAACCTTCAAATTCCAAAATGCTGCGATCAAATTTTTTGTGATCACGCAGATAGTTCAGGCAACGGTTTTTTACAGTGGATCCAAGATAGGATTTTGGTGATCTGTCGAGTTCAATGCTTTCTCTTTTTTCCCACAGATTTACAAATGCTTCCTGTACGATCTCCCGGGCGATATCGTGATCTTTCACATACTCCAGTGCAAAGTAACTAAGGCCTTTGAAGTGGCTTCTGAAAAGTTCCTCAAAGCTTTTCTTATCTAATCCTTTATTGCCTGTATCTGTTTTCTTTTTCAGAATGAGATGCTTTTGATCATGCCAAGATAATAGAAAATAACGGAACAGTAGCGGTATTAAGTATCAAGGCTTGCGGATTATGAATGTAAATATGAGACAGGACTCTTATCCAATCAGCAGATAGTGTCCTTAGGTAGATTTTATACAGAGGTGAGTCCCCGATTTGTTTCCAGGGGTATGCTGATCCTGTACACGGAGCCATTTCCGGGTGAAGATTTGATATTGATGATCCCGTCAAGAAATTTTACGCGCGAGCGTATGCTTTGCACTCCCATTGTTTTCTTCCTAATGATCTCTTTGATATCAAAGCCTTTGCCATTATCTGAATAGCTGAGGTCGAGTTCATCGGGATGGATCACCAGGGTGAGGTCGACTTTGTCTGCCTGTGCATGCTTCAGGGTGTTGTTGACCATTTCCTGTACTACGCGGTAGATCATGATCTCCTGGTTTTCGGGCAGCCTGTTTTTAGGTCCCAGTACTTCAAGGCGGGCATCCAGACCCTTGCTTTCATTAAGTGTGTCAAACAGGTCTTCAAGGGCCTCGCACAGACCGAGTTTGGATAAGAGGCCCGGCATCATATTATGTGATATCTTACGCATCTCACTGCTGGCCTCTTCCAGTTGCCGGGTGGCCTTATCGATCAAAACCTGATTATCAGGATTATTATCTTTGATGGCAGTAATATGCATTTTTGAGGTTGATAGCAGCACACCCAGACTATCGTGTATGGCCGATGCAATACGTTTGCGCTCGCTCTCCTGTCCTTCCACCAGGAATCGTGCTGCCAGGAATTTCTTTTCTTCCTGTAGTTGTTTGATTTGCTGCTCGGCAATGACCTGATTTTTGTGGGCACGGTAGCGAAAGAAAAAGAGAAGGGCAACAGCCAGAATAACTAAGCCGGAGCCAATATAAAAAAAAGCATTGCGTTGTTTTGTTCGTTGCAACTTCTGATATTCAAGATGTAGGTTTTGGACCTCCAGGTTTATTATTTTCAATTGATCTTTTTCTCTTTCGTATTTGATCATCAGATCGGCAATGCTTACCGATTTATTCAGGTTATAAATACTATCTTCTACATCATGGAGCCGAATAAGGGCAGCAGAAACTTTTTTCCAACTTCCCTGATCATAATATATTGAAATTAACACATTAAGACTTTGTTCCAGCCTTTTCAGTAAACCGGTTTTTTCGGCCAGAGTTATACTGGAATCACAATATTCCAATGCTTTATCGTAATATTTCTGTTTGCGATAAATATCTGCTTTAGCCAACCAGGCTGCAATCATTCCTTGTGGCAGATTTTCATCCTTATAATAAATGAGTGCACTATCTAGTTTTGATGAAGCTTGTTCATATTTTCCCTGTTCCAGATAAAGTAATGATTTATTTACACGACAATTGTTTATGCCCTCTTTGATTTTATACTTTCGATAAATTGAATCGGCCAGATCATAATAAATCAATGCAGCGGGATGGTTTACAAGTGCAACTTCCAGACCTCCAAATCTTGAATATATCGTTGCCAGCTCATTGATATCGTTTGTCATCAGGTTTTGCTCCAGCGCCAGCTCAAAATATTTCCTTGAGTTTTCAAAGTCGTTTGATTTTAGGTAAATATCTCCAAGGCTACCAAGGATCTTTGCCATATTTTTGGGATTGGTACCCGGAGTGGAATATTCAAGATATCTGTGAAAACAAGATGCTGAAGAATCATAAGCAGAAATATTCTTGTAATAATTGCCAAGGCCACTATAAACAATAGCAACTTTGGCGGTATCCTTATTTTGTTGAAATATTTTAAGTGCGAATCGAAAATGATCCAGCGCCAGGTATATTGAATCTGAATCATTAAATAGGTTTCCCAGTGCATAATGTACTTTTGCCATAAACAAAGTATCCTGAATTGTCTCAGCAATATGAAGAGCATCTTCGGCATATTCTATGGCTTTAACAAGGCTGCCAATATTACTATAAATAAGGCTTTTCTTATATAAAGCATTCGCTTCACCCTCGGTGTAATTTATTTGCTGAGCTATGCCCCCGGCTATATCACAACAGAGCAAAGCTGTGTCAAAACTAATGTTCCTATACAGTATAGCCAGGTTTATAAACTCGTTTACTTTTTCTGCATTATCTTTCATGTTGATGGCAGTGTAAAACCTGTCTTCTGCTTCACTTTGTGAAGTTGCGTAAACAGGAATTTGCATACCAACAGCAAGGAAAATAAATACCAGGAAAAATAATAAGTATCTCTGCATAATAATTACTTATTATCTGTTATAATATTTCAATATCTGAGTTTTGAGTTATTGTTCCACCTCCGGTTTTCACAGGTTGTCCGTTTTTGTAAACCCTTGCCGTTACTTCGTAGACATTGGCCCCAATTTCACTTTTTACACCAGGAATATCTACAACAAGGGAAGGATCAATAATTTTTACTGTTTGTGATGGAAGTTCATCAATTATGATTGGGGTCTCTTCATAGCCTATGATTTTGATAAGAATATCAATTTTTTTGGTAGTTGAATCATAGTCAAGTATTATTTTCACCTTATCACTATCATAGCGTTTAATGGTTGGTGATACCTCCGCATATATTTTGTCTTGCAAATCATCAAGAAAAATACTGCAATACAGTTTAGGTTCATACAAATCATGCATAGCTTTAAGTTTTTGGGTTAATAATCAGGATAATATGAAGATAAAATCAATTTTTAATTTAATACTTATTCCATATCTATATCTGAATTTTGAGTTATCGTTCCCGGAGGAGTTGATGTAGAGCCTTTAAGTACTCCTCCTTTGTATACTTCAGCTGCAATTTCATAGGATTTTTGAGCAATATAATCTCTGACATCCTGTTTCTCTGTCCAGGTATCCAGAACATCATCGTCAGCATCGTGAATTTCAACTAAATGGTGTGATACCCAGGCTCTCCCTTCAGAAGAAGCTGTTCCCCTCAAATTGAATCTCATGCTAATGTTTTTTGATACATCTCCATCCTGGGGGTTTACAACAATGTCTTGTAAAGCAGCAGACTCCCAATAAGAATAAATAATCTCTATGGCAATTCTGGCATAGATTTTTTTCAGGTTTTGCACGTAAAGTAAGCTGGTCTCACTGATTTTAATATCATACATAGTCTCAATTTTTTTGGTTATTACACAAACTTATCTCTATTAGTTTACCATTCTAATATACAACATAATACAATTAAATGCAAATTATGTATATTTATGATCAGGGTTTTCATTATAGCAATTCAATATCGGAGTTTTCTGAAGCTATTATTTTTATTGCCTTGATGTTATGTGGCAGGTTTTTAATTCTAAGCTCCGTTTCCATTTCAACTTCCAGGGTTAATTTTTTCCCTCCGGGCGGGTTAAGTTTAAATTCAAGTTCATATACTCCGTCTTCGGCGAGATTTTTATTTTCGCCAGGCACAAATACCGGGACGATCAGTTCGCTGATCTCTGCAATCCCTTTTGCTTTGATTAGAATAAGCCCCGGATCTTCTTTGCTTTTAATTATCTGTATGTCTCTGACATACCTAATCTTATCCGTCATGTGTGCAATATTACAATATAGAATAAGTGAATTCCTAGCAGAAAACCACTAAAAAAAATGCAAGCCATTTTCAGTGATGGTTTTAATTTCAAACGGAAGTACTTTTGAATTGACAGTTTGCCATAGTAGATGGAGATACTATGAGCAACATCATTAAAACAATAAAAAGGAGGTCATCATGAAAGCGTTATTTGAAAAGATCGAATTCGTCCTGTTCTTGGCATTTCCCCTTTTTGTTACTGTAATTACAATCATATCGATACTCTGAGAGATTCGTATAAAGGTCAGCAGTAAGTGGAAGTTGTAAGACAGGAACACCCCGGGATCCGGGGTGTTTTTTTTATATTAATATATTGTATATGAGGATGTAGCAGAAAACCACTAAAAATACCTCTGGCGTGATTCAGCCACGTTTCAAAAACTACTTTGAAGTAGTTTTGGTTCATGAAGATTGCGAAAAATTATTACGGTCTTCAGCATATTAAAACAAGTTTATTCATTAAAACGGAGGGTGTCATGAAAAATTTAAAATTAGTACTGGTCGCAGCAATTCTTTCAGTTGCTATGATCAGCTATGCGGGCATAAAGCCCCCGCAGGCGCATCAGGTAATTAAAATCACCTTGGCCCAGGCCCTTACCGATCCCGGAATGGTGGCAGCTATGTATGCTCAGCTTGATCCGAGCTTTCTTAAGCTTGAAAAGCCTGGTCTGTACTCGGCGATTGTAGTTTATAACGGTAATGCCTACCAGATCTTTGGGACACGTAAAGCCTGGTTGAAGTTTTTTGTTTACAAGCCGCCAATACTTGTTAGTAAAAACCTCGCCAAACCGTAGTGTTGGAAGGATTGAGAAGATTACAAGAGGCCCTGGAAATGGGGCCTTTTTTTATTATAATAGGTTAAAAATTAACCAATAGCAGAAAACCACTAAAAATACCTCTGGCATGATTCAGCCACGTTTCAAAAACTGCTTTGAAGTAGTTTTGGATCATGAAAGTTACGAAAAAATATAGTTCATTTCTTCGATAACATAAAACACATTCATTCATTTAAAACGGAGGGTATCATGAAAAATTTAAAATTAGTACTGGTTGCAGCAATACTTTCAGTTGCAATGATCAGTTATGCGGGACAGAAGCCCCCGCAGGCGAAAAAAGTAATTAAAATTACCTTAACCCAGGCACTGACTAATCCCGGCCTGGTAAGAGCTATGTATGATCAGATTGATCCGAGCTTTCTCAAGCTTGAAAAACCTGGTCTTTATTCAGCGATTGTAACTTATAACCATAACATTTACCTGGTCGTAGGCAAACGCAAAGCATGGCTGAAGTTCTTCGTTTACAAACCAATATTTGTAAGTAAAAATGTTGTCCATCAGTGATTGGCAGGATAGGATTGGTAAGTTTTAAAAAGGCCCTGGAGACAGGGCCTTTTTTATTATAATGTGTTGAATA
>JBDLIJ010000015.1:0-28564 GCA_039714935.1 Bacteroidota bacterium | reverse complement strand
TAAAGTATTTAGAGTATTTAAAGTATTTAAAGTATTTAGAGTATTTAAAGTATTTAGAGTATTTAGAGTACTTAGAGTACTTAGAGTATTTAAAGTTATGGTTTTGCTTGTGCTACTTCTTTCTTGATTCTTTGTATATGTCCTCTTCCCAGTGCTTTCACTTCACAGCCGAGTTCAAAATATCGCCTGATATGCTCATCACTCAGGATGCCGAAACAGTCGATAATGGCAATGGGATTGCCGGCCCATTTTACGATCTGATCGGGCTCAAGGTTGAGGTATTGCTCATGGGGTACTGCAAGGATCAGGGCGTCTACTCCATCTGCTGAAGCTGGCAGGTCTTTATTGATCACTATACTTTCAAGGCCTTCCTGGTTGCGGAAGAACCGCTTCCAGGAAAACTCGGCACTTTCACCATCCTGTGTTTCAAATTCGTGCCAGTTGTCGACATAAGGGTCATGCACGCTAAGGTCGGCTCCCATCTCGGTGAGCTTCCGCACAATCATCTCTGAACCGCTGTATCGTGTATCACCTACATCCTGCCTGTAGCTTGCACCGCATAGCAATACTCTTGACCCGGCAATGTATCTAGACATATTCCTAAGCGCATCACGGGTAAGGGTTGCCACGTGCAGCGACCTGGTATCATTGATATCGATGGCTGTTGGGGTGATCTTAAAGATATTATCTCCATCGTCGAAGCCAAGGATATGTTTATATGCCCAATAGCCCAGGCCACCGTCTTTAGGCAAACAATACCCTCCTATTCCCGGGCCGGGAAAGATCATGTTACTATGGGTAGGGCGCATTTTTATCGCATCGATCACTTTGATCAGATCCACCCCATTTCTTTCAGCAAAAAGGCTCCATTCATTAAGATAGGCAAGTATTGTGGCCCTGTATGAGTTCTCAACGATCTTGGTGGTCTCTGATTCTATGGGCCTGTCCATGACAGTAAGTGGAAATTCTTCCGTATTCAGTATCTCATGCAGGAATTTCTCAACCCTGTCGCGTGCTTCAGTTGTGCAGCCTGAGCAAACACGCCAGAAGTCACGGATGGAGCTTACGTATTCCTTTCCCGGCATCACCCGCTCAAAGCTATGCGCCAGGAGTGGCGTTTCATTTATCCCGCGCCTGGCAAATGCTTTTTTCAGAATCGGCCACGCAACAAATTCAGTAGTTCCGGGAGCCACGGTAGTTTCAATAAGCGTTAAAGCGCTTGGTGGAATCTTCTCGCCAATGGTTTTCATGGTCGCTTCCAGGGCTGCCATTTCCACTTCACCCGTACGCATATTGCCCAGCTCGTGCTTTGAATAATCACACTGTACATCGACAACCACACAATCAGCAAACTGCAAACAATCACTGTTAAAAGTAGCTGTCAGTGTTTCCGATTCCAACACACATCTGTGTATCAGTTCATCCACCTCAGGGTCTTCAGCTTTCACGGGAGAGACGCCCCTGTTCAGGACAGGGATCTTCCAATAGCTTCTGACGCTGGGTCGCTGAACGCCGATCACAAACTTAGTATTATTGCCTTCTGCATCTTTAGCGTCAGCAACAATGGCTGCCATCACAGCACCTACGAAGCCAACACCCATTACTATAATTATTTCCTGTCCTTTTTCCTTTGCTATTCCTACCAGTCTTTCGACCCTTTCCAGTTCAGGACCATACTCGCTATCTGCCGGCAGGGCAAATTGTTCACCATTGGGGGTGATTGAATAGATAATTTCTTTTTCGCTCATTTAATTAATTTATAATATTTAAGAGAATGCCGATTGATTACCTGATACTCGCATTCAGGTCTTTCTCAAAGACGCTGATCAAGCTCTTCATGGCCTTATCGATTATTTTATCAGTAAGTGTTTTTTCATCATCACGGAAGATGAAGCTCAGCGCATAGGATTTCTTACCGTCTTCGATCTTGTCACCCTCATAAACATCAAACAATCCGACAGATCTCAGCAATTTACGTTCTGTTTTCATCGCCATTGCACGGATCTGCTCAAAGCTTACATCATTATCTAACATGAGGGCAAGGTCGCGTCGTACTTCAGGATATTTGGGTACCGGAGTGGAAACGATCTTTGCTGCTCTGGCAATCTCCATGATCATATTCCATGAGAAGTCAGCATAAAATACATCCTGTCGAATGTCAAAGGCACTGATCAGGTCATCATGGATAATTCCAAAGTTTACGATTTCTTTACCCTTTAGGTGGTAGCTGACACCCTCTCTGTAAATGTCTGGATCAACAGTGCTAATCTCTGTGTTTTCGATGAACAGTCCCAGCTTCTTTAGTAAATTTTCCACTACTGATTTTAAGAGAAAGAAGTCGGTGGGTTGATTCGCGGTATTCCAGCTCTCTCTTGATTTACCACCACAAAGGAAGATAGCCAGGCGTTTTTCCTCAAAATATTTCGTCAGAGGATCTTCTGCCTTTACTAAAGGGTCCTTTGAATATATGTTCCCAAACTCAAAAAACTTTATGTCGGTGATCTTTCGATTCTGATTGAAAGCTATATTTTCCATGCCGCCAAACATCAGGCTTTGCCTCATGGTATTAAGATCATTGCTCAGGGCATTTTCGAGTATCACGGAACGGGAGGCATCAAAAGCCTTAAATTTCTCTGCATATCCGGCCCGTGTGAGAGAGTTGTTCATGATCTCGGAAAATCCAAATCCGGTCAGCAGGTCAGCCAATTTGTTTTGGAGCTGATCAGGATCTGGCTGCGGATGATGGGTCAGGGATGAGCGTATGCCGTCAGGGAATGCAATATTATTATAACCGTAAATACGCAATACCTCTTCAACAATATCGGCCTCTCTCCTTACATCATACCGATAGGTCGGGACCTTCACTCTAAAACTGTCACCCTCCTTCTTAATAATCTTAATGTCGAGATCGTCCAGTATATTATCAACGGTGTCGGTTTCAATTTCCTGTCCTATCAGGCGGTTGAGATTTTTATAACTCACATCAACATTCCATCCTTCTAGGGGTTTTGGATATACATCCATCACTTCGGAAGAGATCTTTCCACCGGCGATGTCTGTGATGAGTACTGCTGCCCTTTTCATGGCATAGAGCGTCATATTGATATCAGCACCCCTTTCAAATCTGAAAGAGGCATCTGTAGAAAGGCCGTGCCTCTTAGCTGTAGAGCGGATGGTGGCGGGGTCGAAGTGTGCACTTTCCAGAAAGATATCGGTGGTTCCCTCTGTCACACCAGATTTCTCCCCACCAAAAACACCGGCGATACACATTCCGCTCTTTGCATTGCATATCATCAGATCATTCATATTGAGTTCTCTCTCGACTTCATCCAGGGTGACGAACTTTTCCGCCTTGTGTGCCTTTCTAACCACTACTTTTCCACCTTCGATGGCTTTGGTATCGTAGGCATGTAGTGGTTGACCGGTTTCCAACAACACAAAGTTTGTGATATCAACTATATTGTTAATCGGACGGATGCCTACCGCATTTAGCAGATGCTGAATCCATTCCGGTGAAGGTCCTACTTTTACATCAGATATGGCTACTCCGCTAAATCTCGGGCATGCATGTGCATCCTCTATGATCACAGGGAATTCTGCTTTCTTTTTCGGTGCCGAGAAGCTATCTGTTGACGGGATGTTGAGTGTTTTTGATCCTTTCCCATTCCTGCTGTTGATCACCGCCATAACATCCCTGGCGGCTCCGATATGTGATGTGGCATCCGTACGGTTCGGAGTAAGCCCGATCTCAAATACGTAGTCTTCAGTAATGTTGAAATACTTTTTTGCCGGCGTGCCCGGAACAGCTGCATCATTAAGTACCATGATGCCATCATGTGATGTTCCGAGGCCAAGTTCATCTTCTGCACAGATCATCCCTTCGGAAAGCTCACCACGAATTTTGGCTTTCTTGATTTTAAATGACTCTTCTCCCGCATAAAGGCTTGTTCCAACGGTGGCAACAATGACTTTCTGCCCCGCTGCTACATTGGGCGCACCACATACAATGGGTAAGGGGGTTCCTGCACCAACATCTACTGTCGTAATGCTAAGTTTATCAGCATTCGGGTGTTTCTGGCATGTGATCACCTCGCCAATGACAATCCCTTCCAAGCCACCTTTAACAGATAAAAATTTCTCGATGCCTTCTACTTCCAGCCCACTGTCGGTTAACAGTTCAGCCAGTTTGTCGGCGTCCATATCTATATCGATATATCTTTTCAGCCAGTTATAAGATACCTTCATCGTGATCGATTTTAAAATTATCTGATTTTAATGTAAGTAAATATTTATGTGTTTTCTGCTATAAAAACCCAATCATATTTTTCGGACGGTAAAGGTAAGAAATTTCCGTAATCCTAACTGATAGAGCCCCAATCGACCTTGCTTTTGTTTATATCATCTAAGGTAGATGCGAGGATTCGGTTTTCGGGAAGGCTAAGTGTGGGATCTTTATCGATTATCTCAGTGGCCAGGTCTCTGGCATACTTCAGGATCTTCTCATCCTGGATCAGGTTTGCAATTTTAAGGTCTACAATGCCACTTTGCTGTGTTCCCGCTAGGTCGCCCGGCCCACGTAGTTTCAGGTCGGTTTCGGCTATAAGGAATCCATCTGTTGTATCGGTCATGGTTTTAAGCCGTACCCGTGCATCTTCTGTTAACTTATGTCCCGACATGAGGATACAATACGATTGTTCTCCCCCTCTGCCCACACGTCCACGAAGCTGGTGGAGTTGCGAAAGGCCAAAGCGTTCGGCATTTTCTATTACCATTACGCTGGCATTGGGAATATCAACCCCGACCTCAATTACCGTTGTTGCCACCATAATGTGTGTTTCTCCCTTAATAAAACGCTGCATTTCGAATTCTTTAGCTTCCTGTTTTAATTTTCCATGGACAATGCTGATAGCATATTCGGGGAGGGGGAAAGCCCTGCTGATACTTTCATAGCCGTCCATCAGATCTTTCAGATCCAGTTTTTCTGATTCGTGTATCAGCGGATAGACTATATAAATTTGCCTGCCTTTAGCGATTTGTTCCTTCATGAAACCAAACAACTGTAATCTTCTGGAATCAAAGAAATGAAATGTTTTTATCTGTTTTCGGCCTGGCGGCAGCTCATCGATAACAGAAAAATCGAGGTCGCCATATAAGGTCATTGCCAGTGTTCTGGGTATTGGTGTTGCGGTCATGACGAGTATATGGGGCGGAGTTACATTTTTATAATAAAGCCTTGCACGCTGGGCCACGCCAAATCGATGTTGTTCATCGATGACCACCAGGCCCAGGTTTTTAAATTGAACATCTGCCTCAAGGAGGGCATGTGTGCCGATCAAAAGGTCCAGGTCGCCATTGCGCAGGCTTTCGTGTATCTCCCTTCTCTTTGCCGCCTTTGTTGATCCGGTCAGCAGGTCAATGTTAAGTCCTAATGGCGTTGTCATACTTTTTATGGTAGCAAAATGCTGATTCGCCAGGATCTCCGTTGGAGCCATCATACATGCCTGGAAGTTATTATCAAGTGCGATGAGCATCGACATGAGTGCCACGAGCGTCTTTCCGCTACCCACATCACCCTGCAGCAAGCGGTTCATTTGTATACCGGAGCCAAGGTCACCGCGGATTTCCCTGATCACCCGCTTTTGAGCTCCTGTGAGTTCGAAAGTCAGGTGCTGCCTGTAAAATTCATTGGTATACTCCCCTACTTTGGCAAAGTTATGGCCTTCCACATCTGTTTGCCTCCCGATACGTTGCTTAACAAGGCGAAGCTGAATAAAAAAGAGCTCCTCGAACTTTAACCTTGCCTGTGATTTACGGAGCAGTTCATTATTTCCGGGAAAGTGAATATTATGAAAAGCATCCTCACGATTTAACAATCCAAGATTTTTCAGGATACCCGGGGAAATTGTTTCCGGCATATTGCCATGCGCCTTGAGCAGGAGTGTGCGAATCAGTTTGCTGATGTTGCGGCTTGAGAGCCCCCTGGTGCGTAATTTTTCAGTTACACTATAGTGGCCCTGCAATCCCATTTCAAGCCCATCTGACGCTTGCTCAGGAAGGTCTACATCGGGATGAGGAATATTATATTTATTGTTAAACATTGTCGGCTTACCACAAACAATGTATTCAACACCGGGTTTAAACTTTCCATCAAGCCATTTAAATCCCTTAAACCATACCAGCTCAATTCTCCCGCTTTTATCAGAAAGTATGGCCGTTACGCGCTGGGCCCGGGGCTTACCCACAGCCTTCAGCTGAGTGATGGTACCCTTTAGCTGGACAAAGCTTAAATCAGGAGTGATCTCAGCTATCTTATGCACCTTGCTCTTATCGATATACCTGAAAGGGAAATACTGCAGGAGATCGTTAAAAGTATAAACATTGATCTCCGATTTCAGCATATCAGCCCGCTTAGGCCCCACGCCTTTCAAATATTCTATGGGAGTATCGAGAAATCCTGAATTCATGCTCTAACTTTGATCAACAAATATAGTGAGAAGATATTTGAAATTTGAAGTTTGAGGTTTGAAGTTTGTTCGATGTTCGGTGTTCGAATGTTGAAGGAGATAGAAGATAGAAGAAGTTAAAAAAAAAGCCTCCGTTTTGCGGAGGCTTTTTTTTTTAAAATTCCCAAAGGTCATGTTCAAACTCAAAGAGTTCATGTTTTACTCTTTCAGCTTCGTACAATGCATCCAGTCCGGTTGCGTATTCAGAGATACGTCGGTCGTAAACGTTAGATTCTTTATAAATATAGCTATTGAACATTCTTTTCCAGAATGCATCGTCGAATGTCAATCGCATGGCGTCGTTAAACCTGTTATAAATGAGTGCCTGGGCAAATATCTGGCGTGATTCCGAGAAGTGTATCCAGAATAGCGGCTCACTGACTTCTTCACCATCGCGTTCCTTTATCATAACCGGGCAAAGTCCAATGATCCTCACCATCATTTGCGAACGTTGCTTATCGAAATACCAATCCTCTTTAATCCTCATTCGTTTCACCTTGGTAGGGTCGAAATCAGTGGTGATCACTGTATCATATTCAGCATATGGCGGGTACGTTCTTTGCAACACCTGATGCATGGTATCGACCTGACGGGAGATGACCTCCTGAAAGGTAAGAGGCACCAGGAATTCGTCGGTTCCCGAGATGTCATAGGCAGTGATAGTCCCTTCCTTCAAGCCATCCAATACTATCCGCATAAAGCTTTTCCAATGGTTATGGGGTTCTATGGGATAATAAAAGTAATGGTTGATCTTTTCACGGAAATCAACTTCACGCCAGATGCGTTTTTGCCACATAACATCGGCTTTCCTGAGTGGAGGATATGGTACAGGTTTCACATTAATGAAACCACTACCATCCTCAAACAATCCATCTACAGGTGGGCTGTCGAGGATCTGGGCATTGGCTGTTTCCATGCCAAAGCCAGCCAGCAGGGCCACTACTCCAAGGACGATGATTAGTTTTCTCATTATTCTAGTATTACAAGTTTTTAATCAATAGTAAGGATTACAGAACCGAGGGTTCGTTTTGATCCGTCGGGTCCTTCAGCCTGGATGTTTTCAAAGATAAACTTCTGTCCGCGTTTAGAATTTCTGATGATATCAGCCATCTCGCCGCTAAAGCGGTTTCCGCCAGTTCTTTTCGGTATCCAGTCGCCATTAAGAATGGTACCCATTGTGAATGATGTAACGATGAAGTTCAGATCAAATTCAAAGTCTTTCATCACCGGAATGATCGCATTTGCAGCGAGCAAGGTATTTCTATTAATATTTCCTTCGCTCTTACCGGCAATTTGTGCTACCGGGTCAGGAACACGTTTCACCCTGAATGTAAAGGCTCCCATATTCATCATTTTTCCTTCGTATTCAGCCGATGCGCTCACAATGGCTTTTGTGGCTGATTTAGGCATCCTGACGATCCAGTCGCCAGGAGCAGACGGGTCACGGATAATTGAGCCAACTGAGATCGCAGGTCTGATCTTATTTTTAGCGATCCCCGGAACTGATATAGATACAGGGTTATCAACACCACGATAAAATACATTCATCTTTTTAGCGGCCACGGTCAATGAAGGAGGAGCCACTATATATTCATGTACAAAAGGATGGCGTTCTACATCTCCTTCAGGGTTAGTGATCTCGATGATACCAGCGAACTTATGAATTCCTTCCCTGTTCGCATCCCATTCAAGTTTTACGATGCCGTCCTTGCCTTCCCACTTTTGGGCACTGGCCTTGTTTGCATCCGTAACTGCATCTGCTCCCTGCAGTATATAAACGTCAGGGTTTTGTTTGGTGTCGTATGCAGCGACGAGGACTTCAGCTTCATACTTCTGTCCCTGTATCACATATGATGTTTTTGGGATGATCTTTGCTGTTACGTCATCGAATTTAAAGTCAGCGAGGGTAATCTCACTGAAAAGTTCAGATACCACATCAAATTCAGTGGTTTGCACTTCAGCGATGATCTTATTCATAATGGTAACATCAGCTGCAAGAATGGTATGATAAAAATGATGTCTTTCCCAGGTTTGTCTTGCACCGTCAGCATCTCTATATTCATCGTCGGTACTCAGTCCTATCTCCACTCTGCCTCTGTACTCTTCAGGGATAAGTTCTTCCATTTTCACCCTGTATTCGTCAATTCGTTCTTTCAGGACTTTTGCTCTGCCCTCGGTAATGAACCAGGTAGTTGTACGGTCGAATTTATCTTTTGTAGGAACACTCTGAAGGTCAAGTGTTAGTTTATTTACCATTTTCTGTTGGTCCAACGGGTCAGGTTCCTGCTCAACTTTATAGAAATCATTTAATGTGGTCAGGGAGTCTTCCCTTTCAGAGAAAGCAACCATACCAAACATCAGGTTTTCAATATAATTAATCAGTTCTTTACTGTATCCCCTGGCTACTTTAGCCTTATCATAGTGTTCACCAACTTTTGCAGGATTTAGCCTGTACTGGTTTGCAAACTGGTCGTAAACGGTTTCGATCTTATTATGCACGATCTCGTTTGTGGTAATCATACTTTCATTTACCACGAGAAATGCATCAAGGATCTCTTTGGAAACGTTCAGAGCCAGCAGAGCAGTGAGTACGAGATACATCATCGCAATCATTTTCTGCCGTGGGGTTTCCTTATATCCAGCCATATTGTTTAAATTTTAAGTTCTGTTTAGCTCAATTTATATGAAGGTGGCATTAAATGATCTATGCATTTGGGTTTGTGCCCATGGCATTCAGCATATTGCCATATACCTTGTTGAGGGCAGCAACCCTATCAGTAAGTGTATCCAGTTCTCTTTGATATTGCATTGTTTTATCACTGGAAGCACCCATGTTTTCTATAAATGTTTCAAATGTTTGCTGGATTCCTGCTGCTGATTCAACCTGTTTGTTGGTTGCTTGTAGCTGAAGCTCATATGCTGCATTCAAAGCTGAGAGGTTATTAGACACCCTTTTCAGCTCTTCAGTGTAGGCAGCGCTGTCGCTAGAAGTAAAGTCAAGCGCTTTTGTTGATTCAGCAATTGCTTCGGCAGACTGAGTATACTTTTCAGCAAGGGTATTTGCTGACTGCGTGGCAGCTTTGATCCCTTGAGAAAACTCATTTGTCACTTCCATTTCCCTGACCAGGCTTTCTGCTGCTTTGGTGTAGGAATTAGAGAGGCTGCTTGCTCCTTCCGCTGCTGACCTAATGCTTCTCAGGTAGTCTTCTGATGAGCTTGCATCCTTTCTCAGGGCTTCAGCAGTATTTTTATATGATTGATTCAAGTCTGAAACGGAAGCAGATGCGCCTTTGACATTGCTTACATATTCATTGGTAACAGATGCTGCATCCGTGATATCAGATAACCTGGAGGCATTGTCACTCATTTTACGGAGACCGTTGCCAAGGCTTTCTATCAGTTCAGGGCCGATTTTGGCGTCAGCGAGAAGGTCGTCAAGTTCTTCTGTTGGTTTTCCTTTGCCAGCCTCACCAGGTTGATGATACATGCCACCCAGTTCAGGATATACGATGCTCCAATCTGGTTCTACGTGTGGTGGTTCAAAAGCAGAAAAGAAAAATATAAGAGATTCGGTCCCCAATCCAACGATAAGCATGATGTCTGCACCAGCGTAGTGGTTGATCTTAAACAATGCACCCAGAATTACTACTGCTGCACCTAGTCCGTAAAGTTTAGCCATGAAGTTTCTAAAGCCTCTGGTCCGCACAATGTTATTTAAACCCATGATAATAAATGATTTAGTTAATTAATGTCTCTGATTTAGTTGTTTATTTTCTCTTAATTGTAAACACGTGAAGCCTTGGCCGGGTTATCATCTTTATTACGTCCAAGGAATGGTTGAACAGTCCTGAAACCAATATAGGATTTCGCTGTGTCCTGATACTCATAAGCCCTGACCTGTACTTGCAGGTAATAGGCAATATCTTTCCAGGATCCGCCTTTAACAACTTTTCTTTTCATTGTAGGAGGATCATCAACTTTCGCATTATAAGTATAATTGGGATTCATATCCCATGTAAAATTGTAAGATACGGGGTCAAATGCACTGATTGTCCATTCAGCAACGTTACCTGACATATCATAAAGATTCCATCTGTTTGGTGGGTAATGACCTACAATGACCGTACGAAGACCACCATCTGCAATGTAATTACCACGAATTGGCTTGAAGTTAGCGAGGATACAGCCTTTATCATTTCTTATATAGGGGCCTCCCCATGGATAAGGACTATTTTCATATCCGCCCCTTGCAGCCCATTCCCATTCCGTTTCGGTAGGTAAGCGAAACTCGGCAACGCTTGCACTATTTTTCTGAGTACGTTGGTAAGCATTTTTTAATTCTGTCCGCCAGACACAGAAAGCCCTGGCCTGCATCCAGTTTACACCAACAACCGGGTAGTGGTCAAATGCCGGATGAGAGAAGTACTTCTCTGTCATCGGGTCATTAAAAGAGTATGTATAATCATGTATCCAGCACAGGGTATCCGGATATACATTGATAATTTCTTTACGCACATATACTGAGCGGTCTCTCATCCCTTGCGGGCGGTTAGCAAAGCCAGCGTCTTCATAGTTTCCGTCTTCAGACCAGTCTTTTCTTGAGGCAGCATTCAAGTCAACCCAATAATATTCATACACAAGTTTCCTTGTATCAATTTCTTTTCTCCGAAAATATCTTTCATGTTCAGGAAGATACATATCTTCAAGCGCATCTTTTACAGCTTGATCATCAGTATCCCAGGGCACATCTTCTGCCCAGTTAACCATAGGAGGATCTATGATATCCCCCTTTTTTGTTTCAGTTCTGACATAGGGAGGATCTGTGATACCATTATCATAAAGCATCCAGCGGGCTATAGAGTCTTTCACCCAGAATACAAATTGACGGTACTCATTGTTAGTGATTTCAGTCTCGTCCATGTAGTATGCTGAGATTGAAACGGTTTTGGGCTGATGAAGCTGACTGTAATTAAAATCCTGATCACCAGTACCCATGGTAAAACTTCCCTGAGGGACGAATACCATTCCATAAGGGTCTGGTTGGTAAAAATGCTTGGTTTTTTGTCTGACTCCAACGAGTTCCCCATTGCCTGAGTTGCTGCAGCTGTCAAGAATGATCGCAGTGATCAGTAGTGCCAGGTAGAATGGAAACTTTTTCATACGGTTTTTAATTGTTGATTAAGTAGCTAACGATCTAGTTTTACAATTATTATTTAGGACCCCCAAAAATAAATATAATAATCACACATCATAATTTTTTTTTTCAAATTAGAGAAAGCGTGTATTTCTGTAGCTTTTCCTGCCTTTTTCAGCCTCAATTTTAAAGCAATATTTCAACATTACCTCATGGCTGCCGGCCGTATTTGCCAGTCCAAGCTTTGATGTTGTGACATCATATGAGTATCCTATTTTAAAATTTCTGTACTGTAATCCAAGGATTATGGCTACCGCATCCTGAAATCGGTAGTTCAGTCCTCCCCAAAACATCTGCTTATATTCGAGCAATGCTGCAAGATCAACCTGCACCGAAGCCCTGTCAAATTTGACCATGGCATAGGGTAGTAGAGTAAAGTTAGGATAGCGCCTAAATCCATATTCATATCCTCCCTGTATATAAAATGTTCGGTCAAGTGTCATCTGGTATAAAAAACTTCCACTTGTTGCGCTGTCAACATTCGTGGTCCAGTTTGCCAGTTCCTGTCCTTTTGTTTCCAGCATCTGATTAACCGAAAAGCCAATAAAATACTGATCAGGAACTTCGTAGACAACTCCCAGGGAGGCATCAATCAGGATCTCACTTTCTTCCCCGGAAATATTTTTTAGTAGCGGGTCATTATCGTCGACGGGATTAAATTTTGAAAAATCTATCGTACGGTTGTTAAACCCGACATGTGCTCCAAGTCCTAATTTCCCGAAGCCGACTTCCTTAATAAATGAATACCCAAGCCTCAGGACGATGGTTTTTGTGAAGCCGATTTGATCCTGCGACACGAGTGCAGAAATACCTCCGCGGAGTATCCTTACCGGAGCATCTATGCTGACCAGGAAAGTCTCCGGGCCAATTTTCTCTCCTTCATAATCTCTAAAGCCTGCCCATTGCTGCCTCACCAGTCCTGTCACACAAATACCATCACCAATACCTGAGAATCCAGGATTTGAAAAAACCCTGTTAAACATATTCTGAGTAAACTGAGCTTCCTGCTGTGCTTGCAGGCTAAACCCAAATACCATTACAGAAAGTAATAATATAGTCAGTTTCTGCCTCATGTTTGTTGTTCTCGGTCTGTTTAATTTTCGGCTAAAAAATAAAAAAAGCATATGTCCCGGCCGATAATCTGGCGAAGCAAGGATCAGTCATTCTTCCTGTGGTAAACTTGCCTGGCCAAATGTACAAAATACTTATTAAAGATTAATACGTATTTTTTCACAAAAAGATGGCTTTTTTTGTAAGTAATATTACTTAAAATCAAACCATCAAGTGATAGATAACGCAAGAAACACCTGATTATTTTTCAAAAGAGTATTTGGTTTGCATCAGAAGTACGCCCTCAGCTGCACACTCCCAACATGTACGGTTGAAGTTTCTTCAGCCTTTCTACCATCATATATGAGGCTGAATTGAAGGTGTTCTGAGATATTCTGCTGATAAGAAATATTCCATGTCCCATTCCTCCCTGTTTGAAGCCCTTCCAGCATTTCAAAGCCTATGGCACTGTTTTCATCGCCATCATATTCGATGTTGATATAGTTTGCCTTTAAAAGCAAAGTTCCCCTGTTTACCATTCTATAGTTAAGCTCGGCCCCGACGTCTCTAATGCCGGATTGCTCGCCCCCGGAAGTATTTTTATTATCTCTATATCTGAATTTTATGCTGATCCGGAGCTCCGGACCAGGCTGGTAAGATAATTCTGGTATTATTTCATTGTAATCAATATTAAAATCTCTGGAGGTGAAGAAAGCCGACATACTTGATTTTTGCCCCTGCTCTAACCCACACCTTATGGTGAAGTCAGCATAAAAATTCCAGCGAATATTTACCTCTCCATTATATAAAGTGCGTGTTTCAAAGCCATTTATAAGATATGCTTTGTTACGGTTTCTCAAAAAGTTCACATCCATCCCGAAGCCGGGATTTGTTTTGTTATAAAACAGTGTGTTTCGAAATGATGAATTCAGTAAAATAAGAGCTGTGTCAAGGATTTTATTTTCACGGATAAAAGGATTATATGCAATATTCAGGTCATCGGCAGACGTTTTATGCTCAATTCTGTATGTGGTTTGATTTTGAAATCTTGCCATGAATTTTTTAATTCCTTTTTCCCCTTTCCATACCGCAGCAGGGAAGAGATTTATTGCCTCTCTGAACTGATTTGTAAATGTTTTAATATATTCATTGCTTGGCATGAATACCCGGATATAGTTGGCCTGGTCCCTGAAGGGGGCGACTTCAAATTCATTTAATTGTTCTACTTCGTCTCCATTGTAGTCAATCCACATGTATATTCCTTCTCCACCGGGGACTTTCAGATATGAAAAGCTCTGCTTCTGTTCCAGCCCTGAGCCTACTTCATAGAAAGCACTAAGTGTAATGGCACCTTTAAAGAGCTTCAGGAAATAGTCCATCCTCCCAACGACCACCTGTTCCGGTTCATGGTCAGTAAGTGTTGTATCCCTGATTTCCAGGTTTCTGTACGTTAAGGTTAGCATTAAGCGGTTTGCAGGATTGTTACTTAAGGTGGTGTTAGCTCCCACCTCTCTTGCGAAAGTAGAAGATACGAGGGCATTATTCCCGGGTCTTTTATCTAAACGTTGTTTAACGAACAATCCAAATTTATTGGATGAAGAGTCACCGCTGTTCAGGAATGCTTCCCATGAGTTAAAATTAAAGCTTGCATTGGTGAGTGAATCGGTAAAAGCATCTTTGAAAGTATTGTGCTCCGCTTCCTGCCGGAGTCCAAATGTCATCCATTTCATTTTTTTGGAAATGCCCGCCTTATGTCTGAGGAAGTATGTATTATAAAGTTCCTGCCTGGTATTGAGCACACTTCCATCAAAAGTGAAGAAAAAGCCTGAGGCGTTCAAATCCGCGATCACTGAATTCATGATCCCTTGATAAACCGGTCCATTATCAAGAAGGCTAAAGTGATATGCTGCGGTTCCATGCTTTTGATTATTCACATTAATATTTATTGAGCCCTGATGCTGGTCTTCATCTCCCTCCAGATGGTCAATGTTCCAATCGCGATTAAATTCTACTTTCCGGTATGGCTCTATGGATGTAAAGTTCTTTTTAACCCATTCATACTTTGCCCCGGTGTTCAGCTCCCATGGGTTTTTGCTTTCTTTACTGATCCTGGTCTGACGATCATAAGCCAGGATCATTGCAAAACTGGTGTTATCGCCTCTGTCCAGG
Organism: Bacteroidota bacterium; assembly: GCA_039714935.1. Lineage (GTDB taxonomy): Bacteria > Bacteroidota > Bacteroidia > Bacteroidales > B18-G4 > B18-G4. The sequence continues at coordinate 13,648 of JBDLIJ010000015.1, read as the reverse complement.
GGGGAAAAGGTGTTAATATCATTGTTGCTCACACTGAATTCGGAAGTAAATGCTGACTGTTCATTGAATAAATAGTCTACTCCCATAGTTATCATCTGTGACTTTTTAGGGGTAACCAGTAACACAAGTGGTTCATAGTTGGCCTGCGGCACACCATTAACAGGGGCAACCCAGGAAAAGACCCTCCCATTCGCATCACTGCTTACCAGTTTATAATTTCCTTTTCCTTCTCCCACCAGGCTGAATCTTAGTTTATATACTGCGCTGTCGGGATGTGTGGAATAAGCAAAAACGGAGTCATAATATATGTTGTTAACCAGTGTGTCGATCAGTTTATACCTTACTTCTTCACCAGAAAACCCCGCGCTATCGATATCCGGCCATAAGGCATTGCCGATGCTGTCGCCAACCGCGCTCAGAAATTCCTTCTGCTCGTTTGAAAGATCCTGCTGCAATGGCTGGTTTTTTATATCTTGTTCAGAATAGGCATTGATTCTTACATTCAGTTTATCATTTGTGATCCCTCCTGCAACGAAGAACATAGATCTTGCATAATCACGTTCGGCATATTCGAATTCAATAACGATCCTTTTTTCCTTGGTGATCAGGACATGGGGGGTGAAGGTCAATTCACCGGTATTATAATTGATTGTATAATCAAAATCCTGTCCTCTTGTAAGGAGTTCTCCATCAACAAATACTTTCTCTGACGCCGCCAGCACCATGATATAAGACTCTCCTTCATTTCCCCTGAGTTTATATGGTCCCTGATTGCCCTCCTCCCCCCGGATCTTGTTCCTGGCAAATTTACCCTTGGCCACAGCCCCGGCTGCCCTGACATCCATTCTCCATGAAGGTTTTGTTTTATCCTTATTTCCAACATCAAAATGGGTAGAAAAATCACCTCCCTGAGCTTTTTTGTAAAAATTCATGAAATAGCTATCCGGCTTTGTCAATTCAAAATCACCTGCGACAAGCCTGGATGCTTTATAGGTAAGCTGAATAAATACTTTATCAAACTCCTGTATCTGCTGCGTATTCCCTTCAGGCTGTATAGGCACATTGTTATCCGTGATGGCAGCCAGGATCTCAATGTCGCGTCCGAGCTTCCCCGACATTTGAAGGTTAAAGCTGGAGTTTACCACAACATCCTGGCTGTTTCCGAAAGACACCCCTCTCGAGATGCTGCCACTTTTATTCAAACCATCAGTACGAAAGATATCAGTGCCCCTTTTTGTTTGTCTGAACACGAAAGGGTTAACAACACCCTGTTCATCAGGTTCGAGCAGAGAAAGGTCTTTGTGCCTGTACTCATGTTGAAAGCTAAAGGGGAAAACCCGGTATGAAATACTAAAATCACCACTGTCGCTTAAGAGATTTGCTGAAGGTATCAATAAGCCATTCACTGCATCGAAAATATACAGGGATGGCTCAACAAGTTGTCCATCAGGATACCTTAGCTGCATTGATCCGGGCACAATGCTAAGGCTGTCTATACTGATGGTATCAAGCTCAACAGGAATCCGCTTTAGGCGCAGATTACTCAGATTCTGTGCTGAGATTGAAAGACTAAAAGCAAAGAATATTATGCTGATATATAAAACGAAGATTTTCATTTAGCTTATATCTATGCTTAAGAATTAATGAAAAAAATACCAGCCTATTGTGTTCAAAGTATACAGCCCTTTAGCGTAGCATTATAAAAAGCTATTTTACAAGGGTTTATAATAATATATAAAAATAATATAATTTAGTCATATCCGAATTGTTAAAGATATTATCTTTGCCGGCCGGATTTTAAAATTCACCAGAAAAAAAATAAAGAATATGGCATTTGTTTCCAAAGAAAAACTGTTTTCTCCCAAATGGTTCAAGGCTTACATCTTAATTACTTTGGGAGCCTTTATTATGGCAAGTGGCTTTGTGCTGTTTATCGCTCCCCACAATATCGTTCCCGGAGGGGTGTATGGTATTTCTATTGTCATCCATCATTTTACAGGGCTACCCATTGGGATGATGGCCTTAGCTTTCGACATACCCTTAACCTTGATTGGCATCAGGGTATTGGGGCCCAGGTTTGGAATAAAAACTGTTGTTGGTTTCGTACTAACAGCGATATTTGTTGATTCGCTCACATATTTCTGGGGGGTTAAGGCGCTGGTACCTGATGATGTATTGCTTTCATCCATATTTGGTGGAGTATTTATTGGCCTGGGGTTGGGCTTGATCTTTAAGTCAAAGGCCACATCAGGTGGTTCTGATATCGTGGCAATGATCATATCAAAATACACCAAACTTCCCCTTGGCCAGCTAATGATTTATGTTGATTCAATCATTGTCTTTGCCGGTTTGTTTGCTTTTCAAAATTGGACGATCCCCTTGTATTCCCTTATCGTGATATACATTGCCGGAAGAGTGGTGGACCTGGTGCTACAGGGTATTTCTTATGAAAAAACTTTATTTATAATTTCCGAGAAGCATGTCGAGATCAGAGAAAAGATCATTAATGACCTGAACCGTGGCGGAACATTTCTAAAGGGTGAAGGCATGTATAATGGCCAGGAAAAGGCTATCATATATATTGTTCTCACCCGCCGGGAGCTGGCAATACTTCAGGATTTCATTCACAAAATAGATCCTGAGGCATTCCTCACAGTTATCAATGCTAACGAGATTCTTGGAAAAGGGTTTAAGTCGTTACGGGATAAGGTGGAGGAATAGGGAAGTATGAAGTGTGAAGTATTTTATCAAAACAATTTCACTATATCATTCCCATTTGCATAGATCAGCAGTGCAAAAATGAGTATCATGCCGGTTATCTGTGCATATTCCATGAATTTGTCGCTGGGTTTTCTGCGGGCGATGATCTCATATAAAAGGAACATCACATGTCCGCCGTCCAATGCCGGGATGGGGAGCACATTCAGGATTGCAAGCATGATCGATAAAAAGGCTGTCAGCCTCCAGAAACGCTGCCAGTCCCATTCAGAAGGAAATATTGATCCGATGGTAATAAACCCACCTACAGATTCATAGGCTTTCACCTCTGGTGAAAATAACAGACGTAGTTGTTTCAGGTAGTCGCCAATACCGCGATATCCCTTCGCAATTCCGGCGGGAATAGCCTCTGCGAAAGAAAAATCCCTGGTATTAAAAGCGTAAAATTCATTTGCGGCGACGCACCAGACGCCAATAACGCCATCATCCGAAACCTGTAAAGCAATATTTACGGTATCTGCTCCCCTCATTGCAGTAATGGATATATCTTCTCCTTTAAGCTGTGGGATCCTATGGGTATACTCGTCAAAGAATCTCATTGGCTCTCCGTTCAAGGCGATCAGTTTATCGCCTACTTGCATTCCGGCAGCTTTGGCAGGGGAGTCTTGTCCGAATCTATCAACTTCATACGGGACCCTGTATGTGATCAGGCTTGTGTTTTCCTGTTTAACCATTCTGCCGATTGATCCGGGTGGGATCTTCACGTTCATGATCATACTGTCACGTTCAACCAGGATATAATTCGCTTCATTCAGAATAATCGTGATGGGTATCTGGTTAAAATCTTCAACGACGGTTCCATCAATAGAAATGATCTTATCCCCGTTTCGCAGGCCCATTTCCATCCCCAGTGAATCAACAGCAATACCATATTTATTCACTTCAGTGGTTGGAAGGTAGCTTTCACCCCAGGTATAGAGCATGAAAACATATATCACCATGGCCAGGATCACATTTACAATAACTCCTCCAAGCATGATAATCAGCCTCTGCCATGCAGGCTTTGACCTGAATTCATAGGCTTTTGGTGGCTGCTTCAGGGCTTCTTTATCCATTGATTCATCAATCATCCCGCTAATCTTTACATAGCCGCCCAGGGGGAGCCAGCCCAGTCCGTATTCAGTACCTTTAAAGTTGAATTTAAAGATAGAAAACCAGGGATTGAAGAAAAGATAGAATTTTTCAACTCTTGTGCGGAACATTTTTGCTGCCAGAAAGTGTCCCATTTCGTGAAAGATCACCAGAATAGATAAACTAAGCAGCAGTTGTAATATTTTAATGAGTATTTCCATTTCCTTACCCGATCATTTTTAACGCAATAGCCCTGGCCTCACTGTCTGTTTCCTTATAATCGTTTAACCCAGGCTGCTCAATGCGTGAAATCCTATACATGCACTTTTCAATGATGTCAGGCATTTCAAGAAAACCAATTTGTTTCCTGAGAAAGGCCTGAACTACAACTTCATTCGCAGCATTCATTGCACACGGGATATTCCCACCTGCCTTCATGGCTTCAAAAGCGAGTGCAAGGTTACGAAATTTTTTTAAATCAGGGGGCTCGAAAGTAAGACTGGGAAAATCTGTGATATTAAATCTTGGATATTCCGATGGAAGTCGGTGGGGGTATGAAAGGGCATAAAGAATAGGCATGCGCATATCAGGCCTACCCAGCTGTGCTTTTACTGAGCCGTCGTGAAATTGCACCATCGAATGGATCACGGATTGTGGATGGATGACCACCTCGATCTGCTCCGCCTTCAGCCCAAAAAGCCATTTTGCTTCAATCACCTCAAGTCCTTTGTTCATCAGGCTTGCAGAATCAATGGTAATTTTATTGCCCATATTCCAGTTTGGATGGGCAAGTGCATCTTCCGGTCCTGCCTTTTCAAGGAATGCATGCTCTTTATCCCTGAAGGGTCCGCCTGAAGCCGTCAGATAAATTTTTTCAACTGCATCAGCATGTTCGCCTGCCAGGCACTGAAAGATGGCAGAATGTTCGGAATCGACCGGAATAATCGTACTACTGTGCTCCAAAGAGAGGCGTGTTACGAGTTCTCCGCCAGCCACAATCGACTCTTTATTGGCAAGGGCCAGAGGAATCCCATTCTGCAAAGCCCTGACAGTTGGTTCAAAGCCAGCAAATCCCACGATGGCATTCAGCACCAGATCAACCTGGCTATGCTCAGCAATTTGTGCTACCGAAGCCTCGCCTGAAAACACCTTTATATCGAGGCCACTCAGGGCATCTGACACCGCCTTGTAATCATTATCATTAGCAATAACAACAGTGTCAGGGTGAAATTCCTTTGCCTGCTTGATCAATTCTGTGCTATTGTTGCCGGCAGCCAGCACTTCAACCGCATAATGATCAGGGTATGAGCGAACGATATCCAGGGATTGTTTCCCTATCGAGCCTGTGGAGCCAAGTAATGCGATCCGTTTTTTACTCATTATAAACAGCTAAAATGTGATGTACTCCTCCGGGTCTACCGGGGTCCCATTATGCCATAATTCAAAATGGAGATGAGGCCCTGAGCTCAATTCACCAGAGTCGCCACTAATTGCTACAGATTCACCTGCTTTAATAAAATTTCCAATGCCTTTTAAGAGGGTTGAATTATGCTTGTAAACCGAAACAAAATTCCCACTATGCTGAATAGCAATTGTATAGCCTGTCTCGGTAGTCCAATCTGCAAAGATCACAGTACCATCGAGAACTGATTTGACAATGGATTCCTTGCTGGTGGCTATATCTATACCATAATGTTTTTCTGCCAGGTTAAATTTGTTGATTATAATACCATCAGCAGGTTGAAAAAACAAAATATTGCTCATTTTCAAGGCTCCATCATACAATTCTTCAGATTCATAAAGGAAAAGATTGTATTGGGTTTGTTTATCATATTGTGCCCTGAGCAAGGAGTCTTCCGGTGAGGATACAATGGATATACTATCATAATTGATATCTGACTGAATATCACTGGGGATGGAGTCTACAATTTCTTTCCCCTCAATAATATTTCTGATATTCATAAGATAAATATCTTTGGCTTTCAGCGCCTTTTCAAGTGAGTCGGCACGCTGTTCCAAACGGTAAAGTTGTCCCGGGATATTCACATCCAGGTAGCCCGGGATATATTCCCTGATAGGGGTAAAAGCAATGATAAAAATTGTAAGTGTGATGAGGAGGATGGAGATACTTACCGTAAGCAGGAATACGTTTAAGCGGGACAAGCGAAAAGACAATCGCTCTTCATAGGTTTCATTATTCAAGATCACCAGGCGGTATTTATCCCGCATTCTGGCATACCATTTCGTGCTTTTTTTCTTTTTCTCAGGCATTCGCTAATCTAATGGTGACTTTTTGCAAATATCGGAAATTATGTGCTACCTGAGGATAATCATGATCTATATTACAAAATGTCTTTGAATTCAGGCGATTAATCTAATGTTGCAATTAATCAGTATTTATATAAGCTTCAATGATTTTTTTACATTCTTTCCCTATATTTGCAGCTAACTATAATAAATATTAAAAAAAATAGTTAATCAGACATAATTCCCCTTATTCATTGAGCCATAGAAAAGCATATCGTTTATTGGGCTGGCCCCTTATTATCGTCCTGATATTTACCATGGCTTCCTGTTCCACAAAAAAGAACAGTTTTACCCGGCGTATGTTTCACAATCTGACTTCTCACTACAATGTTTATTGGAATGGGAAAGAGGCCCTCATCGAAGCGCAAGGGGAGCTGGAAAATGCCATCCAGGATAATTATAACATCATACTCCCGATGTATAACTATGGTGATGAAGCTACAGCAAAAACGATAACGCCATTATTGGACAGAGCTATTGAGAAAGGGTCGAAGACCATTCTAAAACATTCAATGCGGTTTGGCGGGAAGGAATACGTTAAATGGATTGACGATGCCTATCTGCTTATTGGAAAAGCTTATTTCTATAAACGCGATTACTTCAGTGCAAGGCGATCGTTCAGTTTTATCATGAGGGAATATGAGGATTATCCCATCAAGTATCATGGCATGCTCTGGCTGGCACGTACTTATATTGAGATGGGGCAATTTGAGAAGTCAGAGCCCTTGCTGAATCTCATACAAAGCGACATCAGTGACGAGCAGAATGTTCCGCATAAAGTTTTTGAGGACCTGCCTCTGGTATCTGCAGATCAATACATAAAACAGGAAAATTATAACTACGCCGTTGATTATCTGTATGATGTAATCGGAGGTACGGCAAAAAAAGATTTAAAGACGCGAGCCAGGTTTATACTTGCACAGATCTACCAGATGGAAAACAAACTTGATGATGCCTCTCGTTTGTATACTGAGGTGATCAGAAGAAACCCTCCTTATGAGATGGCCTTTCAGTCGAAGATCAATTTGGCACGTACCTACGAAGCTGAAAATGGAGATAGCAAGACCATTATCAAATATCTGAGTCGCATGCTGCGTGATGATAAGAATACGGAATTCCTCGACCAGATATATTTTGCGCTGGCAGAAGTAGCATTGAAAGATCATGAAGACAGCTTGGGGATTGATTATCTGAGGCTTTCAGTAGCACGAAGTGTAAATAATGATTATCAGAAATCCACTTCGGCATTGAAGCTCGCCGATATTTATTTTGAAGTACCGGAATATGAACTATCTCAGGCTTATTATGACACGGCAGTCAGCATTTTACCGGAGGACTATCCTGATTACGAAGAGATAAAAAATAAAGCTGAAAAATTGTCTGACCTTGTTACTAACCTTCAGATAGTTTTACGTGAGGACAGTCTTTTGATGTTATCGTCGATGTCGGAGTCTGCCCGATTCAAGATTATTGATGAGATCATTCAGGATTTAAGAGAAGAGGAAAAGCGGCAACGCGAAGCTGAACAGTTTCAACAGAACCTTTTGGCTTACGGACAAGACCTGACCGGCGGGAGCTATTCATCTGCACAGCCTATTGGCGGGGCGAAATGGTATTTTTATAATACCAATACGATGAGCAGTGGTTATTCCGAATTTGTCCGGAAATGGGGATCCAGGAAATTGGAAGATCTCTGGCGGCTCAAAGACAAGCAACAGCTGTCATTTGAAGAAGACCCTTTTCAGGATGAACTTGACAGCCTTGCCCTTGCTGGTGATACAGTAGGAATTTTAGCACTTGATCCGCATAATCGTGAATATTACCTTAAAGACATCCCATTTACCGACGAAGAAATTGCCGAGTCTAATCATGCAATAGCCCAGGCACTTTATAATCTTGGGTTAATATATTCCGAGGGCCTTCACAACTTTGAGAAGTCAATAGAATCCTATGAGGAACTTATCGACCGATATCCGGAAGACCAAAACAAGTTAAAAGTATTCTACCAGTTGTATCGCCTGTATCTTGATATGGGAAATACCGAGAAGTCTGAATACTATAAAAATATCATTATCAATGATTACCCGGAAAGTGATTATGCCATGATCATTATTGATCCGGATTATTATAAAAATATGAAGGCCAAAGAATCGGAATTAACGGTTCTGTATTCCAAAACATACAAGGCTTTTGAGCGGGGGCAGTATTTTACTGTGATCACCAATGCTGACAAGGCCATAAAAACATACGGGGATACTGCCGAGCTGATACCTAAAATTCTATACCTGAGGGCATTATCCCTCGGGAAGGTGGATGTGGTTGATTCCCTGGCTGTTGCCTTAAAACACATTGTAAGCAATTATCCCGGCAGTGAAGTAAAGCCAATGGCACAGGAACTGCTTAATGTTATTTCGAAAGACCGGCCCGATCTTGCCAGCGGAACAGCAGGCAAGCTATTGGTTGACACGGCTTTTGTTTCTCCTTACGTCTATGATTCAGAAGGCATTCATCTTTACCTGCTCGTTATAAAAAGAGTTGCAGTGAAGCTAAATGCCATGAAAGTTAAGATCTCTGATCATAACAAAAAGTATTTTAGTCTGGAAGAACTGACCATTAACAGCGTATTGCTTGACGACAACCGCTATATGATTACCGTCGGCAATTTCAAGAATGCTCAGAAGGCACTTGATTACCTTGGTGTTACAAGCGGAGACCCTTATGTATTCTCCGATCTCGGAAGCGGGAATTACACGGAGGCTGTCATTTCAATGAAGAACTACCCCATCTTTTATAAAGAAAAAGATGTTGACTTATATAAGAGGTTTTATGAGATCGAATATCTCAACAAGTAAACCTCTAAACTACTAAACTGATTAAAAATGGCTAAAAATATCAATGGTGAGATGCAGTCAGTAAATATGCTGGGTGCCGGAACAACAATTAAAGGCGACATTCAATCAAATGGTGACTTCAGGGTTGATGGCACCCTGTTGGGGTCGATACAATCGAAGGGAAAGATTGTTATTGGCGAAACCGGCAATGTTGAGGGCGAAATCGTTTGTAACAATGCTGATATCTCCGGAAAAGTGAAAGCGCAAATTAATGTGTCCGAGCTTTTAACTTTAAAGTCCACGGCTAATATATCAGGTGAAATCACAACAGGCAAATTATCGATTGAGCCGGGGGCTAAATTTTCAGGCACCTGCAACATGAGCGAATCATCTACAGGTAGCAGGAGCGAAAAACCATCCCTTGATGGAAGACTCAAAGGAAGAGAAAAAAGCGCTTAAATCATATGCAAGGTACTCCTCCATTGCATTTCAGATGCTGATGATCATACTCGCCGGTGTCTTTGGCGGGCGTGAGTTAGATCGATGGCTTGAGCTGAAGTTTCCTGTTTTCACACTGGTGTTAACCATTGCGGGGGTTATTCTCTCTATCTATTTCGTCATTAAAGATCTTTTAAGAAAATGAATTACAGAAAAGCCTTTTATGATTTTGTGAGAACCATAGTGATCACTACACTTATAGTGGTGGTTGTAAGCCTTATCATATTTTCAATTATGCCTGCATGGCATTATCCTCCGGTATATCCGTTTGTGGTTGGATTATTTTTCCTTATCACCCTGGTGGTTTATCATTTCATGATAAAAGCATTGGAAACCCGGCCTGCACGTTTTGTAAACATCTTTCTTCTAACTACCATGTTGAAGCTATTGTTATATATGGTGATCATGGTGATCTATGCTTTACTCAATCGCGAGGTAGCGAGGCCGTTCATTATATCTTTTTTCATTTTATATATTATTTACACCATCATAGAGGTTGTTTCATTGTTGAAAGTTAACCGGCAGCTTGGAAGCAAAGGAACTACAGGAGGGAAGGCCTGACTCATGAATATAAAGTTTAAAATATCATAAGTATGAGTAAAGTTCAAAACTTACTGGATTATGAAAGGATTGATCAATATAATCCGGAGAAATTAGAAAAGCTAAGTGAGCATTATGCTGAAATATTAAAACTAACGGGAGAAGACCCGACGCGGGAAGGCCTTATTGACACGCCCAGAAGGGTAGCTAAAGCCATACAGTATTTTACACATGGCAATGACATTGACCCTGTTGAGATCCTAAAATCAGCCAAGTTCAAAGAAGATTACAGGGAGATGGTTATTGTGAAGGATATAGATATTTTTTCTATGTGCGAGCATCATATGATACCATTCATTGGAAAGGCGCATGTTGCCTACATCCCGGATGGCTATATCACAGGCCTGAGTAAAATTGCCAGGGTAGTAGAGGCATATAGCAGGCGTTTGCAGGTTCAGGAGCGGCTAACCACCCAGATAAAAGATGCTATTCAGGATACCCTGAATCCACTCGGTGTGGCAGTTGTGATAGAGGCCAAACACTTATGCATGGTGATGCGGGGTGTAGCCAAGCAAAACTCGGTTACGACAACCTCCGATTTCACTGGAGCCTTTAAAAGGCAGGAAACCAGGGCTGAGTTTATTCATCTTTTGGGCATGGATTTGCATTAAGGTTTAATAGTATTGAGACATGAGTATTGAGATATGAGACATGAGTATTGAGTATTGAGATATGAGACATGTGAGTATTGAGATTGTGTTAAGCTTTGTCTCAGTACTCACTACTCAATACTCAATTCACCGAATCAGATATGTTAATTTCGATTGTCTATTACAATAATATTTATACTTTTGTGGCCCTGTAACGATTTACACTTCCTTATTAAACGATTATTAAGATTAAGGTATGAAAGCATATGTATTCCCGGGCCAGGGAGCCCAATACCCTGGAATGGGTAAAGACCTTTATGAAAGTTCCGAATTAGCAAAAGATCTTTTTGAAAAGGCAAACACTATCCTCAAATTCAAGATTACAGATCTAATGTTTGATGGTACTGAAGAAGATTTGCGTCAAACCAAAGTTACACAGCCTGCCATATTCCTACATTCGGTTATTCTCTCCAGAATTCTTGGTGATGATTTTAAACCAGATATGGTTGCAGGACATTCGCTGGGCGAATTTTCGGCTTTGGTAGCAAATAAAACCCTTTCATTTGAAGACGGGTTGCGACTGGTTTCGAAGCGGGCTATGGCCATGCAGAAAGCGTGCGAGATTCAGCCTTCAACCATGGCAGCTGTGCTGGGCATGGATGATAAAGAGGTGGAAGCCGTTCTGAAGAATATTGACGATGTCGTTGTTCCGGCAAATTATAACAGCCCCGGGCAACTTGTTATCTCAGGAAGCATATCAGGCGTGGAAGAAGCCTGTAAACTTCTTGAAGAAGCAGGTGCTAAAAGGGTAATTCCCCTTAAAGTTGGCGGGGCCTTCCACTCTCCCCTTATGGAGCCTGCAGGAAACGAGCTTGCCAATGCCATTAAAACAACAAAATTTAATACAGGTATCTGCCCGATATACCAGAATGTGACAGGACAGTCAGTAACCGACGCCGAGATCATAAAGAAAAATCTTGTCGCTCAGTTAACATCTCCCGTAAGGTGGACACAGATCTCCAGAAATATGATTGCCGACGGTGCAACAGAGGTCATTGAAGTTGGCCCGGGCAGTGTACTTCAGGGTCTTGTAAAAAAGGTTAAAAGAGACATTATTACCTCCAGTGCAAGTATGCCGGAGCAGGGATAGCCAGAGCCTTATATTTCGTACATTTTATCGTAATAATTCTGATAATCACCGGAGGTGACATTGCGAAGCCATTCGTCGTTTGCAAGGTACCAGGACACTGTTTTTTCGAGGCCTTCCCTGAATTGTAATGATGGCTCCCAGGCAAGCTCATTCTGTAATTTTGAAGAGTCGATAGCATATCTCAGATCATGGCCTGCACGGTCAGTGACAAAGGTGATGAGCTTTTCTGATGTGCCTTCATCACGACCAAGCTTTTGATCCATGATCCGACATAAAAGCTTCACGAGGTCGATATTTTTCCATTCATTGTTTCCGCCAATATTATAGGTGTCGCCAACTTTACCTTTATGATAAATCAGATCAATGGCAGAAGCATGATCTTCAACATACAGCCAGTCCCTGACATTCAAGCCCTGACCATACACCGGTAATGGTTTATTATTCTTTATGTTATGGATCATCAGCGGAATAAGCTTTTCCGGAAACTGATATCCTCCGTAATTGTTAGAACAATTAGATATAACCACAGGTAAGCCAAAAGTATGATGGTAAGCCCTTACAAGGTGGTCAGAGCTGGCTTTCGAGGCTGAATAGGGGCTTCTCGGATCGTATGCTGTTGCTTCGGTAAAGAGCCCGGTATCACCCAATGACCCATAGACCTCATCAGTAGAAACATGATAAAACAATTTCTCTTCCAGATCATCTTTCCATTGATGCCTTGCTGCATTCAACAGGTTCACCGTACCAACGATATTGGTATAAATAAATTCGGTTGGGTTAGAGATAGAACGGTCAACATGTGATTCAGCAGCCAGATGTATAATGCCTTCAATTTTATGATCTGCAAATACCTTTTGTATGGCCTCATCATCATTAATGTCGGCCCTGATAAAAAGGTAATTACTTTTATTTTCAATATCCCTGAGGTTTTCCAGGTTTCCGGCATAGGTTAGTTTATCCAGGTTAAGTATCCTGTACTCCGGATATTTATGCACCATATATCGTATCAGGTGTGATCCGATAAAACCTGCTCCGCCGGTGATCAGAATTGTTTTCATATTAATTATTCCTTTTATTTCTTTCTTTTAGTGCCAGTTCCCAATCCCAGGCCGATTTCATCATTTCATCCAGATCGCGTACAGCCTTCCAACCCAATTCCCGGTTGGCATATTCTGTATCTGCCCAAACCTTTTCAATATCACCTGCTCTGCGTCCGGCAATTTCATAATTCAGGTTCATTGCAGACACCTTTTCAAAGGATTGGATCACCTCCATCACCGTAAATCCATTTCCAGTGCCAAGGTTGAAAATCTCCCAATTGGATTTCTGCCTTTTATCGAGCATCCTTCTGAGTGCAATAACATGGGCATGGGCCAAATCCACAACGTGGATATAATCTCGTATGGGTGTGCCATCCCTGGTGCCATAGTCATCGCCAAAAACCATCAGCTTTTCTCGTTTCCCGACAGCTGTTTGCGTAATATAGGGAACGAGATTGTCAGGTACACCCAGAGGAAGCTCACCGATCAATGCGGAAGGATGCGCGCCAATAGGGTTAAAATACCTTAATGCGATACAATGTAATCCGCTTGCTTCTACTTCATCACTGAGAATATCTTCTGCAATCTTTTTTGTGTTGCCATAAGGCGATTCTGCATCTTTCCGTGGTGTTTCTTCTTTCACCGGCAAAGTATCAGGCTGACCGTATACCGTACATGATGATGAAAACACAAAATTGTTCACACCGGCAGCCTTCATGGAGTTTAAAATATTGACCAGACTAAAAACATTGTTCCTGTAATATTCCAGGGGGCGTTCTACAG
>JBDLIJ010000014.1:0-29313 GCA_039714935.1 Bacteroidota bacterium | reverse complement strand
ATATGGTAATATTCTTTGTAAACCTCTTGATGAGCCTGATCTGATCCTGGGTAAGAGCGGTGCCTGAGCTCGACACAACATTTTCGAATCCGGCCTGATGCATGGAGATCACATCGGTATAGCCTTCTACGAGGTAACATTTATCCTGGCGGATGATCTCTGACTTGGCAAGGTTCAGACCGTAAAGGACATTGCTCTTATTATAGATCACCGACTCGGGCGAATTCACATACTTGGGCTTATTCTCCTCTTTGGTGAGAATGCGTCCGCCAAAGCCAACAACCCTGCCCGACAGGTTATGAATTGGAAAGATCACACGGGCACGAAAGCGGTCGTAGGTTTTCTTGTCGTCCTTCTCAATGGTGATCCCCGACTTTACCAGGTACTCAAGCTTATAGCCTTCCTTCAGGCAAAATTCGGTCAGGGCATCCCATTTCCCGGGGCTGTAGCCCAGGCCGAACTTTTTGATGACCTCGGTATTATAATCCCTTTCTTTAAAATAGGAGACGCCGATGGATTTGCCTTCATCCGTTTCCAGCAGCTGATCGGCAAAAAACTTCTGCGCAATGGTGTTCACCTGAAAGAGCGCTTCCCGCTCATCCATCTTTTCTTTCTCTTCCGGCGTCTGTTCTTTCTCTTCAATCTCGATGCCATATTTCTTTGCCAGAAAACGAAGTGCTTCAGGATAGGTATAGTGTTCGTGCTCCATGAGGAAGGTGACCACACTACCCCCTTTATTGGAGCTAAAGCATTTAAAGATATTCTTGGCCGGGGATACAAAGAAAGAAGGATTCCGCTCCTCCACAAAAGGGCTGAAGCCTTTAAAGTTTTGTCCGCTTTTTTTTAAATTCACGAACTCACCGATCACCTCCTCAATTTGGACGGTGTCCATGATCTTGTCAATCGTTTCTTTGCTGATCATTGCCATAGTAAACTCCCGCTACGAAGTTACGAAATAATATCCTGGTCGAAGTCACCCGGTCTGGTGCTTCATGAAACTGCCAGGTTAGGCCCACACCAGGGCCTGTAGGCTGAAACTGTCATCCTGATCCGCCGAAGCCTTGGCGAAGGCGGATCAGGCCCCCATCAGGTTTCTGTGTAGTTTTTCTTAATCTTAAAATTCAATTGAGACCCCTATCATAGGCATAAGCGAAAATAGGGTTACGGATTCTTTAGTAAGAAAATCATCGGAGTAGTCATAACTAATAACGTTTTCATTGTTTGTTAAATTCCAAATTTCTATAAAAGCTGTAATATTGTAATTGTGGAAAACAAATCTTCTATCAACTCTTGTATCTATGCGAAAATAATTTGGCAACCGCTCTGAGTTTTTTTCTCCTTTTTCGCAATACCACTTTCCGTTAATTTGATAACGAGTAGAAATATCATATGGTGTGTAAGGTAATCCCGTTGAATATCTACATGATAAACTAATATTCCACCAGTCTCCAAGTTTATAAGTTGCCATTAGGTTAGCCATATTAGGGCTATCATAATCAAAGTCATATTCTTGTTTAAACTTAGCATCTTTTCTAATGGATTTACAATAAGTGTAGTTTAATAAGAGATATAAATTACTGCTTAGTTTTTTAGTAATTGTAAATTCAATTCCTTTTGCATTTCCTGTCCCGGTGCTTGTATAAAGGCTGCTCGTATCGGTTAGTACAACAGCCAAATCATACATATCCTTATAAAAACCTTCAACTTTTAGCTGTAAATCTTCAGTTATTAAATATTCTAATCCAACAATATAATGAGTTGATTTGTTTGTTTTTAAATTAGCATTTCGTGCATCAAGGAATATTTTATAAAATGGTGGATATTGGGCAAATAAACCATAAGAGGTATTTAATCGAAGTTTCTCATTTATTACAAATTGAAATCCTAATCGTGGGCTTAAAACAATTTCATCAGTAAAATCGAAATAATCGGAACGTAGCCCAATATTTAATTTCAACCATTCAAGGGGAGCATAAAAATAATGTATATATGCTGCCGATTTTAATGCTTTTTCAGGACCAAATATTGTATTGTAAGCTGGTTGAATTATTCCTGTAAACAAAGTATCCTCTTCTGACCATTTATTATAGGCCGTGTTTATGGATTTTATTTCAGTACCGCCAATTAAACGATGTTTATGGTTGAAACGATACGACACAAAAGTATTAATGCCGAAAAAATTTTCTTCGTTTTCCTGTCCCAAATCATTGTTATACTGTTCTCGCCCTTCTTTCATTTTCCAGTTATTTGTATTAAAGTAAGGTGTCACCTTTAAGTATCCATTTTTCGAAAATAAATATGTCCAGGTAATACCTAATGCACTCATGTTTTTGGTCAAGATCCTGTATTTTAATTGCTCATCAAGTCCAATATCTTCATCGTCTTTTATTCGTTCAAGCTGATCACTAACATATAAACCGTAAAGCGTAAATTTATGTTCTTTGTTGGGTTGAAAGAGGAATTTAGTGTGAATATCTGTTGTTTGCGGACTAAAATCTTTTCCACGCATTTTCATTAATAAATCATAAATACTACGCCGTCCGCTTATCATCCACGATGCTTTATCGGTTAAAGGGCCGCTTACAATTGCTCCAAAACCACTAACATCAAGTGTGATATCAGTATTTATCCTGTCTTGTGAGGGTTGTTGCAATTGAATTTTTGTAACCGATGAAAGTTTATCACCATATTGGGAGTTAAAGCCTCCGGTCATAAATGTTACATTATTAATAATTTTTGGTTGAATGATACTTATACCTTCTGCCATTCCTCCGCTCAGAGATGAAAAATGGTAAGGGCTATAAATTTCAACATTCTCAATTATAGTAAGATTTTCGTCAGGAGCTCCACCACGAACAATTAAAGCCGCCGAATTATCAGCAACTTTATTCACACCCGCAACAGCTTGTAGGCGTCTGAATAGATCGGGTATTCCGGGTGTTCGCTTAATTTCTTCAAGGCTGATTGACGTTATACTATTTATACCTTTATCGTCTTTTGGGCTGAAATAACCGGCCTTCACAACAACCTCTTCCATCTCGATATAACTCTGTAGCAAAGAGATGTTTACTATTGTTGAACGTTTAGGGACAACCGCTATATCAGCGATGGATTTCTGTACGTAGCCAATCATTTTAGCTGATACTGTATATCTTCCAACAGAAATATTCTCTAAAGTATAATTACCATTATCATCAGAAGTTGTCCCTATGGTTGTTCCATCAAGCCAGATATTAACAAAAGGTAATGGTTGCTGGGTTTCCACATCAACTACTACACCTGAAATATTACCTTTTATATCATTTTGCTGAGCATGGCTAATTCTAAATAGAACTGTCAGAATAGCAACTGTTATTAAGGCATTTTTCATGATTTTTCAAATTACACAGAACGTCCTCATCTAAGGCGCGCGTGTTCATTGATTTGCTTAAAAATACAAAAATATCTCATGCGTTATAGCATTTGTTATGGAAGTGTAGGTCTACCCAAAAGCCATGCGTTGAGGTATTGGCGCAGAATTTGAGATGTAATATTCAATCTTCGATGTTTGATCTTCGGTGTTTGTCTTCATTCTTTCCTTAACTGTGCCCGGGTATTAAATGCTGCGCATTTATTTTGTGGCTCATACCTCCGGCCTTAAATTCTATGATTATGATGTATAGAGACTACTACTTGGTCAGTAGACAAAGACTGTCATCCTGACGAGCCCATAGGTTTCTCCGGAATAAATTCTAACTTTACTCCAAATACCAATGCCATGATCATCTTCGACGATGAATATTTTATGCGGGAAGCCTTAAAGGAGGCTGAAAAGGCATTTGAACTGGATGAGGTGCCGGTGGGTGCCGTTATTGTCAGTGCTGAGAAGATCATCGCTCGTACGCATAACCTCAGCGAGCAATTGAATGATGTTACGGCTCATGCCGAGATGCAGGCTTTCACTGCAGCATCAGAGTATATAGGTGGTAAGTTTCTGGAAGATTGCACTTTGTATGTTACCCTTGAGCCCTGCCTCATGTGTGCCGGAGCTGCCTTCTGGACAAGAATAGGCAGGATCGTATATGGCGCAGCCGACGACAAGCGTGGGTATTCATTAATAGGACAACACCTTCTGCACCCCAAAACATATGTTACAAATAGTGTTCTGGAAGAGGAATGTTCAGCCTTGCTGAAGGAATTTTTCAAAAAGAAAAGAGAGGACTAATTGCACGAAGCAGAGCAAATCGAAAATCGAATATGGCTTCGTATTTCGGATATCGAATATCGGATATCTGATATCAAGTAACCGTAATCCCCATCCTTTCCATCAGTATCGTGGCATTCATGTTTTGGGCAATGCCTCTTTTCAAGAGGTAATCGTAATCAAGCTTGTCTTTGTCAATGATGATCTCGAAACAGCTGTTCTGCACATTATTGGGGAATTGCTCTTCCAGCTCACCCAGGCCAAGGTCGTGGGTAGCGATGATCCCTGATGCTTTTAAGGATACCAGTTGCCTGATCAATGCTTTGGATCCGCTTTGTTTGTCACGCGAATTTGTTCCTTTCAATATCTCATCCAGGATGATAAAGATCTGTTTATCTTCTTTCAGCATCTCGATGATCATCTGCAGCCGCTTCAGCTCCGCATAAAAGTACGACTCGTTGTCGGCCAGGGAATCAATGGTATGTATGCTGGTCACCAGGTCGACGGGCGCTATTGACATTGAGCGGGCGCAGACCGGTGCTCCGCTGGATGCCAGGAGCATATTAACTCCCACCGTCCTTAAAAAGGTGCTTTTACCTGCCATATTTGCTCCGGTGAGGATGGTGAAACGGCCCCATCCGTCAACACTGAAATCATTGCACACCCTTTTATCAGCATGAATTAGGGGATGGCCAAGCTGCTCTGCTTCCAATTTCATTCCGTCAGCTTCACTGATCTCAGGAAAGATATATCCGGGATTGTTGTAGTGATAGCCGGCGAAAGACACATACGCATCAATTTCACCCATCACACTGAACCATAGCGGCAGCTGTTGTTTATATTTTTTTTGCCAGTTTTCGAGCCTGACTGATTGCCTGATATCCCATAAGAAAAATACGTTCATCAGGAATCCTGCCAGGAGGTTCAATCGTGTATCGAAGGCGTTGGAGATCCTGGCCAGGTTACGAATTGCTTTGCTGGCCGATGTCCCCTTGCAGATCAGTTCTGCTTTTCTCTCATTCATCCTGGCTGAAGAAAACTCCTGATCTTCAATCATCCTGAACAAGCCTGCATATTTCTTCAATACAGGGTATTTTTTACTTAGCCTGTTATGCTTCAGGTTGACCTTCCTGTGTTTAATCCCGGCCACCATCAGAGGAAGTGTAAGATATGCCAGGAAGTGCCAGAATGAAATGGTCCCTGCCACCGAAAGCAGGAAAACAAACAGGTTCATAAGAGGGACAAAAAAGATCAGGATCTTAAATATAAACGCATTGAAGGCAGGCGGGTTATTAACCCAGCTTGTCAGGCCTTCAATATCCGTATCATTTTCATCCGTCATCAGGCCCAGCACCCGAAAATCCTGTCGCCAGTCAAAATATTGGGAGAGCTCCGCAATGGCTTCCTGCCTGTTTATGATCTCCGATCTATCCTTTTCAATATAGGAAAGCATGTTGGCAAGCCGCTTTCTACCTGTGATGGTAGAGGTACGGTTTATGTACTGAAAAAGGCTTCCCCGGCCAAACAGGTCCAGGTCGTATGCATACAAATGGTTCTCCTCATGATAATCTTTGCCTTCATCAAGTTGCCTGAAGTCCCATTCCATCACATCTTTTTCTTCCTGATTTATTCTGAGCAGCTGATCCAGGACAATTTTCCGCCTGTGAAACAAGCTGTGCTTTCTAACCAGAAATCCAAATATAATGACCCCTGACAACATCACCATTCCAAAAGCAGGCCATGACCAGGTGCTTGAAAAGTAAACTGCAATGAGCAACAAAAGAAAGGCAATGATACGGATCAGGCCATATCTCCTGATATTCTTCGCAACGTAATCCCTCTCTGCTGAGTATTTCAGGTAAAGTGCCTGGTAATTACCCTTGATCTCTTCCTGTGTCATATACCTTTGGTTTAATAATCAGGCCAAGCAAAATAACGAGTGAAGCCACAATAAAAGCGGGGATAAACGATGCTTTGATCTCTATATCTTCAGGGTATAATAATCCTGCAACAAAAAAAACAAGGTTTACAACAAATCCAGCACCTATGCTTGCTATTGCCAGCTTTCTGTACCTCCACACATTTTTTATGCTCAATGCCAGTATGGTGATGGGGGCAAAGATAACGATGCTTGCCAGGCCGATCACCATCAGGTCCACAATATTGGGAAAAACGAGTGCCATGATCATGGCAACAGTCCCGAAGATAAAAGTTGTTGTCAGTATCTCTCTTCTTTCCCGTCTGATATTTCGGTCTTTCTTCTTTTTTCGCCATCCACTAAAGTCCCTCACTGCAGAAATGGATATCAGGTTCAGGAAGCTGTCTCCTGACGACATCAGTGCCGACAGCAGCCCAACCACGGCAAAAGCAAGCACAAAAGGTCCGGCATGGCTTTCGAGGAACACCCATACCGTTTCTTTAGGGTCAAGGGCATGCCCTGCTTTCAGGTATACAGCCATCCCGACCAGGGGAAAAATAATATAAAAAGGAAGCATTCCCAGGCCTGAATATATGGTTACACGCCTGGCCACTTTTTCACTTTTAGCCGCCAGCATGCGCTGCCAGATATCCATTCGTACCAGGACAGAAGGGGCCAGGAAAAGAGGTAATCCAATGATGAAGATCCAGCCATAATGGCTTCCGTTCATAAAACTTTCCGGTAGCTCAGAAAGCTGTGTGAATGTTGCTGTATCTGCTATTATTCCGGGGATAAAAACCAATATGATCATGATCAGTATCACTATGAACTGTATGGTATCGGTGATGATAACGCCAGAGAGCCCGGCAATGGCAGTATAGGCGATCACTACAAAACATGAAATGACAGCTGACTCAAGATAGGCGATATTAAAAGCCAGCTTCAGCAGGGTTGCCATTCCAACAAACTGGGCGGCAAGCAGAAAAAAGAAAATAAAGATGTTGATGCCACTTACCAGGGCTGAAAACACCTTTTTAAAACCATCATCATCTTCTCTGGTATAATGCTTATTCAAAAACTCCGGGAAGGAATACAGATTTAGCTTTCTTCCCCTGGAATGGATGCGTGCAGCATATCCTGACACAATGAAAAATCCTATTACATAAGCAATGCCGATGCCAACAGCAGCAAACCCCGATTCATACCCCATGGCGATCAGTCCGATGGAGGTACCCCCGCCAACAAAGGTGGCCAGGGTGGTAAAAACCAATGGGAGTGTTGCGGTATTTCTGTTGTTGACCAGATAATTATCTATATCCCCTGCTTTCACATGCCGGAAAGCAAAGTAAGCAATGACCACGAGGTAGATGATGATCCAGAAAAGAAACCAATTCATATAGGATCAAATTTAATGATTTTGGGGGAGTACAAAACGTTAATTGATGTTAATTATTAAGTATAGAACACGGAGAACACGGATTTAACGGATTGATAGGGGGGATAGTTGTTTGTTGTAGAGCACGGATGACATTTGAGAATAGAACACGGATGACATTTGAGAATAGAACACGGAGAACACGGATTTAACGGATGACATGGATTGGTATGAATGGATGATTATTAAATAAATCAATAAAAATAAGGGGACAATCAGAGGTTTTTGGTATTAATAAGTAAAGACTCTTTTATGTTACATTCAAATTTGACCAATATCATTCTAAAAAGTTACTATCAAGTTTATAATTATTTAGGATATGGTTTTCTGGAAAAAGTATACGAAAATGCGCTTTTTATCGAACTATGCAATCATGGACTTAATTGTACCAAACAAACACCCATAAAAGTATATTATTTAACACACTCTATCGGAACCTATTTTGCAGATATTCTAGTAGAAGATAAGGTAATAATTGAACTGAAGGCTGCAGAACATCTATGTTTTGAACATGAATGTCAACTTATAAATTATTTAAAAGCTACAGAAATCGAAGTAGGCTTATTGCTCAATTTTGGAAAAGACCCCCAGTTTAAAAGAAAGATTTTTAGTAACAAATTAAAAAATCCATAAAAATCCGCCCAATCCGCGTCATCCGTGTTCCATAAAAATAATATCCGCAAAAATCCACCTGACAAAGTACGCCTTAAAGATGATCCAAGCTATATATCAAATATATATACCTAAATTTATTTAACGATCGTCATTTCATCAATAAGATTCTGTGCTCCCGCAAATTTATCAATGATAAAAAGCACATAGCGGATGTCAACATTAATGGTTCTCTGCAGGGCAGGCTCAAAGGCAATGTCGCCGCTCATGGCCTCCCAGTTGCCATCAAAAGCAAGGCCGATCAGTTCGCCCTCACCATTGATGACCGGGCTCCCTGAGTTGCCACCTGTAATATCATGATCTGTAAGGAAACAAACGGGCATCATGTCTCCTTCTCCGTAAACACCGTAGTCTTTATGATTATACAGCTCTTTTAATTTTTCCGGCACCACGAATTCCCAGTTAGCGGGATCTTCCTTCTCCATCACACCTTTCAGCGTAGTATAATACTCATAACGTACAGCATCGCCGGGATAATAATCCTGAACGGTTCCATAGCTTAGCCTCATAGTGAAGTTTGCATCCGGATAGAAGACCTTGTCCTTGTCCATTTCACGGAGGCCTGCGATGAACAGCCTGTTGCCACGCAATTGATATTCATTCGCTTCCGCAAGTTTTGTGTTAAGTTCGCTATAATTATTGCTGAAAGCCATAATGGCCTTGTATGCAGGATCTTTAGCTATTGCTTTTCTCTTTGGCTTATCCAAAAAAGCATTTACCCTCTCATGGCTTGCAAAGATGCTCTTTTCAAATACTGTGGCGGCCCAGTCGCTAAAATCGCCTCCATTTTTAGCTGCGAGTTCACGGAGCATTTCAGGTTGTTGGCCGGCTGGTGCATTCATGTGATACATCTGCATCATTGATGCCAGCAGGTTCTGATCAATTCCGGCATTATAATTCTTAAAATAACCCCCGGCATATGCTCTCAGGCTTTCAATGGTTTTATCGATCTTTTCCTGTTCTGCATCTTCGTCCAGTTGTTTTTTCAACGCATCAAAACGTTTAGCCAGCCCAAGGATCTCACTGCCACGTGATATCGCTTCACGGTAATACCATTTTGACAGATTATAGGTACGCAGGATATCATAAGCTTTTTCAATATCACTCAATGCATTACCATATTCAGCCTTCCGTCCGTCATCAGCATTTACCCAATCGGTAAACCTGTTTTCCAGCTGAACCTTTTTATCATATACTTTGAGGCGTTTAAGGCCTTTTGTTTGTCCGATAAAATATTTCCAGTAGTTGGCTGTGCGTGCATACTTTGATGCATACTGTATTCTCACTGCCTCTTCTGCATCCATCCCTTCACGCATAATGGCAAGCTTCTCTTCCCTTATCTTAACGATGGTCATATTTGATTCATCTACGGCCAGCTTAACGCCATAAGAGGTGAGGTACCTGTCCGTGCTTCCCGGATATCCGAGGATCATTGAAAAATCACCTTCTTTGATCCCTTTAACAGAAACCGGCAAATGGTGTTTAGGTTTTAAGGGGATATTTTCTTCAGCATATTCAGCCGGTGAACCATCCGGAGCGGTATAAACCCTGAACATAGAAAAGTCTCCTGTATGGCGGGGCCACATCCAGTTATCGGTATCAGCACCGTATTTCCCTATGGATGATGGTGGTGCTCCAACGAGGCGGACATCCTTGAATACTTCGTATACAAACAGGTAATATTCATTGCCCCTGAAAAAGCTCTTTAGGGATGTTTTATAGTTCGTTCCTTCCCTGGCCTCGGCCATAATTTTGTCACTGACCTCCTTCACCCTTGCCGATCGCTCTTCTTCCGTCATATCCTTATTCAGTGATGAAAGAACCTTTTCACTAACATCCTCTATCCTTACCAGGAACTGAACACTGAGTCCCGGGTTTTGAAGTTCCTCCTCACGGCTCATGGCCCAGAATCCATCAGAAAGGTAGTCATGCTCAACAGTACTATGCGACTGAATATTTGAGTACCCGCAATGGTGATTGGTGAGTAACAGTCCGTCTTTAGAGATGATCTCCCCTGTACATCCACGCCCAAAGATCACGATCGCATCTTTTAAGCTGGAGTTGTTAATGTCATAAATTTCTTCTGCAGTAAGATTCAAACCCATCTCCTGCATGTCGACATAATTCAGTCGATCCACCAGCAGCGGAATCCACATTCCCTCATCAGCTTTCAGGTTTGTCGACATCAGCATCATAATACTGATCAAAACGTAAAGTAATTTTTTCATAGCAAATAAATTATAATTAAACTGTAATATCGAAAATCTTTCAATCGTAAATCTAAAATAACTCAAAACTTAAAACTCAAAACTCAAAACTTTAAACAAACTCCTCTCCCTTATCAGTCTTCACATCATCCACGATCTTCCTGATCTGCTGTTCATCCGATTTTGGGCAGATGAGCAGGGTGCCATCTTCTTCCACCACAATAAAATCTTTCAGGCCATTTATAACTACCAGTTTATCATCAGGCATATTGATAATGCAATCATTTGAGTTATACATCATCACATTTTCTCCCTTAATGGCGTTATTTTCTTCATCTTTGTCCCTGATGTCGTGAAGTGATCCCCATGTTCCAAGGTCAGACCAGCCAAAATCGGAGATCCTTACATACACGTTCTCGGCTTTTTCCATCACTCCATAATCGATAGAAATATTTTCACAAACAGGGTATGTTTCACTGATAAAAGCTTCTTCATCCGGGGTATTATATACTTCGATGCCTTTGCTGAAAAGTGCATCTACCTCTGACAGGTTCTCCCTGAAAGAATTCATAATACTCTTCAATGACCAGACGAAAATCCCGGAATTCCACAGGAAATCACCACTTTCCAGGAATGTTTCTGCCAGTTCCTGATTGGGTTTTTCTGTAAATGTTTTTACTTTTCTGATCTCGTCATCAGCCTGATAGACCGGTCCTTCATTATACTGAATATAACCATATCCGGTATCCGGGCGGGAAGGCTTGATGCCCAGTGTGAGCAGCCAATCATTTTCTGATGCTGCTTTTAGGGCTGATTGCAATGTGTTAACAAACTCATCCTCATTCAGGATGATATGGTCTGATGGAGCAACGACCACGCTGGCATCAGGGTTTTTCTTATATATCTTATAGTTGGCATAAGCGATGCAGGGGGCTGTATTTCGTCGCATGGGTTCACACAGCACCTGGTCCTCTGAAATCTCAGGCAGCTGGCTCATCACCAGCTCCTTATAAATACCATTCGTAACGATCAGAATATTTTCGGGAGGACAAAGCCTGGTCAGGCGCTTAAATGTTTGCTGGATCAGCGTACTTCCTGTGCCAAGGATATCTATAAATTGCTTGGGGTGTGAACTGCGGCTCATGGGCCAGAAACGGGCACCAATACCACCTGCCATGATCACACAGTAATAATCATTATTTACTTTCATAATTCCGGGTTTAGTCGAAAAGGACTACAAATGTAGTAATAATTATGGGTATCGGGTGCCAGGTGCCGGGTGCCGGGGGTTGGGTTATTGGGGATTTGTAGCTTCTGTCAGCTCTACTTTTGCTAATGGGTTTACCAGGTAAATACGTTTATTGTCGAGGCTGACGCAGCGGTACCTTTTTCTCATCAGCTTACCCTTTGCAAAGGTCCTGCCATTGGGAAGCCGGAAAATACTGCCTTCGTCCAGCATTTCCAGCGTAAGTCCTTGAACCTCATCATACTTTTGCAAGGTCCTGCTTAGCTTCAGATCTGAGCCGCTTGATGCGTAAGACTTCCCCAGATAAGATTGCAGTGCATCATGAATATCCTGAGGGAAAATCTCCATTTCTAAAAATGGCAACATCAGCTCCCTGTAAGTTTCCTTCCATTCTTTACCATGCGCCCTGACCTTATTGCGGTGTTTTTCCCATATGATCAGATGAGCGACCTCATGTACCAATGTGATCAGGAAAGCATATTGATTAAGGTCATGATTAACGGTGATATGATGCCCATTACCATTTTGAGGCGGGCGATAATCACCCAGCTTGGTCGATCTCTTGCGCGAAACTTTCAGATGAATATTATATTGTTGAAGCCAGTCATAAATGAGGTCAACAGAGGTTTTGGGGATATATTTCTCAAGAATCACCTTATATTGAGTCATACATATAAGATATTTCGGAGGGATTTACATTCTGATGTGACCAGGACGGACAATCGCCACATCTTTTATTATACCTTCTCTGCTTATATCCGTGCCTGCTGCTTACACACGAACCAAATAAGAAGCACATAGCCAGGAATACGAACAATATCGAAATGGATCTCATCCTTATATGTAAAACGCAATTCACTATACAAATTTAACGATTAAACAACTAAACGAATAAACGAATAATATTATTTAACTTAGCATAAAATAATTTTTATGTTGATCCGGCACTTTGGCAGTTATTTCATATTGATGAGACAGGTTTTTCGCAAGCCTGACAGGCCAAAGGTATTCTGGAAACAATTGCTTGTCGAAATACAAAGCCTGGGTATTGACTCACTGGGCATTGTAGCTATCATTTCAGTGTTTATGGGTGCGGTGGTAGCCCTGCAAACGGCTTTTAATATTGATACTCCGCTGATCCCTTCATATACCGTTGGCTTTACAACCAGGCAATCAATAATACTGGAGTTTTCGCCGACAGTTATCGGCCTTATCCTGGCGGGGAAGATAGGTTCAAGGATAGCTTCGGAAATAGGGACAATGCGTGTTTCCGAGCAGATTGATGCCATGCAGATCATGGGTGTGAACTCGGCTAACTTTCTGATATTTCCAAAAGCCGTGGCGGCCATGCTTTTCAATCCTGTTCTTATCGTGATCAGCATGTTCCTGGGGATCTTCGGGGGATGGCTGGCATGCATTGCCACCGGAGAGGTTTCGTCAGTAGATTATATCGTTGGCATTCGTTCCTGGTTCGAACCATTTTCAATCACATATGCGCTGATCAAGACCGTCGTCTTTGCCTTTTTAATCGTTAGCGTATCTTCATACCATGGCTATCGTATCTCCGGAGGGGCCCTCGAAGTAGGGCGTGCAAGCACCAAGGCTGTTGTATACAGCAGCATCCTCATCATTGTGTTTAACCTGATCCTCACCCAATTACTACTGACATGATAGAAGCAAGAAACATATCAAAGTCGTTCGGTGACAAGCAGGTTCTGAAAGAGCTTACAGTTGGCTTTGAGCCCGGCAAAACCAACCTTATCATTGGGCAAAGCGGATCAGGAAAAACAGTTTTGATGAAATGTGTTGTTGGCCTGCTGGACGTGGATGAAGGAGAGATTGATTATGATGGCCGCATCTATTCCTCTATGAAGATCAAAGAGAAACAAGAGATCAGAAAAGAACTGGGAATGTTATTTCAGGGAGGAGCCCTGTTCGACTCACTCACTGTTCAGGAAAATATTATGTTTCCGCTCAATATGTTTACTAAGCAAAACTTCAAGGAAAAGCTGGACAGGGTGAACTTTTGCCTGGAACATGTGAACCTTGAAAATGCCAACAATCTGATGCCATCGGAGCTTAGCGGAGGGATGATCAAAAGGGTAGCCATCGCAAGAGCCATTTCGCTAAACCCTAAATATCTCTTTTGCGATGAGCCTAACTCAGGCCTTGATCCAATGACCGCTGATCATATTGACAAACTGATCAGTGAGATCACAAAAGAGTTTAATATGACCACCATCATCAACACCCATGATATGAACTCCGTTCTGAACATTGGTGATAACATTGCCTTTATCTATGAAGGCAACTTATGGTGGGAAGGAAATAAGGAAAATGTGATGAGATCAAATAATAAGGAACTGGAACAATTTATATTTTCGACTGAACTTACCAAAAGGATCAAATAATGAACTGGCTTGATATTGGACTCGCAATTCCGCTACTATGGTTTACGTTTAAAGGATTCAAAAACGGCTTTATTATTGAGCTGGCCTCACTGGCAGCATTGATTCTTGGTATTTTTGTGGCTTTGCACTTTTCTTTTTATGCAGAAGACTACCTGCGGGAAAACTTCGAAGTTGCTGAAAACTACCTGTATATCATCTCCTTTGCAATTACCTTCATCATTGTGGCGGTGCTGATACACCTGGTGGGAAAAATTATTCATAAGCTCATAAGTATCATCGCCCTGGGTTTTCTCAACAGGCTTGCCGGTGGTATTTTTGGCCTGCTTAAAACGGCGCTTGTCCTGAGCGTGATCATTTATTTCCTGAATGGATTTGATACTGATTCCTCCATCATTAAGCCGGAGATCAAAGAAAGCTCATACCTCTACGAGCCTGTAGAATCTATTGTACCCATGATCATACCCCGCCTCGACCTAAAAAAAATTGAGCTATGATTTTAGTAACAGGCGGTACGGGGCTGGTAGGCTCCCATCTTCTTCAGGAGCTAACATCTCAGGGAAAAAAGGTCAGGGCGCTACACAGAAAAAGCAGCCGTACTGATTTTATCAGAAATGTATTTGAGGCATACGGCAAAGAGCCTGAAAAACAACTGAAAATGATCGAATGGTTTGAGGGAGATGTGCTGGATATTTTTTCCCTCGAAGATGCCATGGAAGACGTTAGCCAGGTATACCATAATGCAGGGGTGGTCTCATTCAGCCCCGGCGATTTTGAAATTATAAATAGCATTAATGTTAACGGAACGGCAAACGTAGTAAATGCTGCCCTGCAAAAAGGCGTAAAAAAGATTTGCCATCTAAGTTCTATTGCAGCCCTTGGAAGGGCGAAAAAGGATGGTATCACAGATGAAACCACTGAATGGGTATCATCACGCCAAAATTCAAATTATGCCATCAGTAAATATAACGGAGAACGTGAAGTATGGCGTGGAAGCGTTGAAGGCCTGGATGCGGTAATCCTTCTTCCATCGGTAATTCTGGGTTTGTCTGATATCACAAGCGGAAGCATGCAGCTTTTTAATACCATCCTCCAGGGCCTTCCTTTTTATTCCCCCGGGAGCAATGGATATGTTGATGCGCGTGATGTTGCAAAAGCCCAGGTATTTTTAATGGAAAGCGACATTGTTAACGAAAAATTCGTGATCTCAGCTGAAAATCTGGGATACAAAGAAGTACTGGGGATGATCGCTGATGGCTTTGGTAAGCGCCGCCCCTATATTAAGGTTAACAAGCCCCTGGCAGAGATCGCCCGTAATTTCTTCAAACTCAAAAGCCTGATTACCGGAAAACCATCGCTGATCACAAAAGAAACAACCGACACTGCCATGAGAAAATATACATACAGCAACAATAAATTTACCGGTGTCAGCGACATGCACTTTCACAATATCCATGATACCATTGATAATCTGTGCCGGATATACCGTGAAAATAATTATTTTAGACAAAAAAATACATGATGAAAAAAATAGCTCTGATTTATTGGCCCAAAAACGGAAACGTTGAAAATACTGCAGCAAAGATCTCTGCGCTCTTTGATGCCGGAAGCATCGACGTATTTACCATCTCAGATATCGAAGTTGACAAGCTCACTGATTATGATCTGCTGATCTTTGGCGGTTCTACTATTGGGGCAGATAATTGGGAAGATACCCACACAAGCAAGTGGTATACCTTTTTTGAAGCGGCTAAAAAGCTTGATCTCAATGGCAGGCTGGCAGCCATTTATGGCCTTGGTGATCAGATTCTGTATCCTGAACACTTCGTTGATGGAATGGCCATTATCCGGGATGAGTTAATCAGTACAGGATTGAATTTCATTGGCGCATGGCCTGTTGAAGGATATGAACATACCGATTCGAAGTCTGTTGAAGGTGATCACTTTATCGGGCTCGCTCTGGATGATGACCAGCAGGCTGAGCTTTCTCCGGACAGAATCAACAAATGGGTGGAAATGCTCAAGGCGGCACTTTAAGCCTTATCCCAGGGGGATCGGCCTCCATTGGCCATCGCTAAAAATATATACCTCTTTATAGCCAGCTGATATCAGTGCCTGGGCTGCTTCATCCAGCAACATGCCTACTTCAACAGGTTTATGTGCATCAGCACTGATGGTAACAGGGATATTTAATTCCTTCATTAATTTTATGATCTGCAAACCGGGAAACAGGCTGTTTGTACGCTTTTTATACAAGCCCCGCGTGTTAATTTCAACGATAGCATCCATTTCCCTGATCACTTCCAGGCTTTCCCTGACCAGCTTGAGGTGCCAGGGATCATCTACACTGAAAAATTCCTCTCTATTATGCATTTTTACTTTGTCCAGATGGCCGATCACATCAGGTTTCTGGCTTTCTGCCATCAGTGAGATCTGGCTATAGTAAGCCTTCACGGCCTCTTTAATATCACCCTCAAAATCAATCGTCAGGCCATTGATCCATCTGTTTCTGTCAGCACCATCAATAAACCACATCTTTTCATTTTTGGCTTTAACCAGATGTACTGAACCAATGATATAGTCTAATCCATGATCTTGCCTGAAATCAGCAAAATCGAAGGTAATGCCCGGTATGAAATCCGCTTCAAGGGCGAGATATATGTTTATTTGATCCTTATATTTATTTTTGAGCTTAAGAATATCATTGCAATAAGATGCAAGGCTATCCATATCCTGAATAGCAAAAGAATTTTCTAAAGATACCGGTGCATGCCCGGAAAAGCCAAGTGATTTTAATCCATAACCTACGGCTGCCTCCACATATTTCTCAGGCTCAGAAGAGCCATCACAGTAGCTGGTATGGGTATGAAAATTATATTTGAACAATAGTCTGTTTTTGGCAATGATAGTAAAAATTTATTAGGCTGAGGGGCTGTTTGGGGAAAGATTGTTAATAAAGGAAGATTGATGAAGAAGATAGATGATTGAAGAAGTTTTTATAAATATTGACTATTAATGGTCAATATTTATAAAAAAGGAGAGCGACGACCAATCGCTCTCCAAACCCAAATCTTAAAAATTATCAAAATGAAAAAATTAACCTAAATGTTAACCGTTTCATGTATTTATACTGAAAAGTGTATAAAGGTTACCCTATTTTGCTAAAAATTTTGTTAAAAAATTTATCTCTGAAAGATTCAGGAATATGAAAAGCTCGTAATGAAGTTGTTAAGAATTCTCAACAATTTTATAAATTTTGTCAGACCTGCGCAGAAATTCACTCACCGGGATGGAGCATACTTCTCCCTGCTGTGCAGTGGTGGTTTTTTTTTCGTCAACACGAAGTTCATCAACCATTCCTTCGTACACACCTGTGGTGGGTCCGATAATGTATATCTTTTCTCCTTTTGACAATGGTTTGGCCTCAACAAGAATTTCAGCTACACCGATTTTCGAATAATAGTTGGTGATCTTTCCAACATATAATTTCTTCTGTGTAGCCTGCGATCCATATTGCTCAGACCATTCGCCCAGCTTTCTTCCCAGGTAATAGCCATCCCAGAACCCACGATTATAAACCTTATTCAACTCAGTATTCCAACGATCGATTTTTTCCTGTGAGAAGGATCCGTCAACATAAGCTTCAACGGCTTCGCGATAGCAACGTGTAACTGTTTTTACATATTCAGGTGATCGCCCCCGGCCTTCGATTTTCAGCACCCTCACCCCGGCATCAAGGATCTTGTCAAGAAAGTCAATAGTTTTAAGGTCTTTAGGCGACATGATATATTCATTATCAACTTCCAGTTCCAGGCCGGTGTCCTTATCTTTAACGGTATATGCCCTCCGGCATATCTGCATGCAGGCCCCTCTGTTGGCGGAATAATTCATGTTGTCGAGGCTCAGGTAGCATTTCCCTGAAACGGCCATGCACAAGGCTCCGTGCACAAAAATTTCAATTTTAACCTTTTCTCCCGACGGCCCTGTAATATTTTCCTGTTCTATGGCATCGGTAATCGCTTTTACCTTGTCCAGCGACAGCTCACGTGCGGTAACCATTACATCGGAGAACAGCGCATAGAATTTCACCGCTTCCAGATTGGTGATATTGTTTTGTGTGGACATATGCACCTCCACACCTGCTGAGCGCGCATAAGCAATAACCGACTGGTCGGAAGCAATGATGGCACTGACACCGCTTTCCTTTGCAGCATCAACAACTTGTTTCATCTCTTCTATTTCCTCATCATAAATTACCGTATTCAGTGTAATATATGAACGTATACCATGCTCATCGCAAATGTTGGTGATCTCTTTCAGGTCGTCGATTGTAAAATTTTTCGATGACCTGGAACGCATATTCAGTTTGCCGATGCCAAAATATACCGAGCCGGCGCCACCCTGTATGGCTGCCATCAACGACTCCATGGAGCCAACAGGTGACATGATCTCAATATCATGTGAAAAAGTTTTTTGCCGATTCATGGGTACAAAATTAACATAATGGTATTAATAGGTACAGACATCGTGTAATGCTGTTAAACAAGAAACTGTTAATTTTGTTAAGAATAAAAATCTGCTTCCATGAAAAAAGTAATTATTTCAAGCCTTTTACTATTATTTGCATGCATTATATTTGCCGATGACAATCCCCTGTGGCTACGCTATCCTTCTATCTCTCCTGATGGCAAGGTGATCGTGTTTTCATATAAGGGAGACCTCTACACTGTCCCCTCAGATGGAGGGAATGCTACTTTGCTCACCATACATCAGGCCCATGATTATAACCCTGTATGGTCGCCTGATGGTAAATATGTTGCGTTTGCCTCCTCCAGGTTTGGTGCTTCTGATATTTTCATTATCCCTGTTGAGGGAGGGGCAGCCAAAAGGCTTACAAGTTTTTCTTTGGGAGAGATTCCATCCGGCTTCTCCCCTGACGGACAACATATCTTATACTATTCCCTCATTCAGGATGATCCCAATAATGCACAGTTTCCGACAGGAGCTTTCGGAGAGCTCTACTCAGTACCGGTGGATGGCGGAAGGCCAAGCCGTGTGCTTACCACTCCTGCCCTTGGAGCAACATACAGTAAAGATGGAAAACAGATACTGTATTACGACATCAAAGGCTATGAAAATAGTTGGCGAAAGCATCATACTTCTTCCGTTACGCGTGATATCTGGCTTTATGATTCTGAAACAAAAGATCATAAAAAATTAACCTCTTATAATGGTGAAGATCGCAATCCTGTCTTCGGCCCCGCCGGCGATAAGATTTTTTACCTGAGTGAAAGATCAGGATCCTTAAATATATGGAGTATGAATATTTCAGGGAACGAAGGCCCAACACAACATAGTTCTTTTGCCAATCACCCAATAAGGTTTCTGAGCATTTCTGAAAATGGTAAGTTGTGCTTTAGCTATAATGGAGAGATCTACACCGGAACCAATAATACCAATTTTAAACGTGTATCTGTTAGTATTAAAAGTGATGATCGTGATAATGCAGTAAGCTATATGAGAGAAACCACAGGTGCCACAGAAGTAGCTGTCTCAGCCGACGGGAAACAGGTGGCAATTATTATCCGTGGAGAGGTCTTTGTTACTGCAGCAGATTATAATACAAGCAAACGAATCACTAATACCCCTCAGCAGGAACGATCAGTGAGCTTTAGTCCTGATGGCCGTTCACTGCTTTATGCTTCAGAGCGTGATAGCAGCTGGAATGTATATCAAACAAGCATCGTGAATAAAGAAGAGCCATATTTTGCCACCTCCACCATCCTGAAAGAAGAAACAATCATTGCCACTGAAAAGGAAGAGTATCAAGCCAAATATTCTCCCGACGGAAAAGAGGTTGCCTATCTGGAAGAACGTGAGATCCTGAAGGTGATAAATCTTGAGAGCAAAGAAACAAGAACCATCCTTCCCAGGAAATATAATTATTCCTACAGTGACGGTGATCAGTATTATGACTGGTCTCCTGACAGCAAATGGTTTCTGGTGGAATATTCACCTTATTCCAGTATGCACACAGATATTGCCCTGGTAGACGCCACGGGCAAGCAGGAGATCATTAACCTGACCAGTAGCGGGTATAGCGATGGCCATCCCAAATGGATGATGGATGGAAAGATGATGATATGGATGTCGGATCGTAATGGC
Source organism: Bacteroidota bacterium (assembly GCA_039714935.1). Taxonomy (GTDB): domain Bacteria; phylum Bacteroidota; class Bacteroidia; order Bacteroidales; family B18-G4; genus B18-G4. Next base: position 9,079 of record JBDLIJ010000014.1, on the reverse strand, counting down.
TATAGGAGTCATGGCAGCTGGGGAGCAGAAAAAGATATTTATGGTATGTTTTTTACCAAAGAGGCTTTTGACCATTTTAAGCTGAACAAAGAAGAAAGGGAGCTGATGGAGGAAAGAGAAAAAGAGCTTGAAGAGGAAAAAGAGCAAAACAAGAAAAAATCGAAGGATAAAAAAGATGAAGAAGAAAAAGTTGATCCCGTAAAAATTGATTTTAATAATCTTGAAGATCGTAAACTACGTCTCACCATTCATTCATCCAGCTTAGCTGATGCCCTTATCTCTCCTGATGGCAAAAAAATGTACTACCTGAGTAAGGGTAATAATGGCTATGACCTCTGGGAGCATGATTTTGTAAAAAAAGAAACTAAGCTCCTCGTCCCCTTAAAGAGTAAACGAGGCGGGGATTTGTTCTTCGACAAAAAAGGAGAAACCATTATCGTAGCTACTCCCGGAAAAATCCTTAAGATAGGTGTAAAAGATAAAAAGCAGACACCTATAAGCTATATGGCAGAATTTTATCTGAATAAGCCTCTTGAAAGAGAATATATGTTTGAACATGTTTGGCGCCAGGTACAGAAGAAATTTTACGATCCCATGCTTCATGGTGTCGAATGGGACTTTTATAAAACTGAATACAAGCGCTTTCTTCCATATATCAATAACAATCATGATTTTGCCGAGATGTTGAGCGAGATGCTTGGCGAACTGAATGCATCACATACAGGATCAAGCTACAGGCCACGAAGTAAAAATGCCGACGCTACTGCCAGCCTGGGATTGTTTTATGACTATAACGCAAATGGTGATGGGCTACTGGTACTGGAAATCATTAAAAAAGGGCCCTTCGACAATGCCGACACCAAGCTAAAAGGAGGCATGCGTATTGAAAAAATCGATGGAGAGTTGATCAGCGAGGGGAAAGACTATTTTCCCCTTTTAAACCACAAGGCCGGAAAGCCAACGATGATCAGCATTTACGACCCTGCGTCAGGGAATCGTTGGGACGAAACAATAAAGCCTGTTTCCTTTGGACAGGAATACGAGTTGCTATACAAGCGCTGGGTTGAAAATCGTCGTCAGGAAACAGAGAAACTTTCGGATGGAAAGATTGGATATGTCCATGTCAGAGGTATGAACAGCAGCAGCTTCAGAGAGGTTTACTCAGAAGTTCTCGGGAGGAATTACGAAAAAGAAGCAATTATTGTTGATACCCGTTTCAACGGAGGGGGATGGCTGCATGATGACTTAGCTACTTTCCTCAATGGGGTCAAGTATGCCAGTTTCTGGCCCCGTGGACATGAGGACTATGGTGCTGAGCCATTACATAAGTGGTGGAAACCTTCTATTGTATTGATAGGAGAATCTAACTATTCAGATGCACATGGATTCCCCATTGCATATCGGGCTATGAAAGTCGGCAAAACAGTGGGAATGCCCATCCCCGGAACCATGACCGCAGTCTGGTGGGAAAACCTGCAGGACAACAGTCTGAATTTTGGCATCCCTCAGATAGGCATGAAAGATATGGATGGCAACTACTATGAAAACATGCAGTTTGAGCCCGATGTGAAAATCGCACAGGATTACGAAATTGTGATCACCGGAAGGGATCAGCAACTGGAAAAAGCTGTAGAGGTCCTCTTAAAAGATATAAATAATGAATAAAATAATTGCAAGCGTATATTTTGCCCATATCTTGTTTAATTTTGATCAATCATACCATATAACATTAAAACAATGAAAAAGCTCCGATTGATTGTCTTCACCTTTATTGCACTTTTCATTTTTGTATCCTGCCAGTTGCAGCCGGAAGAACAAAAGGCCAAATATGTTTTCTATTTCATTGGCGACGGGATGGGGCTATCGCAGGTTATCGCAGCTGAAGCATTTCAGGCCGCGCTCAACGGTGACGAATATACTCCTTTAAACTTCCGTCAGTTCCCTCATGCCGGGCTCAGCACCACCCATGCTGCAAACCGGCTGATCACCGGGTCGGCAGCAGCAGGAACCGCCCTGGCTACAGGACATAAAACCGCTATCGGGAGGATAGGAATGGATACCTCCGGCACAGTCCCTTTTGAAAGTATTGCTGAAAAAGCAAAGAAAAAGGGCATGAAGGTAGGCATCATCAGCAGTGTTTCTATCAACCACGCCACACCTGCAGCCTTTTATGCAAAACAAAAAAACCGCAATATGTATTTTGAAATCGGACTCGACCTTACTAAAAGTGATTTCGACTTTTTCGGGGGCGGAGGCTTAAGCAGTGCCGAAGGAAGCCTTGAAGGGGAAGAAGTAAACCTTTACGAGCTAGCTGAAGAGTCAGGATTTCAGTATATAAACACTGCTGAAGGCTTTTCAAACCTTAAACCCGCCGAGGCCAAAGTGCTTTTTGTGAACCCTGAGCTCACCGGCGGAACGTCCATGCATTATGCCATCGATCAGCCTGAAGGCTATATTACCCTGGCAGATATTACTGGAAAAGCAATAGAATATCTTGATAATGATAATGGATTCTTTATGATGGTTGAAGGGGGTAAGATCGACTGGCTGTGCCACGCCAACGATATGGCAGCGATGATACATGAAGTACTGGACTTTTCTTATGCCGTGGAAGAAGCAATAGCATTTTATCATCAGCATCCTGATGAAACGCTGATTGTTGTCACTGCCGACCATGAAACAGGTGGGCTGGGGCTGGGCCATCAGTCAATGAAATACGAATCTGATTTTGCGGTACTGACAAATCAACATGTCTCCGGCGAAAAATTCAATAAAGTATTGATGGAATGGCGAAAGGAGAATGAGCTCAATAAAAGAGGATATAATAACATGCTCGGCCTGGTAGAAAAGCATTTTGGTATTGGCACTGATGATACGCCCATATCTCTGACACCTGCCGAAAGTGAAGAATATCATGAAGCATTTTTAGTCTACGACGAAAGCCTTCAGAGCGAATATGGCGATTATAGCCCCTTGACCCTGAAATCAACTTCTATCCTGAGCAGTCATGCCGGCGCCGGATGGACCACCATGTCGCATACTGCCGTGGCGGTGCCAGTCTATTCCTTAGGAGTAAACAGCGGTGCCTTTACAGGCAATCTGGATAATACCGATATACCTGTGATCATCTGGGAGACGATAGAATAGGGGATCAGTCTTTTTTAATATCCAGCTTCAGTCCCAGCTCGTCCAGCTGTTCATCGGCTATTATGGAAGGTGAGTCGATCATCATGTCGCGACCTGCATTATTTTTCGGAAAAGCAATAAAATCACGAATGGAGTCCTGTCCGCCAAATAAGGCTACCAGGCGGTCGAATCCCAGTGCGATGCCACCATGAGGCGGGGCTCCGTATTCAAAGGCATTCATCAGGAAGCCAAACTGCGACTGAGCTTCCTCATCGGTAAAGCCCAGCACGCTGAACATCCTCTTCTGTATTTCCTTATCGTGTATCCTGATGGACCCTCCTCCGATTTCCACGCCATTAATGACAAGGTCGTAGGCATTGGCCCGTACCTTTCCCGGATCTGAGTGCAGCAGTTCCATATCCTCTTTTTTAGGAGAGGTAAACGGGTGGTGCATAGCATGAAATCTTTGTGAATCTTCATCCCATTCCAGCAAGGGGAAATCAACAACCCAGAGAGGTTTAAAAACATTCGGATCACGCAAGCCAAGCTGCCCGCCCATCTCCAGGCGAAGCTCATTAAGCTGCTTCCTGGTGGTATCGGCATCGCCTGATAATACCAGTAAAAGATCGCCGGCGGAGGCGCCTGCTTTATCTGCCCATGCTTTAAGGTCATCCTGTGAATAAAATTTATCAACTGATGATTTGAATGTGCCATCAGCATTGCATTTGACATACACCATCCCTTTGGCTCCTATCTGTGGTTTTCTCACAAAATCAGTAAGGGCGTCCAATTGTTTTCTGGAATATTCGCCACAAGCCGGGGCGCAAATGCCCACAACAAGCTCAGCACTGTCAAACACATTAAAGCCTTTGCCCTGCGCCACATCATTCAGCTCAACAAATTCCATCCCGAAGCGGATGTCGGGTTTATCCGATCCGTAGCGCTCCATGGCCTCACTGTATGGCATACGTGGAAAGTTGTCGACCTCCACTCCTTTAACATCTTTAAGCAGCTGGCACGTCATGCCCTCGAAAGCCTCCAGTATATCATCCTGGGTAACGAAAGCCATCTCACAGTCGATCTGGGTGAACTCAGGCTGGCGGTCGGCACGCAGGTCCTCATCCCTGAAACATTTTACCAGCTGATAATAACGGTCATAGCCGGCCACCATCAAAAGCTGTTTAAAGGTTTGGGGCGATTGGGGCAAAGCATAGAATTCGCCCTGGTTCATCCTTGAAGGTACCACAAAATCGCGGGCCCCCTCAGGCGTTGATTTTATCAGGTATGGCGTTTCTATTTCAAAGAAATCCTGTTTGTCGAGGTAATTTCTTACCGCTATAGACAGGCGGTGGCGTAATTCAAGGTTTTTCCTGAGTGGTGTTCTCCGCAGGTCGAGGTAGCGGTATTTCATCCTTAGCTCTTCACCTCCATCGGTATCATCTTCGATGGTAAAAGGCGGTACCTTAGAAGCATTCAGAATATTGAGTTCTTTCACCTTTATCTCTATGCCGCCGGTAGGAATATTCGGGTTTTTTGATTCTCTCTCTATTACAGTACCTGTTGCGCTAATAACATACTCGCGCCCCAGGGAGCGCACCTTTTCCAGAAGCGCCTTATCTGTATCTTCTTCTTTAAACAAAAGCTGGGTAATGCCGTACCTGTCGCGCAGGTCAACCCATATCAGGGCACCCTTGTCCCTGATCTTTTGTATCCAACCGCTTAAAGTTACTTCGCTATTAATGTGTTCCTGGCGTAATTCTCCGCAAGTATGTGTTCTGAGCATATCTTTGATTTTTATGATCCCTGCCATATAAAACCGGCAGTAATTCAGGACTGCGAAATTAATAAATATTTTAGTGTGATGGCTTTATGGATGTATCAGCATCAATACCACGAGCTTCAGTCAAGGATAAGGATGCTGCCTCCGTCAAAAAGAGGCCCGTCAAAGAGCTCTATAATGTTACACTCTTTTGCTTCCAGATACTCCTTTATCCTATTCCCGTCAGGATGGTGCTTAAGCGACCCTAGTATAAACACTTTTTTATTGAAAACACCGCAACAGCCGCCAAAAAAGCCATGTTTAAACCCGTCCAGTTGTATTGCTTCCGGGCTAACATACAGGCACTCCTTTTCGAACCTTTCCAGCACCCTGCCAATACCGGCATCTGAGCTGATGAAATGATCGTCATCCAGTGCAAGCAGATTGCAGCGTGTATAGCCCTGGTCGACATGGATGAGGTCGGCATCTTCTAATGTGGAGGTTATGATGGCATCAGTATTTCTGAAGTTATGTATTAAAAAGCTTTTCGTCGATACAGCATTATAGGCACAAGACGCCGGATATTTATCCCCAACATCCTGTTCGCCTGAAACAAAGTCTATTCCGGCTTCTTTCAATTGTTGCTTATATGTTTCCGGAAGATTAGGAGCAACGATCACTTGTTTAGCGGCCTGGTGGAAAAAGATATCAGGATGGCCTGAGATAGCCTCATAGGTGATCCCGGATGTTTCCAGTTCCATCAGCTGGCCATAGGCTTCCAAATTATTTTTAGCCTCGACCGGAATTTTCTTGTCAACGATAATAAGCATTATATTCTCTGTTTTTCAGGTTTTCATCACGCATAAACACCACATTATCGTAGTGTCTCAGCAGGTATTTTTTATTTTTTGCGGCGTAGCCGATGGCAAAATTAAATTGTGGCGGAGCAATATGCAGCTCCAGGGTTTTCGATGAAGGCTTATCTGTAAGAGGCATTAATTGCTCTGCCCAGAGTTCGGTCATCACCAGCTCACGGAATGCCTCATGGAATGGCCCTGCCACCAGGTCCTCCCCGCTTGTTAATCCTTCGGAGGGATGCAGGCCAACACGGATCACCCTGACACCTGCTTCTTCAAAGACCTTATACACCTCTGCAGTCCGCCGTACGGCTTCATCCATGTCCAGCACTTCATATTTACCATCATGGTACATTTTTTCAAGCGCAGTTCCTTTGATCACCAGTGTGGGATATATGCGGGTATCATCAGCTTCAAGTTCAGCAAAAGCAGAAGCTGTTTGCAGGTCATATTCCATGGTATCGCCCGGCAGGCCTATCATCATCTGCAATCCCAGGCGGATGCGGGCGCTTTTGATCATCTCAGATGCCTTCACAGTATCGTTCACTGTGTGTCCGCGACTACTTTTAAGCAACACCTCATCCACCATTGACTGAGCTCCCAGTTCAACGGTGCTGACTTTATAGTTTTTAAGTAGCTTAATGATCTGCTCATTGATATAGTCGGGGCGTGTAGACAGCCGTATACCCTGTATTTTACCATCTTGTAAATATCCGTATGCGACCTTCAGATAGGCCTCCTGTTCTTCAATGGGGATGCCGGTAAAGTTGCCACCGAAGAAGCCGATCTGTATCTCCTTCTTTCTTTTCGGGAAGGAAGCGAGGTGTTTTTCTATGATATCTGTGATCTCGGAAGGCGCAGGCATATCCTGCTTCCCGGTGATCTTATGCTGATCGCAGTAGATACAGCGAAATGGGCATGCCAGCTCGGGGATGAAGATAGGGATGGTATAGTGTTTTGTTTTCAAGGCATTGGAATATCACTGCAAAATTAATCTTTATTGGGGATAGGGGGACAAAGAAGAATAATAACCGCAACGCGGTTAAACAATCTTAACCACAGGTGAAGCCTGTGGCAGTAAATAAAGAAAAAGAACCTCAACCCTAGGTGAACTGCGTCTACCGTAGCTCGCTTGTTAAATCCTAATAAAGTTCAGTAAGTAATAAAAAAGCTCGCCTTTGCAATTCTTGTCGTAATAATTATCATATAAAATGTCTTTTTGCAAATGCCCGTCCCGATCCTGTTTTTAAATACTTCTCGAACAAGTATGCCTTATATTTATCTGTAAAGACAGTGTACGACAACAATGTAACAGGCCTGCGCTTTAATGTAGACTTTACATATCCATTATTATGCTGTTCTAATCTTGTTTGTATATTTTGGGTACAGCCTGTGTATAATTTATTATCACGACATTGCAAAATATATACATACCACATAGAGCTTAAGTTTATGATCCCTATATATTAATACGGAATTTCTGAAAATGTCACAGTATAAGCAAGGGCTGTTTATTAACTTTTGTGGACTGCGTCCACCGTAGCTCGCTTGTCAATTATCTAAAAAGGTAGGTAGGTAATATAAAAGCTCGCCTTCGCAATTCTTGTCAGAATTGCTTCGGCGAGCGAAGGTGGAGCATATCGGAGTCGAACCGATGACCTCTTGACTGCCAGTCAAACGCTCTAGCCAACTGAGCTAATGCCCCAAAGTGGGGGTGCAAGTATAGTGTGATTTATATTGCGGTGGCAAAGATACAATATTCCGAAGAAACTCCAAACTACTGATGTCCGGTCAAAATACAAACATCTCAATACCATTCCCAGAGTCAAAAATCCCTGATACTTAATAAGATAAATATTCTTTCCTTGACCTAAGCTGTATTTTTTCCTATCTTTAATTCACGAAATAATAAGAAGCTGACCACTTCGTACAATTACAAGACTATTAACCCGATCGCCCAAAGATTAAAATTATGATCAAGATTCTGATTGCTGATGACCATCAACTGCTCATTGATGGCATTAAGTCAACCCTCAGTGGAGTTGAAGATTTTACTGTAGCTGCAGAAGCAGGCAACGGATACCAGGTATTGGAGAAATTGGATGCCGGTACAGAGGTGGATGTGATCCTGATGGATATTAATATGCCTAAGCTGGATGGCCTGGAATGCACCAAACAAGTCTCAAGGAAATACCCTGAGGTGAAGATCATTGCCCTCTCACAATATGACGAGAAACGCTTTGTGAAGAGGATGGTAAAGAACGGAGCCTTTGGCTACCTGCTTAAAGATGCAGGGAAAGATCAGATAGAAAAAGCTGTCAGAACAGTTTATGCAGGAGAAAAATTTTTCTGTGAGCGGCTTTCAATACGAATGGTGGAGCAAGAACTAAAATCGGAAAATACTTCATCTCTCTTTCCAAAGTTAACGAACAGGGAGCTGGAAGTGCTTAATCTTATCTGCAAGGAATTTTCGAGCCAGGAGATCTCCGAGAAGTTGTTTATCAGCTTTCATACTGTTGAAAGCCACAGGGCAAACCTAATGTATAAGGCTGGTGTTAAAAATACAGCAGGGCTGGTACGCTGGGCTGTGGAAAATGACTTTATTGAATAAAAAAAGCCCCCCCAAGGCCCGGGGGAGCTTTCACTCAATGCACATTACTGACCACTATATCATTGATGAAACACATTTGTTCCAACAATGGTTTTGGATTTGCTCAGGAAGAACCTTACCCATGCCGTACGGGTTCCATAGATCTTGTACACAAGCTTGTTGTAATAAACAGTGCCAACATACAGTCCATGTGGCTCTACTTTAAGAAAGCTGATCTTCAGCTGAGCGCGCATGGCAATTACCAGTCCTGGCTCGTGAAGAGCTTGTGTCAGCGAAATTTTAACCACTTTTGTTTTTGCAACAGGTCCGGGTTTGGTCCCTGCATAACTGATCATTGCAATTGAAAGTATTGCTGCGACCATTGCTAATTTTAACGTTTTCATAATACCCTCCGTTTTAAATGAATGAATGTGTTTTATTTTGTCGAAGAAACGAATCTCATTTTTCGCAAACTTCATGATCCAAAACTACTTTACATATGCTTTTAAATCGTGGCGGAATGTTGCCATCACTTTTTTTGGTGGTTTTCTGCTATTAGTTAATATTCAACACATTATAATAAAAAAGGCCCTGTCTCCAGGGCCTTTTTTAAACTTACCAATCCTATCCTGCCAATCACTGATGGACCACATTTTTACTTACAAATATTGGTTTGTAAACGAAGAACTTCAGCCATGCTTTGCGTTTGCCTACGACCAGGTAAATGTTATGGTTATAAGTTACAAT
>JBDLIJ010000013.1:0-29985 GCA_039714935.1 Bacteroidota bacterium | reverse complement strand
CCAAAGAAAGAAAAAGACGGATATCTGATTCAATTAATGAAGTGAACAGGGCTGAGCAGGCAGCCATACGTGAACAGCAGCAGGCAGAGCAGCCGGCCTCTGAGGTCATCCCCGTGGATTCATCCTCTCAATATCAGATGCTGAACGAGAAATACGGTGCATTTGGCCATTCCGGCGAAGGCACTGAGGAGTTTATTACCGTGGAGAATGACCTGATGAAACTGCTTTTCTCAAGCAAAGGAGGAAGGATATATTCAGTTGAATTAAAAGAATATAAAACATACGACTCTTTACCGCTCATACTTTTTAATGCGGATACAGCCAGGTTCGGGTTTAACTTCTTTTCGAAAAACAAACATCTGAATACAAATGAGCTGTATTTTCAGGCAAGCTTACCTGAAAGCCACCTGAGCGGTGATAATTATATTACAGTCAGTGGTGAGGACTCCGTACAATTGATCCTGAGACTCTATGCTGATGCTTCTCCCGGGGCATTGAGTACTGATAAGTATTTTGAGTATGCATACACCATTCATGGGGATGCGTATATGCTGGATTATGCTCTGCATCTCAAAGGGCTGAACAATGAGATCACCACGCAAATGCCCTCTACCCTGGAGCTTGATTGGGTCACCTATCTGCGTAAGCAGGAAAAAACACAGGACCGCCTGAGTGGGACCACTATATATTACAGGGCCAACGACAATGAAGTTGACTACCTTTCAGAGTCAGATTCGGATGAAAAGAAATTTGGCGATAAGCTGGAATGGATATCACTAAAGCAAAGGTTTTTCTCAGCTACCCTGATTATAAATGATGAGCATTTCGATAATCCCGATCTGGCTCATTCCATTGAGGAAAATGCATATAGCGAACGTTACCTGAAGACCATGGTCGCCAAGCTGGATGTGCCGGTGAACGGATTTAATGACAGCAGGACCAATTTCAGGTTTTACTTTGGCCCTAATGATTATAATATCTTAACAAGCTATAAGCTTGACATGGAGCGTCAGATACCTCTGGGGTGGAGCTTCTTCCTCCTCCAGTGGATCAACCGATATGCTGTGATCCCGATCTTTACCTGGCTGGGTAGTTACGGATGGAATTATGGTATTGTGATCCTGGTACTCACCATTTTGCTTAAGATATTTCTGTTCCCGATAGCATACAAGACATACCGCTCAACAGCTAAGATGAGGGTGCTGAAGCCCGAAGTTGATGAGATAAACAAAAAATATCCGAAGAAAGAAGATGCCATGAAAAAGCAGCAGGCAACCATGGCATTATATAAACAGGTTGGGGTGAACCCCATGGCGGGCTGTGTGCCCATGCTGTTGCAGTTTCCGATACTGATTGCCCTGTTCCGGTTTTTCCCTGCCTCCATCGAATTAAGACAAAAATCTTTCCTCTGGGCTACTGACCTTTCCAGTTATGACTCTATCGCGACACTCCCTTTCGAGATACCGTTTTATGGTGACCATGTGAGTTTGTTTACGCTGCTCATGACAGTATCCACCATTATCTATACCTGGATGAACAACCAGATGATGAGCAGCAGCCAGCAGATGCCCGGAATGAAAACCATGATGTATCTTATGCCTATTATGTTTCTGGGATGGTTTAATAATTATGCCTCCGGCCTGAGCTATTATTATATGCTGGCCAACCTGATCACCTTTGCCCAGATGTTTCTCATCCGCCGTACCATTAACGAGGATAAGATATATAAGAAACTTCAGGAAAATAAAAAGAAGCCTAAAAAGCAATCAGGCTTCCAGAAAAAGTTGGAAGAGGCGGCAAGGAAGCGTCAGAGTCCATCGAAAAGAAAATAATAAGATTCTATCTTTTTTAAGATTTTATTATGGGGAAAAAACCAAGACTTAGTTTCTGGCAGATATGGAATATGAGTTTCGGATTCCTCGGGATCCAGTTCGGCTTTGCCTTGCAGAATGCCAATGTGAGCAGGATATTTCAAACGCTGGGCGCCGATATTGACAGCCTTTCCATCCTCTGGATCGCAGCTCCGGTAACAGGATTGCTGGTTCAGCCAATCATCGGCCATTACAGTGACAACACCTGGACAAAGCTGGGCAGACGAAGGCCGTATTTTCTTTTCGGTGCCATTGCTGCATCCATTGCCTTGATACTCATGCCTAACTCACCGGTACTGTGGATCGCTGTAGGGATGCTTTGGATCATGGATGCTTCAATCAATATCTCTATGGAGCCTTTCCGGGCTTTCGTGGGTGATATGCTGCCGGATGAACAGCGCACCAAAGGCTTTGCCATGCAGAGCTTTTTTATCGGTACCGGAGCCGTGATTGCAAGTGCACTGCCGTGGCTGATGTCCAACTGGCTTGGTATTGAAAATACTGCACCTGAAGGGCAGATACCGCCATCAGTGAAATTTTCTTTCTACCTGGGAGCTGCCGTTTTCCTCCTGGCTGTATTATGGACCGTGATCAGGACAAAAGAGTATTCACCCGAAGAACTTGCCTCTTTTGATAGAAAAAATGAAGAGGAAGAAAAGGACGCTTCCGAACATACAAATGATACACAGGATTACAGGGCTCGTGGTAAAAAGCAGCTAGTAAATGGTTTTATATGGCTTGCCGTTGGTGCTGCCTTTGCCATATGGTTTTACCTTGCAGGCATTGAAAGAGAACCATTCGTGCTTGCATACGGACTGGCTGCCCTGGGGGTTATCATGATCATATCCGGAATGTTTCAAAGGCAGGGAAAAACAAGTATGAGCATGGTGGTCATTGTAAACGATATCATGTCAATGCCCAGGACGATGCTGCAGCTGGCACTGGTGCAATTCTTTTCCTGGTTTGCCCTGTTTGCAATGTGGATTTATACTACGCCGGCCATCACACAATATGTTTATGGAACAACCGACCCTACTTCACAGGCATATAATGATGGTGCTGACTGGGTTTCTATATTATTTATGGTTTATAATGGTGTAGCCGCTGTTGTGGCCTGGTTGCTATCTCCCATGGCTAGAGTAACAAACAGAAAGTTTACACACATGATCAGCTTGTTTTTAGGCGGATTGGGGCTGATCTCAATATTTTATATCAAGGATCCCTATATGCTAAGCATTTCGATGGTAGGGATAGGATTTGCCTGGGCAAGCATATTATCTATACCTTATGCTATTCTGACAAACGCTCTGCCATCAAATAAAATGGGTGTGTACATGGGAATCTTTAACTTCTTCATTGTCATACCGCAGATCATCGCCGCCGCCATACTAGGGTATTTTCTGAAGACTTTCTTTGCAAATGAAGCCATCTACGCGATGATGATAGGAGGCTTTTCCATGATCCTGGCCGGCGTGCTGATCATGTTTGTGAAGGATAAAAATTAGATTCCAGTTGCCAGGTTCGGATTTCGGATTTCGGGTTCGGATTTCAGGTTCGGATTTCGGATATCTGATATCAAACAGCATTCCTCACCTCATAATCCATACCAACCAACAGCTCAGCTGAGCCTTTCAGTGCCTGCACCATCTTATGTTCCTGCTCCAATACTGCCCACCGGTATTCGTTCTGTGGCTCTTTGCCGCGATCGGCCTGTGCCTTTTTTGTTTCGTGGTAAGTGAGTTCAATAAATACGCTGAGGTCGGCTTCTTCGGTTTTGATGGCATATAAACCGTCAATGATCAGCATATCGACACCCCCAAAATCCGTGATCAGGGTATCAACCTGCTCGGTCACCAGGTCAACGCAGGGCATGGCTGCTTCAGCACCGTGCCTGAATTCATCAATATTCCTTTTAATGGTGCCCCAGTCATATTCATCATAGCCAACACTCTGCTCTATCCCGTTGTTGATACGCCATTCTTTTCTGTCCAGTGGCAGTACGCGGTAATAGTTGTCGATGTGTAAGGGCTTTGCCAGGATGCCATGTTCACGCAGGCCCCTGGCCACCACATGTGCCAGTTCGGTCTTACCCGATCCCGATTCACCGGAAATAGCAACGATAAACTTGTCTTTCTTTCTTTTCAGGATCTCACTTACGATAGCCTCCCCGGCTTTATGGTGCTTATCCTGTATGAGCAGTACATCTCCTAACATGGTTTTGAGTTTTGAGTTTTAAGTTTTAAGTTTTGAGTTGGTTCGGATTTCGCATTTCGCATTTCGAATCTCGCATTTCGAATTTCGGATTTCGCCTTTACTCAAATGGGCACTCTATATCACTTGCTTCTCCGGGCAGCAAATCCCTCCTTATGCCGTTAATTTCAACGACAGTATCGCTATCGGAGATCACCATCACCTTTTTCTGGGATATCTCGCAACGATAGTTTATCTTTTTAAATGTAAAGTTAAAATTAATTTTTCTCCAGTGCAATGGCATCCTTGGATTCAGGCGCACAATATCACCTTGCAGGTCGAGTCCGGCATATGTGTGTAGTGCTCCCAGAACGGTGCCTGCCATCACGCCGGCGTGGATGCCTTCAGCGGTGGTGCCACCCTGAACATCCTGGTAGTCGCTGGTGAGTGCATCGAGATATAGCTTCCAGCTAAGCTCACTGTCGCCTACCATACTGGCGAGCTTTGCGTGTACGACCCTGCTGAGGGTAGAGCCATGTGAAGTCCTTTCCAGATAATATTTGAGGTTCTTTTTAAGATATTCGCCAGGCAAAGTGTAACCCAGTCCTTTGATCATCTTATCCACTACATTGCTGTCAAGATTATAATAGGTCATGAGCGTGTCGGCCTGTTTGGCCACCTTGTAATCATCGGGGCTTTTCCCTTCCGCCTTGAGGATACGGTCCATGCGGTAAATATTGCCGTATTTCTCCCGGTAATGCTCCCAATCCAGTTCCTGCAAGTCAAAATATCCGTCATATTGTGCTATTATGTCATGGGAGATGATCAGCCTGAGATTTTTGTTGATATCCTTCCAATGATCAAGCTCATCAGATTTGAAGTTGATCTTGCTGAACAGTGATACCTTATCATTATCCTTCAGCTGCTCAATTATCCTAATGGTATTGTTGAGCACCCATATGCTCATCAGGTTGGTATAAGCATTGTCTTTGAGGCCTCCCTCTTCATGGTTCGGATATTTTTCATGGAACTCGTCCGGGCCCATCACACCAGCTATGCTGTACCTTCCGCTTGCATCGTCCTTTTTAGCCTTGCCGGCCCAAAAACGGCTGATTTCGATGAGCAGCTCAGCCCCTTTGGCCAGGTAATCCTTGTCGTTGGTATAATGAAAGTACTGTATGACGTTGTATGCGATGGCCAACGAAACATGCCGTTGCAGTGAGCTGTGATCCACACCCCACTCACCTGAAACCGGGTTAAGGTGTATCTCCTGTGTTTCCTCTTTTCCGCTACTACCGCTCTGCCATGGAAACATGGCTCCTTTCTCCCCATGGTCCCCGGCATACCTGCGTGCTTCATCCAGTCTGTTATACCTGTAGTTGAGTACTGACCTGGCGGCCTCAGGGAAATGCATATAATAAAATGGAAGGATATAGATCTCATCCCAGAAAATATGCCCTCTGTATGCTTCACCGTGCAGTCCGCGGGCGGGGATGCCTGCATCGATATTTGCATTGTGCGGGGAGATGCTGATCATGAGGTGATAGATATGCAGACGGAGCAGCTTTTGTGCCAGGCGGTCGCCGTCAAGGTATATGTCGGCTTTTTCCCAGATCTCACGCCAGGCTGCCGTCGACCTTTTTAGCAGTTCATCAAAATCTTCAGCCGTAGTAAGCTTATCTTTTGCTGCTTGCAGCACATCATTCACACCAGGATCACCAGATTTGAAAATGGCCGTTGTTTTAAATAGGGTAAATGATGCGTCCTGATCAACATCTGCCGACACTGTGGATGCTGCCTTGCCGCTCTCAACTTCATGATGGTATGTTGTGCTGAATGGCTCCTTGTTGATCTGTGTAGTGAGCCTTGATGCCATCCCTACGCTGATGCCTGACTGTGTGGTTCTGACAGAAATATATTGCAGATTATCATGTGCCCCTTCTTCGACAGGGACCAGGTGCTTTTGCTCCAGCGAACGATAGCGTTCAACGCCATCATTGATATGTGTACCTGATAATTCGGCGCGTATCTCAATGTGTCCATGATAATTTAGTGGTGTGACACTATAGCGTATGGCCGCAATATGCTGGTCGTCCATGCTTGCAAAGCGACGGCTGTGGATGAGCGTCTCACGACCCTGCTTGTCGCGAACGACCATTCTCCTGCAAAGGAATCCTTTGTTCATGTGCAAGCGGCGCCGAAGGGAAAGGATCTCTGATGTGTCGGGTGTAAGCCACTCACCGCCTTCTATCCTGAAAGTGATGGGAAGCCAGTTGGTGACATTGACAAAATCTTCATTTTCAACATCCCTGTCTGCTACTTTCGACACCAGACGATTATAGAGGCCGGCCATATAGCTCGCCGGGTAGTTGTTTTCACCGGCCCTTGATTCTTCCATCGCCCCGCGGGTGCCGAAATATCCGTTCCCTACTGTCAGCATCGATTCCCGTACTTTTTCTTTCCCAGGGTCATAACCATAATATATCAGGTTCCAGTTGTCGTAGGCAAGCTTTTCTTCAAACCACTCTTCGATGCCTTCAAATCCGATCTCAGAAATATCTTCAACCACTTTATCGGCTCCACCAGCTAAGAGTTCCTGTTTATTGTCTTCCCTGGCAAGACCCAGCACAAAACCGAAATTTCCTTTCTTTCCTGCCTGAACGCCCGATACGGCATCTTCCACAACAATAGCCCTGTCGCAGCTCACATCCAGGCTGTCGGCTGCAGTGGTAAAGATATCTGCTTCGGGCTTTCCCTTAAGTCCCAATTCTGCCGACACCACACCATCAATGCGGGTTTCCATGAGATCGAGCAGGCCTGCTGCTTCCAGCACCTGCTTGCAGTTCTTGCTGGAAGATGCTACTCCAACATGGATGCCTTCTGCTTTAAGCCTGTGGATCAACTCAACAGTGGATGGGTATACCTTCACACCCTTCTCCTTCAGGATATCATTGAAAACAATGTTTTTCCTGTTCCCGACACCACATACGGTTTCTGTATCCGGTGCGTCATCAGGTGTGCCAAAAGGGATCTGAATGCCTCTGGATTCGAGAAATGCCTGCACTCCTTTATAGCGGGGCTTTCCATCAACGTATGGAAGATAATCTTCACGGTGCGAAAATTCCCTGAAAACTTCGTTATGCATGTCTTCTCTTTCCTTCAGATAGGTGTCGAACATCTGCTTCCACGACTGGCTGTGAACAAGGGCTGTTTGGGTGATCACACCATCAAGGTCGAATATAACTGCATCAAAAAGTCGTTCTTGCATATTTTCTTTTTTTAAACAAAAAACCAGTGATAAGCAAGTGCCGGAATGATCAGCGAATGCTTCTCTTTATCAATCTCTACTGTCTGCCCAAGCAGATCCCTCTCACAGGTCTTCAGGCCCGGGTAAGGGAGTTGAATAGCTTGTCTGGTTTCGGATAAATTCAGTATCACCAGCAAGCGGTCGCCCTTCCATTCGCGGAGATACCCCATTAGCTGTGGTAATTCTTTATTCTCAGGGGAGAGGACCTCCAGCATTTCCATCGTCCCCCTCCCGAAGATCGGATGATGTTTCCTGGTGTTGACCAGATGACTGACAGCAGCCAGTACCTCGGAGGCATATGATCCCTGCTTTGCCAGATCTTCTTCTAATGCCTCCCAGTTCATACGGCCACGGACCAGGAAACGGGTGTCATCTTTTCCCGTGAGCTTGATCATCTCATTGTAATATTCCTGGTCATTGAATTTGCCAAACTCATCTCCATAATAGATCACCGGGGTGCCCGGAAGAGACAGCATCATGGCATAGGCAAGCGCTATCCGCCTGGGGTCTTTGTCAAATAATTCGGAAAGCCGGGCCGAAATGCCCTGCCCGAGTCTGAAATCCCATTCAGGTTTTTTACAATAATTGTCATGAATGTACTTTCGGTCTTCTTCCGTCACATATACAAGCTCCAGGCTCAGCTCATCATGGCATCGCAGAAAAGTGAACCACTGGCTTCCTTCCGGGATATCAGGAGTGACCTCTTTGCTCAACACCGTCTTGACAGCTGCGCTGTGCTGCATGTGTAAGGATTTAAACATTTGGGGCATAAGCGGGAAGTGGTAGCCTGCATGGCACTCATCACCATCACCGAAATATTTTATCACCTCATGGGGCTTCTGGCATGCTTCCGCCAGCAACAGGGTCTCAGGCCTTACATAATCGAGCGACGCCCTGAAAAATTTCACAACAAGGTGTGTCTCCGTCAGATTCTCGCAATCAGTGCCTTCCTCTTTCCATAGATAGGGGATGGCATCGGCCCGAAAACCGTCCACCCCAAGCTTTAACCAGTAAATCATGTTTTCGGCCATCGCCAGCAGGACTTCAGGATTGCGATAGTTCAGGTCAGGCTGAAACTCAAAAAAACGATGGAAAAAATATTGCTCCCCATGTTGTTCCCAGTTACTCTCGCATAAGCCCTTGAAGATGATGCGGGCATCAGCATATCCTTTGTCATCATCAGCCCAGATATAATGGTCCCTGAATGGGTTGTCCTTCGATTTTGCAGACTCAAGAAACCACGTATGCTGGTCGGAAGTATGGTTGATGGCGATGTCGAATATTACCCTCAAGCCTTTTTTGTGGGCTGTCTGAAGAAATCGTGCAAATACCTCAGCTTTCTCTTCATTGGGTGCATCCCCGGATAAGCCCAGGAGGTCGGGGCGAATGCTTCTGTAATCACTGATATCGAAGCCGGCATCTTTTCCGGGTGAGTCGAGGATCGGTAAAAGCCAGAGGCAGTTGACGCCGAGCTCCTGCAGGTAATCAAGCTTCTCTTCCAGGCCGGGGAAGTCCTTGTTGAAGAGGTCGACATATAAAGAATAAACAATGGCATCTTTATACCAGCCTTCCGGTTGCTCAGGAAATGAGATGTCTTCTTTTGCCTGATCCAGACGCGATACAAATGCCTGAAGTGTATCATGAGCAGTACCGGGATAAAGCCTCTCCCAGATTTCACTCATCTTTGATAGCAGATCTTTCATATTTTTATAAACTAGCAGCTTGCAAAATTAATATAAGGTGATCAAAATTAGGTTCTTTCTACAATAATAATTAAAAACAGTTATCCAATATCAGGAATAATTCGCAATTTTGTCAGAAACTATCGTCTACCGCTTGCCCGCCGAAGCGAAGCGTAGGCGGGTTAACCGTCAACCCAAAATGAAATCAATGCGATCATTCATCCTGCTGCTGCTCATCTCAAGCTATGCCGTTGCTCAGAAAACGCCCCTGATCGAGCCTCCATTCTGGTGGACCGGCATGAAGGCAACAGAGCTTCATCTTCTCGTCCATGCTGAAGGCATAGCCTATACAGCACCACGACTGATTTATCCTGGTGTGCAGCTGATTAATGTAGAAAAGACAGAAAATCCCGATTATCTGTTTCTTGAATTATCGATTTCTGAAAAGACGATGCCAGGCACCTTCAGCATAGAATTCGACCGTGATGAGAATATGCGATATACTTATGAATACGAGTTGAAGGCCAGGGAAGACGGGTCTGCAGAAAGAAAGGGCTTCAGTCCCGCTGATGTGATATACCTGATAATGCCCGACCGCTTTGCCAATGGTGATGCCGATAATGATGATATGCCGGGCATGCTGGAAAAAGCTGATCGCCGGAATCCCGATGGCAGGCATGGGGGCGATCTGAAGGGGATTGCCGGCCATCTTAACTACATTCAGGATATGGGATTTACGGCTGTATGGTTAAATCCTTTGCTGGAAAACAACAACCCGAAATATTCTTATCACGGATATGCAATTACTGATTTCTATCATCTTGATCCCAGAATTGGAAGCAATGAGGAATACGTACAGTTTGTTGATGATTGCCATAAGCATGATGTGAAGGTGATCATGGATATGGTCTTTAATCATTGCGGAGAAGGGCATTGGTGGGTGAAGAATATGCCATCTGAAGACTGGGTGCACCAATGGCCCGAGTTTACACGCTCAAACTTCAGGGCACCGGTAAATTCTGATCCATATGCATCGGATTATGATAAAAGGAAGATGCAGCACGGATGGTTCGACACCAATATGCCAGACCTGAATCAGCAAAATAAATTTTTAGCCAGCTATCTCATCCAAAACAGTATCTGGTGGGTGGAATATGCCGGGCTGGATGGCATTCGCATGGACACCTATCCTTATTCCGATCAGGACTTTATGAAAAAGTGGATGAAACGCATACGCTTTGAGTATCCTGATTTTTATATTGTCGGGGAAACCTGGTTGCAAAAAGAAGCCATCACAGCATACTATGCCGAATCTGAAACTGAACGTTTTGGGTATAATTCCCTGGTCCCCAGCGTAACCGACTTTCCACTATACTACGCCATTGAAAAGGCCTTTCATGAAGAGGAGAGCTGGACAGAGGGCATGGCAAGGCTCTATTATGTCCTTGCTCAGGATTTTCTTTACGATGATGCATATTCAAACGTAATTTTTGTCGACAACCACGATTTATCCCGCTTCTTCTCAGTTATGGAGCGAGATGTGAATAAGTATAAGATGGGATTGGCATTCCTGCTCACAACCCGCGGTATCCCTTTGGTTTATTATGGAACAGAGATACTGATGGAAGGGGAGGAGCCCATGGGACATGGGTATATACGTGAAGATTTTCCGGGAGGATGGCAGGGCGATGAAACAGATGTGTCTATGGAACTGGGCCTGTCGGCAGAGCAGCGTGAAGCTAAAGATTTCCTGCGGAGCTTGCTTAACTGGCGCATGCATAATACAGCCATTCACAAGGGTGAATTAGCACACTTCATTCCTGAAGCAGGTGTTTACATATATTTCCGTATACATGATGAAGAAGCAGTCATGATTGTTTTGAATAATAACAACAGTCAGATTTCTATGCCCGGCCTGAATCGTTTTGATGAATGCCTTGAGGGTCGAAGGAAAGCAAGGGAAGTGATAAGCGAGTTGAACATTGAAGATCTGCAGGAATATGTATTGCCCCCCAAATCAGCAAGCATCCTTGAAATTAGTGATCATTAAAACAAAATATCGTTAAGCATATGAAAAGGCAATATTTATTCATCATCTTACTTGTGTTTGTTTTTGGTTGTGACGATAATACATTACCCGGACTGTCTGAGGAATCTAATATTGTTGGCCTGGCGTCAGGGGTAAAACTGAGCCCGGGTAACACAGAGGTCTTGCTCGCTGATTTTTACCTGGATTCCTCAACGATCGAAAATATTGAGCTTCCCGGCTATCCTGACAGCCTTTACTTCAGGGATGGAGATAGACTGCTGCTAAGGCCTACTCCTGAAATGCCTGCCCTGCTTGGCATGGAAGTTACTGCCGCTGGGATCACAGAATGTATTCCCTTGTTTCGCTCGGGAAAGCAAGCCGTTGAATTTATTTATGATCCGGGTGCTGAGCAGCACGAAAGCGTGGCGGTAAGAGGAGAATTCAATGGATGGACGCCGGGACGCCCGGCATTTGAGTTCGTTGACGGCCTCTGGAAGGCAGAAATGATGCTTAAGCCCGGCACTTACCAATACCTGCTGCTTATTGATGGAGAAGACAGGCTGGATCCGGCGAACCCGGAGAAGATTGATAATAACGCTGGCGGGTTCAACTCCTTGCTTTCCATAGGAATGGATGTTGTCGGAAAGCTTCCGCAGATCTGTACGCTGGAAGACAAAGGAGATGAGATTGAAATCGGCATTGAAAAAAATACGGATGGAATATTTGTGCTCTGGCAAAATATCAGGCTGTCAGGGGCATACATTGAGCAGGAAGATGATAGCGTGTATGAGATCAGGATACCGGCGGCGGCTGAGAACATAAAACGTTCTTTTATCCGGATCTGGGCCTGGAATGAGTATGGTGTGTCAAACGATTTGCTGATACCGCTGGAATACGGGAAAGTTCTTGACGACCCTGCATTGATCAACAGGCACGACAAGCACAGCATGATCCTCTATAATGCTTTTGTTGACAGGTTTTTTGATGCCGACCCCTCCAATAACAGGCCGTTGAACAATCCGGAAGTATTGCCTCCGGCTGATTATCACGGGGGTGATATCAAAGGCGTTACGCAAAAGATAAGGGATGGATATTTTAAAGGCCTGGGGGTGAACACAGTCTGGATAAGCCCTATCGTAAAAAACCCCGAGGGAGCCTTTGGGTTCTGGCCTGATCCACCATCAAAATTCTCGGGATATCATGGATACTGGCCGACCTCCTTCACCCTTATTGATGACCGCTATGGAACAGAAGCAGACCTCCATGAGCTGGTCAGCCTGGCCCATGAGGAGGATATGAATGTCTTGCTTGACTTTGTAGCTAACCATGTGCATCAGGAGCATCCCTTGTATCAGGCTCACCCTGACTGGGCCACCGAATTGTATCTTCCTGATGGCAGCCTGAACACCGAACGCTGGGATGAATACCGGCTTACGACATGGTTTGACGTCTTCCTGCCAACACTCGACCTTTCCAAACCGGAGGTGTACGAAATGCTTTCTGATTCTGCGGTTTACTGGATCCGGAAATATAAGCTGGATGGTTTCAGACATGACGCTACAAAACATATTCCTGAGGTGTTCTGGAGGACGCTGACGAAGAAGCTCAAAAAAGAATTCATAGCTGGTGAAGGAAGGCATATATACCAGATAGGAGAAACCTATGGCGGTCCGGAGCTGATTGGCAGTTATGTGGGTTCCGGTATGCTGGATGCACAATTCGACTTTAATGTTTATGATGATGCGCTGGCAGTGCTTTGCAATGATGATCAGCCATTTAGCCGCCTCGAATCTTCCTTGCATGAAAGCCTTCAGTATTATGGTGCGCATAACCTGATGGGTTATATCACTGGCAACCAGGATCGCGGACGATTTACCTCCTATGCCGGGGCAGGACTGCGATTTGATGAGGATGCCAAGCTGGCCGGCTGGACGCGTGAGATTACTGTCGGGAATAAAAGTGGATACAAAGCTACAGAGATGCTGTTTGCCTTTAACATGACCACCCCGGGCTTGCCGGTGATATATTATGGCGATGAGATCGGGATGCCGGGAGGCAATGATCCCGACAACAGGCGCATGATGCGTTTTGATGAATTGGCGGATGAAGAGAATGAAGTGCTGGAGACTGTAAAAAAACTTACAGAATTACGATTGAAAAACATTCCCCTCATATATGGTGATCTTGAGACCTTGCTCCTTACTGAGCATACCTGGGCCTATTGTCGCACATATTTTGATGAGATCGTAATCATCTTGATGAACAAGAATGCACAAACAAAAAATCTTACCTTTGCCCTCCCTGAACGATTTGCAGAGCAGGAATTTGAAAGTAATTTCGGCTATGTTCCGGGTGTCCGGAAAGGGAGCATGAGCGTGACCATCGGTGGGCGTTCATTTGATGTGATCACAGTAAGAAAATAATATTAACGATGAAAAGGAAAATGCAAATTTCTCAGATAATGATCCTCGCAGTCCTGATGGTTTTTTTGCTTGGGATCATCATGATAGCATGTAAACGTGGGCCGGAAAAAAGAAAAGCCATTGTCGAATCCCATGTCGTTCATCCTGAATGGAGCAAAAATGCCATCATTTACGAAGTGAATGTCAGGCAATATACAAATGAGGGCACTTTTAAAGCATTTGAAGAACACCTTCCCCGCCTGAAAGAGATGGAAGTGGATATCCTGTGGCTGATGCCCATCCACCCCATAGGGCAGGAAAACAGAAAAGGCGAACTGGGCAGCTATTATTCCGTACGGGATTATAAGGCTGTCAACCCTGAGTTTGGGACCTTGGAAGATATGAAACGTCTTGTTGATATGGCGCATGAACTGGGGATGTATGTGATCCTCGACTGGGTGGCCAACCATACTGCATGGGATCATGCCTGGATGAATGATCACCCTGAATGGTATGAAAAGGACAGGAACGGAGAAATTTTTTCGCCCTTTGACTGGACTGATGTTGCGAAGCTGGATTTTAAAAGCCAGGATATGCGCGCCGAAATGTTGGATGCTCTTAAATACTGGGTTGTAGAGGCTGACGTGGATGGCTATCGCTGTGATGTTGCAAATGAAGTGCCGGTAGATTTCTGGAATACTGCCAGGGCAGAGCTGGATAATATTAAGCCGGTATTCATGCTGGCCGAGGCAGAACAGCCCAATCACCATGTGCATGCTTTCGATATGTCGTATGCGTGGGAGCTGCACCACATCATGAATGAAATTGCCAGAGGAGAGAAGAATGCCGGGGATATTGACAAATATTTTGAAAAGCATGATACTTTATATCCTGTCGAAGCTTACAGGATGTGCTTCATTACCAATCATGATGAGAATTCGTGGAATGGCACAGAATATGAACGCATGGGGGCTGCAGCGAACACTTTTGCAGTCCTGACATACACCCTGCCCGGGATGCCCATGATCTATACCGGCCAGGAGGCTGCATTGAATAAACGTTTGAAGTTTTTTGCAAAGGACACCATTGAATGGGGAGCCATGGAATTGTCGGGATTCTATCAAAAGCTCGGGAAGCTAAGAAAAGAAAATCCCGCCCTATGGAGTGGAGTTGCCGGTGGTAGCTGTAAGAAAATGAAAACTTCAGATAATGAGAATATTTATGCTTTTATGCGTAAGTGTGAAGCGAATACAGTTATCGTTATTGCTAATCTGAGCAGTGATGCCAGGGAGTTTGCTTTTAAGAAAAGTGGAAAATCTAAAGTGATGACAGACTGGTTTGGCGGCAGCACTTTCACGCTCGAACCTGGTATGCAAATGTCCATGTCTCCATGGGAATACAGGGTGCTTATCCTGAATAGAGAATGACCTGGCCCGGATAAATTATTTTTACACTTCATAAAATACTGGTAATTATTTACATAAATACTTCTTCATATCTATAAAAGTACTATTTTTGCCTTTTGTCATTTACAAAAATTTTGGGTATTGGAGTGTTAGAAAGATTCAAAATTATAATACTTGCTTACGAATTTTAAAACGATGTCTATGGTAAGAAAAGTAACTTTTAGACTGCTGTTGTCTTTTGTTTTTATTACACTTTTTGTAGTGTCGGGCTTTGCCCAGGAGGGGACAGTAAGCGGGACAGTATTTGATGCTGAAGATGGCGCTGGCCTGCCAGGTGCTTCCGTGCTGATCAAAGGAACAACAACGGGTACGATCACTGATATTGATGGTAAGTTCAGTCTTACAGTGGAGCCTAACACTGTACTGGTGATCTCATATGTGAGTTATCAGACCAAAGAGATTACTGTACAGCCCAACACTACGATTGATGTAGCCTTGCTGAGTGATTCTGAAACCCTTGATGAGGTCATTGTGATCGGCTATGGTGTACAGAAAAAAGAAGATAAGACAGGTGCTGTCAGCAGCATCGAAGCGAAAGAGTTGAATGGTGGTATGGTCACCGATGCAATTCATGCGCTACAAGGTAAAGCTGCTGGTGTCTCCATCACGAAAAAAGGTGGAGACCCTAACGACGGCTTCTCCGTGAGGATCAGGGGGGCATCAAGTTTCCAGGCGAGCACAGAACCACTCTTTGTGATTGATGGGGTGCCCGGTGCAGACCCTACAGCGCTGGCCTCTGAGGACATCCTTTCATACAATATCCTGAAAGATGCCGCATCAACAGCTATATACGGATCAAGAGGGTCTAATGGTGTGATCATTATCACTACCAAGAGAGGTAGTACTGAATCCGCAAAACCCGGCTCTGTCGTGAACGAGGTGAATTTTAGCCTCATGGGCTCCATGGACAATGTTTTGAATAAGGTAGACCTTCTGGATGCTGATCAAATACGTGCGCATAATGCCAATAGTCCTGGATTTATTGATGGTGGGGCCAATACCAACTGGCAGGATGAGATCTACCGTACCGGATATTCTAATAGCGCACACCTTAGCTTTTCCGGTGGAAATGCAAAAAGTTATTATAATGCTGCCCTGACAAATGCAAAATGGGATGGGGTAATGAGGGGTACATCAAAGAAACGCAATACCTTTCGACTGAATGTTGGACACGCTGCTCTTGACGATCGTTTGAGGTTAAGTGCGAACTGGATTGGCATGTTCGAGGACAACGATAAAGAGAATTACGATTCGTGGGATAAGGATGATATCATCTACCAGGCATTGCAACGGAACCCTACTGACCCTGTTTATAATGATGCAGGAGGTTATTACCAGACAAACCGGGAATTCAACTATGAAAATCCCATCGCAATAATAAATGAAGTTGAAAATCTGCGCAAGGCCAAGAGTTTCCTGGGGAATTTCAGAACTGATTTTACTGTGATCGATGGACTGGACCTGAGCCTCAACCTGAGTATGTGGGATAAGGACCAGAATCATTCCTATTTTCGTCCAAGCGGGCTATATGCTACACAGGATCTTGGTTCAGGAGAAAAGAAATACGAGCATGAATACCAGAAATTGCTTGAGGCCACAGCAGTATATGTGAAATCATTTAATGGTACGCATAACATCAACGTGCTGGGAGGTTATTCCTGGCAGGAAAATGGCGAAGATGGTTTCTTCGCCAAAGGAGAAGATGCCCAGTCTGATCATATCGGCTCCAGTAACCTGGCAATTTTCAATGATGTGAAATATGGTGATATTGGCTCATGGAAATCCAAATCTAATCTCATTGGTTTTTTTGCCCGCGCTCAGTATAACTTCAGCCAGAAGTATTATGCTGCCGCATCCCTGCGTCGCGACGGATCTTCCAAGTTTGGAAAGAACAACAAATGGGGATGGTTCCCGACTGCATCCATCGGATGGAATATCCACAGTGAAGACTTTATGAGAAATGTGGACTGGCTTGACCAGTTGAAATTGAGGGCAAGCTATGGTGTTTCCGGGAACCAGGAAATAGGGGAATACCGCAGCCTTGTAACCTGGAAGCCCTCTGGAACTGCAACTAATCCGGAAACAGGACAGCAGGTCGTCACTTTTGAAACTGAGCATAATGAAAATCCGGATCTCAAATGGGAAGAAACTGCAGAGGTTAACCTGGGTATCGACTTTTCATTCTTTAAAGGCCGTATCAGTGGTAGTTTCGAAATTTATAATAAAATTACCAAAGACCTCCTGGGTGATTACCCGGTGGAAGTTCCTCCAAATTTGGCTAAGTTAACCTGGGGTAATTCAGGTGAGCTTGAAAATAATGGTGTTGAATTATATATTCAGGCTTTTGCTGTATCGACCTCAAACTTTGGTTGGAAGACTTCGCTTAACCTGGCACACAACCGCACTACTATTAACGACCTTGGAAAAAAGTTTCTTGATGGCCAGATCAGACATGAAGGCTTTATTTCCGGAAGAGGCCTGGTTGGGACTGAACTCTGGGTGATCGGCATGATAGAAAACGATCATATTGGAGCATTTTACCTCCCAACATATGTTACCATACAGAATGGGGAATTTGTCTATGAATCCATGAATGGCGGTTTTACTACTGACGTTAGTAAGGCAAAACGAAGCATTGTAGGATATGCTACACCAGACCTGGAGATTGGCTGGTCAAATCACCTTACATATCGTAGGAACTGGCATCTTGACTTTTCTTTCAGGGCCATGATTGGAAATGATGTATATAATGCTACTGAAATGTTTTTTGATGATCCGGGGCTACTCCAATCGCTGAACACTTCACCCTCAGCGCTGGACTGGTATGATGAGGGAAGAACCTCAACAGCCAGCCTGGCTGACTTCTATGTAGAGGATGCCAGTTTCTTGCGCCTGGATTACATATCAATGGCTTACGACTTCAATTTTGGTAAAAATCATAAGGTGTTTAAAGCCTTGACAGTATATGTTTCTTCTAATAATCTATTTACCATTACAGGTTACTCCGGGGTTGATCCGGAAACCAGTATCAGTGGCCTGGATTTTGGGATAGATCAGTACAACGTGTATCCTAAAACCAGGACATTCACGATAGGAATCAGGGGGTCAATCTAATAAAGGAAACAGCTATGAAAAGAATATTTATAATTGCCATAGGGATACTTTTTGTTCATTCATCATGTACCAAACTTGATGAAGAAGTATATGATAATATTCCAGGGGATAAATACCCTGAAAATGCTGCACAGATAGCCAATCTTGCTGTGAATGCATATGCTCCGTTAAAGGAATATGCCGATGACGAGGGTTGGTGGTTCCTGGCCCAGATCATGTCGGGCGACCTGGTTTGTGGCCCTACGCGTGGCGCCGACTGGTTTGATGGCGGAAAGTGGGTAAATATGCATCGTCATGAATGGACCGACGAAGACGAGGGTGTTAGCAGGATGTATGACCATTTCTGGAGAGGGATCACGATCAGTAATATGACTCTTGATATGATGAAGGATATGGACCCGAACGAAACGATCATGATCAAGATCAAGGAACTTGAAGTGCTACGCTCTTTCTATTATTATCTCTTGATCGATAATTATGGAGATGTGCCATATTTAAGTCGTTTTGTTGGTGCTCCCGAGAAGCCATTTAAGGAACCCAGAGAAGCTATTTTTGACAGCCTGGTGAACACCATAACTAATGCTTTACCATACCTCAAGGCTGCTGATAACAAATATATGATAACAAAGTATGCCGGATATGCATTGCTTGCAAAACTTTACCTTAATGCTGAAGTGTATAAGGGAGAAGCAGAATGGGCAAAGGCAGAAATGTACATCGATAGTGTTTTATCCGGTCCGTATAATCTTTCAGCAAATGTACTGGAACCCTTTACTACGAACAACGAAAACTCTCCGGAGATCATATTCAGTATACCTTATGATGAGGATAATTTTAAGGGATTCAGGCTGCATATGCGTACACTGCATTACCAGCATAACCTGAAATTTGATATGTCCGTGGGGCCATGGAATGGCTTTGCCATCGTCCCGACACATTTCGATCGTTACGAGGATGGGGATACAAGGAAAGAAGGATACAATATTTATGGACCACAATACGATAGCCAGGGGAATGTGATCCTCGATGGTACCACACATCAACCCCTCGATATCAATCCATATCTGCCCGCCCTCACTATGTCGGCCGCAACACATACTGCCGAGGAAATACGTACGACAGGTGCCAGGATTGGTAAGTATGAGGTCGCTAAGGGCGCCAAGGAAAACCTGAGCAATGACCTGCCTATATTCCGATTGAGTGATTTCTGGCTGATGAAAGCTGAAGTGCTCATTCGCCAGGGCGGTAATGGTGACGATTATATCAATGATATCAGGGACAGGGCAAATGTAGACCCAATGGCGGGAGCTACACTGGAGATGCTGCTGGATGAAAGAGGACGTGAATTGTATTGCGAAGGACACCGGCGTCAGGACCTGATCCGCTTTGGAAAATATGGTGAGGTATGGTGGGAGAAAAGTGTTTCTACACCTGACAGGGAAACATTCCCGATACCCAAATGGGCTACCGATGTCAACCCGAACCTCTTACAAT
Source organism: Bacteroidota bacterium (assembly GCA_039714935.1). Lineage (GTDB taxonomy): Bacteria > Bacteroidota > Bacteroidia > Bacteroidales > B18-G4 > B18-G4. The sequence goes on along the minus strand of JBDLIJ010000013.1, from coordinate 10,430 downwards.
AAAAGATGATTAAAACTAAATAACACTAATTATTAATTAAAACTTAAGTAAAATGTTTAAGAATTCAATCAAATTAATGAGCTTAATCCTGATGGCAGGATTGGTGATTTTTTCATCCTGTAAGAAAGATGAAGAAGATGAAGATCCTCCTGTAATTGTACTCGATGGTATTTATATTACAGGTGTTGCAGCGCCATATAATGGCTATGATGCCAAAGGTATGATGGCAGTAACCCGTAACGAGGTTACGCAAACCGAGAGGGCCAGCCTCTATGAAATTTATGTTCCGCTGAAAGCACACCAGGACTTCAGTATCGTTCAGGTGGAAGGATCAGTGTACACAACCTATAGCCCGGGTGCTGACTGGGGTGTTGTGGCTGAACCAACAAATGATGAACCTAAAGATGTTGATATTCAACGTGGAGCAGTAGAAGAAACAGGCGATGCCTTTAGTGTTGATGTAGATGGTATGTATCACGTAGTGATCGACCTGGAATTAATGAAAGCCCTTGTTTGTGAAGTACAATGGGGCGTCATTGGTGCTGCTACTCCTGATGGTTGGGGCACCTCAACAGTATTGCCCAGCACAACTGGCTATAACCCAAACAACATGACCTGGGAAATCACCGAAATGGAACTCCGTGGCGGTGACTGGAAATTCCGTTATTCAAACGGCTGGAAAATCGAACTCGACACGACCCTCGATCTTGGTGGTGGTGACAAAGGCGTTAAGGTAAATACCAACTACGGTGGTGCTGTTGACGCACTCGTACCAGGTGGAGATAACATCGTGAACGATGCTCCGGGTGTTTATACCATTAACATGGATTGGGTTATCGGAGAAGGCTTTACTGCTATATTAACCAAAACCGGCGACCTTCCACTTACAAACTGGACAGACGTTGTTTGTGATGCTGTTGGCTCTGGTGTTAGCGCTGACAATCCAGATGCTATTCCTGACCCAAGTGGCTGGGGATGGGGTAACCAACTCATTGGTGACAATGCTGGTATTCCAACAGTAAATGGTGATGAATACACATGGACATGGACAGGTATCATCCTTGAAGCCGATGAAGGTTTCAAAGTAAGGACCCTCAATGGTGAAGCTCCTCCAATAGGCGGTGCTAACTTTGATGCAGGATATGGCGACCTTGATGCTGACAATTCATCAACCCATGTTTATGACAATGGCGGAAACCTTTCTGTTGACCTGAAAGCGGCATATAATATTACACTTGTGATTGATGCTGCCAATGACGATGTTAAGACAATCACTATTACCGAGTAATAGTTCTTAAGAATATTTAATCGTTAAAAAGGCTGTCTCTATATAAAGGGACAGCCTTTTTTCTGCAGTAAATATTCATAAATAACTCCTGCCTGTCCCAAGCATTCATGCTGCTTGGTGTTATATTAATGAAATTCAACTAATTTTGCTCGCGCTAATATTTCAATAATGAAGAATCTTTCCATACTTATATTTCTAATACAGTTTACAGCTGCCGGATATACGCAGGTCGTCACTTCCGACCCGGCTTTTCCGATCACCGATATGCCTGCGACCATCACTTTCGATGCCACACAGGGCAATGGCGGACTGGCAGGCTTTACCGGCGATGTGTATGCACATACGGGTGTGATCACTGAACACAGTGCTTCAGGAAGCGACTGGAAATACGTGAAAACGGATTGGGGTGTGAATACTCCCGAGACAAAAATGACAAGGATAGCCGATGATCTTTATACACTGGAGATAGTTCCTGATATCCGCAATTACTATGGCGTTCCGGAGGATGAAAAGATACTTGAAATGGCATTCGTCTTCAGAAGTGCCGATTCCCAGCTGGAAGGAAAAGACGAAGACGGCCTGGATATATTTGTTGATGTTACAGAGCCGGGCCTGAACCTGAGCTTTTATCAACCGGAAACAACTCCCGTCATACTGGCTTCAGGAGAGTCTTTTGTGGTGGAAGTATATGCGAACGACGCTGATAGTATTGCGCTCTATGTGGATGATGTGCTGATCAGTCATGTCAGTGGCAATAACCTGCTCGACACCATAGCCCCCGAGGGTGAGCAGTCGGGATGGGTGAAAGCCGTTGCCGAAAACACTGAGGCCGGCATTGCTGACTCTTTCAGCTATGTCATCAGGCCTCCGCTTAATATTGAGGCATTGCCGGATGGCGTAAGAGACGGTGTCAATTACATGGATGATGAATCTGTGATATTCAACCTTCTGGCCCCTGCTAAAGAGTATATTTATGTGATCGGTGATTTTAATAATTGGGAGCCCGATAATGATTATTTCATGTCGATGACACCTGATAGCCTCCGGTTCTGGCTTGAGGTCACAGGCCTGACACCAGAACAGGAATACATCTTTCAATACCTTATTGATGGAGAGATCAGGGTAGGGGACCCCTATTCAGATAAAATCAGTGATCCATGGAATGATCATTACATCTCAGAAGAAACATACCCTGGATTGATAACATACCCTGAGGGGAAAACATTCGGAATTGCCAGCGTCCTTCAAACTGCCCAACAAGCATATGAATGGGAAGTAGATGATTTTGAAACTACCAAAACAACCGACCTGGTTATTTATGAAATGCTGTTGAGAGATTTTACAGCAAAGCACAGCTATGAAGCAGTGACAGATACGCTTGATTATTTAGAAGAACTGGGTGTCAATGCCCTTGAGCTGATGCCTGTGAATGAGTTTGAAGGCAACAGCAGCTGGGGCTATAATCCGTCATTCTACTTTGCCCCGGACAAATATTATGGCCCTAAAGATGAATTAAAAAGACTTATCGATGAATGCCATATGCGGGGCATCGCCGTGATCATTGATATGGTGCTGAATCATTCCTACGACCAGTCGCCACTCGTACAAATGTATTTTGACGGAGCCAATCCCACATCAGATAATCCATGGTACAACGCACAACACAATTTTGCAAATCCGGATGCACAGTGGGGTAACGACTTCAACCACGAAAGCATTTATACGCAGAATTTCGTTGATAGCGTAAACAGCTACTGGATGAGCGAGTATCATGTTGATGGTTTTCGCTTTGACTTCACCAAGGGCTTCAGCAATACTTATCATTCCGGCAGTGACCCCTGGGGAAGCAATTATGATGGTGACAGGATCAATATCCTGAAAAGGATGATGATCAACATCCGGTCGCGGAACGAAGACGCCATCGTGATACTGGAGCATCTTTCCGAAAATGCTGAAGAAGAAAATCTTGCAGACTTTGGGATGCTGATGTGGGGCAATGCCAATCCCAATTATGCAGAGGCATCCATGGGATACCATGATAACAACAAATCAGATTTCTCGTGGATATCATACCAGAAGAGGGGATGGAACAATCCGCATGTGCTTGGATATATGGAGAGCCATGACGAGGAAAGGATCATGTACAAAAATGTGACCTGGGGGAATTCGGCAGGATGGAACTATAATATCCAGGATACATCAACAGCGCTCGACAGGATCAGGCTTATTTCAACATTTTTCTATACCATTCCCGGCCCTAAGATGATATGGCAGTTCGGGGAACTTGGATACGACTACTCTATCGATTATAATGGAAGGATTGGAGAAAAGCCCGTACGGTGGGATTATCTTGATGACTGGAGAAGAAAATATAATTATAACTTCATTTCTGCATTAATAGATCTGCGTATTTCCCATGACGTATTTGAAACGGATAATTTTGATTTGAACGTCTCTCTGGCAATGAAGAGTATAAGCCTTTTCAGCGATAGCATGAATGTTATTATAGTTGGGAATTTTGATATTGTAGCTGGTGAGATGCAAGCTGGCTTCGTGCAACCTGGTCCCTGGTATGACTATTTCAACGGAACAACACTCGAAGTGGTGGATGTAGATATGATGCTCTCGCTGGAGGCAGGGGAGTACAGGATTTATACAGATGTTGAACTGGAAACTCCTGATATCGGAACCGGTATTGATACAGATACCGGAAATAACACAAATATGCTCAAAGGAATGGTATATCCCAATCCGGTTACAGGAAATGCAAATCTGCATTTTGACCTGACAGAAGAAACAACTTTGAACATAAGCATTTATAACTTGCTCGGATCTGAGATGAGTGTGTTGCGGGAAAGGCAATATCCGGCAGGGCAACAGAATCTTGAACTGAAAACGAATTTATTACAGGCAGGAATATATTTTTGTGTGATCAGATCAGGACAGCATATCGAAGCTGTAAAATTCATTAAGGAATAATAATAGTTTAGCACGATTTTGGTATTGAATCACATTCGTGAGCGGGGAGATTCTTCTTCCTTGAACCATATACTTATAAGCTGATTATGAAGCACAGGCAGAGGTTTTTGTCATTTGTTATTATTACGGTATTGTGTAGCCTGACGCAGTCGTACGGACAAACCGTGCTGGTCAGGGATGTGATAAATTCAAGACCTGTTGATAATGTAGCTGTTTTTAACCCCGGACACACCAGGACTGCCCTCACCAATATTTATGGTGTTGCTGACATCACGGCCTTTAACGAAAGTGATACACTGATCTTTCAGCATGCTGCCTATCAAACATATACCCAAACCTTTCAGGGCTTATCCGGAAATGATTACAATGTATACCTGGAAAAGAAATCCGTAGACCTGGATGAGATCATCATCTCTGCCACACGATTTGAAAGGGATGCGAAAGATATTCCCAACAGGGTTATTTCCATCACTGCTGAGAAAATCAGATTTGATAATCCGCAGACCGCAGCAGATATGCTTTCACATTCCAATGAGGTTTTTGTTCAGAAGAGCCAGCTGGGAGGGGGGAGCCCTATGATACGTGGATTCTCTGCAAATAAAGTTTTGATCGTTGTGGATGGCGTAAGGATGAATAACGCCATCTTCCGGGGCGGGAACCTGCAAAATGTGATTGCCGTTGACCCCAATAGCATTCATCGCACTGAGGTGATCTTCGGGCCGGGCACCGTGATATACGGCAGTGATGCCCTGGGTGGCGTAATGAGCTTTATAAGCCTGGAGCCAAAGCTGAGTGAAGACAGGAACTTTTCCTCTGCCGTTAACATGATGGCACGCTATTCTACTGCAAATAACGAGCGCACAGGGCACCTTGATGTGAGCCTGGCAGGCGAAAAGTGGGCATCTGTTACAAGTTTCTCAAGCAGCTGGTTCGACGACCTCCGGATGGGCAGCAACGGCCCGGATGAGTACCTCAGGAATCATTATGTGATCACGGAAGACGGGGAGGATGTCATGGTGAGTAATGCTGATAATAATATGGATCCAAGAATACAGCGTTTCTCGGCTTACAACCAGATGAATGTAATGCAGAAATTCAGATATAAGCCCCTTCAATGGCTTGATCTTACCTATGGATTCCATTTTTCGGAAACTTCCGATGTGCCCCGTTACGACAGGCTTATTCAATATGCTGCTAATGACACCTTGAAGTATGCCAGCTGGTATTACGGGCCCCAGAGATGGATGATGAATGTGCTGAATGCGGAGGTCGACGTCAACTGCAGCATGATCACAAGGATGAAGATCAGCATGGCCTGGCAGAAATTTGAGGAAAGCAGAAACAGCAGAAAATTCGGCGACCCCTGGTTTAAGAAACAGTTTGAAAATGTTGATATGTATACTGCTAATGTCGATATTGAAAAGGAACTGGATGAGAACAATAGCTTTTTCTATGGTTTTGAAGGCGTTTATAATGATGTAAAATCTACCGCTGTCAAAAGCAATTACCTGAGTGGAGAAAGCATGAAGACGGGCACACGTTACCCTGATGGAACAAACGATTATAAAACTTATGCAGCATATTTGAGTTATGAGCGTCGCTATAGCGACAATATGACACTGTTTGCCGGAATCCGTTATAGTTATGTGGCACTGAAGTCTTCTTTTGCTGACACTTCCATCTATCATCTGCCCTATGATCAGCTGAAGATAAATGCAGGCGCACTCACAGGAAGTGCAGGTGCCAGCTGGCGGCCTGCTGAAACCTGGCAGCTGCAGGCAAACCTGGCTTCGGGATTCCGGGCACCGAACCTGGATGATGTGGCGAAGGTATTTGATTCATCGCCCGGAAATGTTGTAGTGCCAAATCCCGATCTCAAACCCGAATATGCCTATAGCATTGATGCCGGTGTGCGCAAAGAAATATCAGAGCTTCTCGTATTCGAAGTATCCGCTTTCTATACCTTTTTGATCGATGCTATGGTACGTCGTGATTATAGCTTTAATGGGAGGGATTCTATCTGGTATGATGGCGAAATGTCGAAAGTGGAAGCTGTTGTAAATGCAGGCAGTGCCCATATTTATGGAGTGAGCGCTATGGGAATACTCAATATGGGCGAATATCTAAAACTTAAGTCCGGCATCAGCTGGATGCAAGGCCGTGACGATGAAGATTATCCGCTGCGACATGTTTCTCCGCTGTTTGGAAATACATCCCTGGTATATAAGCACGGGGCTTTTCTGGCTGAGCTTAATGCAAACTATAATGCTGCAATATCCTACGCTCAATTAGCTCCCACCGAACGTGATAAACCCTATATATATGCAATAGATGATAATGGAGATCCTTATTCCCCTTCCTGGTGGACATTAAACTTTAAATCAACGATCAGGATCGTTGACCCCCTTCATATTGATATTGGAATAGAAAACATCTTTAACAAGCGATACAGACCCTATTCATCAGGTATTGCAGCTCCCGGAAGGAACTTCTTCCTGACGCTCAGAGGAACGCTTTAAACAGATACTCACATGCAGGAATGTTTCTCCAGACATTCCGGTGAGCTCTTCAATTAAGACAAGTTAACAAAAGATTTAAGATTCAGTGATCAATTTAGCATAAGCAACCGGGGGTTGTATGTTTTCATCAATCCTGATCTCAACAATATGCGCGTAGTCCTTCAGTAATCGCGACAAACGGCCATATTGAACACCTTTCTTACGGATAAAGGCTCCCATCTTCGCCAGATTAGCCCATCCGTTCTCATCAGCACAATTGTTAACGGCTTCAATGATGATACTTTCAAGTTCGGATCTTTCCATAATACTCAACTTATATTATTCAAAAATAAATGAACAGTGGTCAGCTGGTTCGTGGTTTTGAAATATAATATAACCTTATGTATGAGTTTTTACAGTTTCCCAAAGATAATTAAAAAGATTGCTAAAGTCAATATGCAGGACTTCTTTAAGCGGAGAGTTGAGATATTATTAATTCATGAAGCTCCATAACCCGTGGTATGAGTGGAAGGCTTTCATCATTATAAATTATATGATCGGCAAGCTTTTGTTTTTCTTCTTCCTTCATCTGATGCTTTGCCCTGGACTGGAAATCAGAGGCTGAGATCCCGTCCCTGTGCATAACGCGCGACATGGCGATGTTTTCAGGCGTACTTATCAGGATACGCTTGTTAAAGTATTTTGAAAAGCCACTTTCAAAAAGCAGGGCTGATTCATAGATGATGTACTTTTCAGCTGCATGCTCTTTTGTCCAGGCCAGAAAATCGTCCAGCACCAATGGGTGGATGATATTGTTTAATTGTTGAAGCCTTGCCGGATCACTAAATACGATTTCTGCAAGTTCGGCACTGCGCAGCTTATTGTCGTTATCGAAAATATGCTCGCCAAAGAGTGCTTTTGTGGCTTGCCGGACATCTTCACGTGCATAAAGTTTTTTGGCTTCAGCATCTGCATAATATACTGCAATCCCCAGGCTCTCAAATATCCTGCACACAGTGGTTTTTCCACTTCCAATATTCCCGGTTACAGCGATCTTTATCATTATTTCTGAATTAAAAACTCAAGCCTGTCAGGATGGATGCGCGTGATTTTAATATGCTCGGGGCTTTCATCTACTTTTACTTTTAGAAATTTCTTTTCCCGATCCTTTTTGCTGTCATATATCACTGAAAGTCTGAACATGCCGGCATTTACAAGATTGTAGTCCCTGATGGCAACCTGGTAAGTCAGCTGCACTGTTTCCGGAAAAGTCCGAACGACCGTAGCGGTATCAACAGGCAGGCAGCTTACGGGTATTTCGATCGTTGACTCCGTATATTTTTCAACAGGAATGATCAGCTTCACTTCGCTCTGGGAATAGCTGATCTTATCATCAGCAACGGGAAGAGATAGCGGGAGCATGGTCTCAAATGTCTGGTCGAGGTCTGAAAAATTCATGGCCCTGCTGGGTATATATGCCAGGGTATCGATAATGGATGCGGGCCCGCTCACCATGATCCCATCAGGGATGACCCGGATGCTGTCATATATCTGGAATTTTGCTTTACATTCAACACTGATCATGGCTTTAACCGGAAGCGATCTGCTTATAATATCTTCAAACTCAAGGAAAAGCGTGTCAGGGGTTATGGAAATAATATCATGAGAAAAATCAAAGTTTTCCGATATCTTATTCAGATAATGTTCCGTAAGAATATAATATCTGTCGAAATACCGGCTCTTTTTGAGCTCCACCTGCTTCAGGTTCACGCTGACAGGCTTCCTCCCCGAAAATAATTTGAAGGAGAACATATCGCCGCTTTTAGCCCTGAGCCTGATCGTGATATGCGGATCAGATTCTACAAGTAGCTTGTTGGCAGGCTCATTGGTATAGTGAACAGGGATTTCGATCTCGGACACATACTCATCCGACATCTTAATAAGAAACCAGATGAGCAGTGATATTCCGAAACAGATGAAGAAAACATATAAATGATTCCGGAAGTCTCTGTCCCGGGGGTCCTTAGCCCTGTCAAGCAGCTTTGTGAGCTTTTGGTTCAAAACCCTGGTATTGGTTATTATTTCGACTCAAGCTGTGCTGATGGGTCAGCGGCAAGGGCTGACTTCTCAAAGGTCAGCTTCTGCTGGTTACCTACGTCCAGTACTACGGTTTTCTCGCTAACCTCAATTATTTTTCCATGTATGCCACCAATAGAAACAACTTTCTCACCTTTCTTCAGGCCTTCTCTGAATTTCCGTTGATCTTTGCTTTTCTTCATTTGTGGCCGGATAAAGAAGAGGTAGAAAACCAGTACAATGAGGATCAGTGGCAGAAAATTCATTAATGAATTGCCTTCTCCACCTTCAGGATTGCCCATCATAAGCGTAATAAATAGTAAATTCATATTATATCATTTTTGTTTTAATATTAAAGGTCATTAGGTGATATCACTTTTGCTTTTATGCGTAAGACTGTTTTATTAGGTTGTGTGTTGGCCGAAACAGTGATTGACTTATTCTGAAACCCCCTGCGTTTTTTTGAATCAAAAGTAACGGATATCAGTCCTTCCTCGCCAGATGGCACGGGGTCTTTGGTATATTTAGTTGCGGTGCAGCCACAACTGGCAGAAACGTTGCTGATGATCAGGTCGCTGCCGCCTGTGTTCTTGAATACGAAGCTGTACATCACTTTTTCACCTTCTATGACGGTGCCGAAGTCATGTATGGTTTCACGAAATTCGAAGCCAGGTACCTGATCCAGATTGTCTTCACCTGAGGCGGTGATAGGATTGTGTACTACATCAGCCGGTAATTTCCCGTCTTGCTGATTACATGAACTAAGCATGCCCGTGAACAGGAGCATGAGCAAAAGCATTTTTCCGGATTTTATTTTACTGGTATTTTTTCGCATGATCATTTTGTTAGGCATCATCTTAATATGGTTACGGCTCCTCTGAAGACATCTTCGCCCAGGTTACCATAACATTTCAAGACGTAGAAATATGTTCCTTCCGCCTGATTGTTCCCATCCCAGTCGTTATCATAATCAATAGCCTCATACACTTTATTCCCCCATCTGTTGAAGATAACGAGCTCATTGCTGATATAATAATCATTAATGGGCTGGAAATGTGTAGCAGACATAACTGCACGACCGGGGTTTTCATTGTCAGGTGGTTTTATCGTGATGATAAAGGTGTCGTTGGCCCCATCGCCATTTGGTGTAAACACGTTCGGGACAAGCAACTCAACGCTCTTTACAGTGATGGTGATCAGGGTGGAGTCAACACATCCGTTTTCTGTGGTATACTCGAACCTGACCGTATGCTCCTTGATGGCATTAAAGGAAAATGTCGGATCAGGCAGGTTTGAACTTGTACCATCACGGAGTGCCCAGAAATAGTTATGCAGGGAGATAGAATCTTCTGACAGGTTCTCAAACCAGAAGGTAAGTCTTGGATCCTGGATATATGTCATGGTATCCGGTGTGGTTTTAATTTCAGGCATTTCCCAAACTTCCACCCAAAAGTTCGTGTCAAAACGGCATCCTGCTTCATCATAGATATGGACACCAGTGAAGCCTTCGCAAAGGCCGATGGCATAATTCGGCTCATCAGGATCAACATTAGGCGTATCCCAATCGATCACCAACTCTCCTGTGCCAC
>JBDLIJ010000012.1:0-30023 GCA_039714935.1 Bacteroidota bacterium | reverse complement strand
ATGGTCTATTGTTCCTTCAGGTAATGTTGGCCCTGAGCAACAAGAAATAGTTATCAGTACAGTTGATGTTGGTTCAGAATCTTTCCAAATTGCATTATTCTTTGGTGGTGACAGTCACTTTATTTTTAATTGGGATGTTGACGATTTCTATTTGTCAGGGGGTGAGCTTGTTTCCATTAATGAACTTTCACCAGAAAAGATCAGCATATATCCAAATCCTTCAAGAGGAATATTTAACATAAGCGTTAAAGACAACTTTAACCTTGAAGTATCTGATGTCACAGGTAAAATGATTGATACTCATGTTGTTGAAGGTAATACGACGATACAGATCAGCACTTCAGGTGTTTATTTCTTACGATTCTCTAACGATGATGGCTCAGTTACTCAAAAAGTAGTTGTTCGATAATTTATTAAGCAGATAAATAAACGTCAGACTTGGAAATGCCGGCACAACAGATCCCTTTTAGCCGGCTGAAATTGAGCCGACTAAGAGTGGTCAACTTGGCCAACTTATATGACGGAAGACCTCCCAGCTATTCGCAGTATAACATGTAGAGTAAAATTGCTTTGTTGGGTTTCCCCCGATAGTTTTTGGGATAAAGCTAACTGAAAAGCACTTTTTGATTTTGTTTTGTAATATTGCAGCTTGATTGCTAAGCGCACTCAATCAATAAGTATTGAGCACTGCTATAATGGATCTTGTAATGACACAAATCTTAAGAAAAGGCCTTTTAATTTTCGTACTCTGGGGGATGGTGGGGCAAGTGTTTGCATCAGAGACTTCCAAAGGCGAAGTAAAAGGATTAGTATCAGACCAATCCACACAGGAAGGATTACCCTTTGCATCTGTTCAATTGACTTCAGTAAGCGACACGAATTTCACAATAGGAGTAATAACAGATATTGCCGGTGCCTTCTCTATTCCTGATGTACCCTTTGGAAAATATCAATTCCTTGTTTCATTCATGGGATATGAAACTAAAATGATCCAGATTGCAATAAATAAAAGAAAAGAAGAGATAAATCTTTCTCTCTCCAAAAAAAAATATACCCTGGAGGAAGTAGAGATCACTGCTGAGCAAGAGCTGGTGGAGCTGGGTATTGATAAAACCACGGTGATTGTTTCTAAAGATGCTACCCTTATCGGTGGAACGGCTGTGGATGTTATGCAAACCCTGCCTTCTGTTGATTTTGATATAAACGGACAGATGCAATACCGGGGTAGCAGCAATGTAACCTTATTGCTGAATGGCAAGAAATCAGAATTGATAAAGTCATTGGACCAAATTCCTGCTGACCAGATCAAAAAAATTGAGATCATAAACAATCCCTCGGCAAAGTATGAAGCCGAAGGGATGTCGGGAATCATTAACATAGTGCTGAAGGTGGGCGATAAAGGCAAGAACAAAACCAGGGTCATGCTTTACGCCGGTCTTCCCGAAACCTATGGAGGGAGCCTTGGTTACTCAGGGATACAAGGCAAAAGCAACTTTTATGTGAATGGTGGATATAAGCACAAAACCAGGTTCCAGACAAAAGAGCACCTGCGCGAGAACTATGGAGATCCAAATGTCCCGGATTATTATCAATACGACCGGCAGGATGAGATCCTGAACGATGTTCTGATCAATGCCGGCTACAGTTTTTCCATCAATGAGAATCAGCAAGTTGGCTTATCATTACTGGGCTCAAAAAAGTTCAATTCTGCCGAAAGGAGCATTGAATATATCACACAGGAGAACGGGCAGGCACTGCATGAATCATACAAGGAAATTGATATCTCGCTCAACAATTATGTCATCGATAGTGATCTGGATTACCGCTATGATTTCAGGAGAACAGGACAAAGCCTGAATGCAAACTTCCATTTCTCATGGCTGGACCAGATGCATGAGATGGACCATATTTTCTATCCTGAATATTCCTTTGAAAACAGGGTGTTGCAGAACACTGATTCAAAGCAGCTAAATAAAGAGGCTCTGTTCTCGCTGGATTATGCTCATCCCTTCAATGATTCAATACTTCTTGAAAGCGGGTATCAATTCAGCAATAAAGACCTGCTTAACGACTTCTCGTCCATAAGTTATGATCCCCTGCATGAATTATGGGAGAATGATACGGCCCTGGGAAATAAATTTCATTATCTGCAAAATATCCAGGCTGTTTATCTCGACCTGAATATTAGGTTCAGGTATTTTGATCTGCAGGCCGGTCTGCGCGGGGAACATACGTCCAATGATCAGATCGATCAGCAAAAGGATGATTATTTCAACATTTTCCCTTCCGTTTCCTTGTCAAAAAAACTTTCTGATGGTGTAAGCACATTTATATCATATAGCAGACGTATCAACCGGCCAACCATCAAAATGCTCAATCCATACACCTATGAATATGCCGACATCCTGAACATGCATGTCGGGAATCCTGATCTGAAGCCTGAATATGTTAATTCATTCGAAGTGGGCACCCATTATATTTTTGATAAGATCTCGGGTTCTGCTTCTGTGTACTACCGTAATATCGATCAGGCCATTTCACGTGTGAAATCCGCTTCCAACGACAGCGCCTTGCTGGTTACCTATATGAACCTTGACAATGCCAATCTTCTGGGCGGAGAGATCGCCTTTTCCCTTAAAGCCTATAATTGGTGGAATATCAATGCCAGTGCCAATATTTTTTACACAAGCCTGAACGGGGCATACGGGCCCAATGAAATTGACAGGTCACATATCGGCTGGACAGCCAACATTGCCAATAAATTCAAGCTTCCATTTGGAATTGGCCTGCAGCTGAGTGGCTATTACCGCTCGGAACTTCCTGATGTGATGGGAACCTACATCCATCGATATTATGTGGATATGGCCCTGAATAAAAATATCTTGAAAGACAAAGGCAAACTGATCTTCAAAATTTCGGATGTATTCAACACATATCGTTACGGCCTCGACCTTGTGGGGGTGGATGAGAACGGCTACGAGTACAGCCAGCGCAACCGCCGCAAAAACGAATCACAGTACTTTATCCTTAGTTTTATCTATAATATCGAAGGCAAGGAAAAGCAAAGTAAAAAGACAAATTACTACCTGGAATCCTTTGACAAGTAATCCTGTAATTTGAAGCTTGGAGCTTGTCTGCAAATGTCGATCTAACCACCCTACTATAGTCGACTGAAAATGAACCGGCTAAGGGTGGTCAATTTAGTCGTTTTATGCAAGCTCACGCATAAACGTATTTATTCTTCGATAATATTATCGTAGGTATAATGTAGCCAAATATACCAGCCACCACTGCCTTCATTTAAATCTTGTTTATAACCGCTATTGTATGCCGCTTGTACAGCATACCAATTATTACTACCATTTGTATAGAGTGAATAATAATTATCATTTTTTGCATCATGTTCCACACGCACTCCTGTAAGTATATTTTCGGATGACTCATTTATTCGTCGATAAGCCAGATAAATAAGATCTCCCCCGGCACCTTTATTCAGATCCTCAGGCAATTTCACCCAGCCTTCTCCTGGAAGTGCCCCCAGGGTTTCACCATCCGTTTCATCAATGGTACAAATTTCGGCGATAGGCTCAAAGGTTTCATCATTTTCATATCCCAATAAATAATATATCCATATCAATTGTCCACCTACACTTGCATTCAAGTCAGCATGCAACCTATGGTATTCCCGTCCTTCTATCAATAATGGATCAGGCACTGAAGAACCAAACATAACTTTTATATCCAATATACAGAATTGAGGCGCAGGGTATACAACTATTTCCCGGTCTGTAGCCCAGCTTTCAAACGCTGACATCAATTCATCCTTGCGCGACTGCTCATCACAAAATTCCCATACAGGCACCAGGCCATGTTCTGTAAAATTGCAAAATACCGTTCTCCCATCAATACTTGCGATCCAGTTATCATAATCATCTTCATTGATAATATCCTGTCCGAATTCACTTTGCCCTCCATAGGTTTTAACTATTTTTTGTTGGCTTGATAAATACTTATTATATTCTTGTTCGGTAATAATACTTTGATTACTTGATGCGGAAACACCTCCCGCCGAGAAACTGCGTTCGGCATAAAGACCAATGCCTATAGATTGGTTAATGTCCGTTGTTTTAGCTGAAACGCTGTAATCAAGCCGACCACCCAGTATAACCCCGGTCAGGCAATGGGTTCCATAAATTTCAAAAATGCTATACGGTTGTACTTCCGGATCATTCAACTTGCTACGTGCCGTTACGGTCAGGTATGGTTTTAATGCTGATACTTCCACATCAATAGGAATCCTCAGTTGAGTTTTTTGAATCATGCTTTTAACGGTAGAAAATGAATACGACTCATACGAATACCGGCTATAATGAAAGTTAGATTCTATAGCTCCGCTAAAATATTTAAAACCTCCTGATAAGCCGGCTGATAACGAAAGCGAATTACTGTATTCGTCAATACTGGTTCCGCTTTTGGTTGAAAAAATGCTTTCTTCCACCGTTTTAATTTCAATTAGTCCTGCAGCATCTAATGCATCAACATCCAGAATTGCCGCTTTTACTTTCAAAACTTCGGCATAATTATCAAATACATCGTATCCCGATCCCAGGTTTTCTGATCCTTCAATGTTTGTTGGATTGATGTTTTGTGGAGTATTGTCCTCTTCATCCGATTTTTTACATGAAATAAACAATATAGAAAATATCAATACCAGAGCAGCTAGAATAACCAAATGATCTTTTACTGTTAAACAGTATCGATTAATAAATTTAGTTTCCATGACAGTTTTTTTGTAATGAAGTTAACAAAAATATCGAGGGAAAGCAAATAACAGCTCTTAATGGGCTGTAATACTGAGATATAAAGTATTAATGACTTTACTTATGGATGGCAAATAGAATACATTCAGGGGAAATCAAAATTACGGGTTGTATTATTGACAACCACCAGATAATCAAGCGACTTATTATCATTAGTTGTACCAGATATTCCTGTATTCCAAAGATCCATGGACGTTTCCGGTTCCTTTCCAGGTGAATAATGAAACATTATGACACCTCCATTCATGTTAGCATTATTGTTTTGAAGGAGGTTGTTGGAAATATAGCAACTTGACCTCCACCTCTTTTAACGGTACCTTTATAGCTAATAACCAAAAAGCAGGTGGACTGAAAAGTGTTCAAAAACATAATTATCCTGATAATATCTATAGCAATTTGTTCTATAGCAATGGCTCAAATTGGGTGTACCACGTCGTGGATAATAGTCACCCATCCGCTCCATCAATCTGCAGTGCTGATCTGGACGGTGATGGAGATATAGACGTTATAGGTGCTGCCCGAGGTACTGTTAACGATTTAACCTGGTGGGAGAACATTGATGGTTCGGGTAATAACTGGACCGAACACACCATTCCCAGTTCAATTCAGCAAATAAGTTCAGTTGACACGGCCGATATTAATAACGATGGGTATGTGGATATACTTTGCACAGATACAGGCGACGAGGTGGTGTGGATGGAGAATGTTGATGGATCAGGCAACAATTGGACAGAACATGCTATTGGTTATTCTAATCTACCCTATGACGTTTACGCTGCCGATGTGGATGGCGACCAAGATTTAGATGTAATAGCTCCAGCTTATGATGGTGATTATATTCGCTGGTGGGAAAATACAGACGGTACGGGCCTGAACTGGTATGAACATTTGATTGACGATAATTTTGATGGTGCTACGGATGTAGCTGTCGCTGATATGGATGGTGACGGTGATCCTGATATAATTGGGGCAGCCCATGAAGATGCCGACATTGCCTGGTGGGATGTAACTTGTTGTATTAGAACTAGTGAACTCGTGTCGAGTATTATTGATACTGAAGCAAATGTCCAATGGGATAGTATTACCTGGAATTCCACCGAACCTCCAGAAACATCAATATATTTCCAGGTAAGGAGTTCCAACGATCCAATGTATATGGGCAGTTGGTCAACAGATATTACTTCACCCGGAAGTCTGGAGAGTGTTCTTAATAATGGTGATCAATATGTCCAATACAAAGTTATACTCGAGACCACTGATCCTAATTTCTCACCTGTTCTTGAAGATGTCACCATTAGCTGGACTGAGTTGGTTGGTATTGACCATGAGAATAATTTGACTAATCCAGCTGCCTTTCGACTATTATCAAATCATCCCAATCCCTTCACAACTTCAACAACCATTGAATACTACCTCAACATTCCTCAAACCGTCACAATCACCTTCTACAATCAGTTCGGCAAGCAAGTGGATAAAACTGAGCAGAAGCAATCAGTGGGTATCCAGCGAGTGGTTTGGACACCTGAAAACCTTGCTGATGGCATTTACTATTTCAGGTTAGAGGCTGGTGAACATGTGGCTTCGGGAAAGGTAGTGTTGGCGAGGCAACCACCTTATTATGTACAAAAAATGTCTTTGCCCTGGCCTCATAACAGTTAAGGTTAGTTACTTCTACCGGTCATCTTGATTAGCGAGCGGAAGCGAGCGAAGAAGGATCTCCCAGCGAATCGCAGTAAGACAGTTTAGTCTTGCAAAATCAATTTCTTACTGAAAGTCTTTTGACCAGCTTTAACTTTGACAATATATACCCCTTCAGGGAATGATGATAAGTTCATGTGAGCCCTTTTGTCATTAATCCTGACATATTGATCAACAGGTATATTTTTGCCGTATGTATCGTAAATACCTATTTCTCCAATACTCGAGTTCTCACAAAGTATCTCAAATCTTCCTGTGGTCGGATTAGGAAATATCTTCAGGCCATTATCAATTTTGTGTTCACCGATTTTTACAGGCACATCAATCAACACTTCAAAAGGTGTATTAGTGTTTAAGGCCTGGGTTTTTACATAAGTGATACCCAGGCGGTCGGCAGGATCATAGAACCAGCCATCCTCTGCCTGTTCAAGTTCTTCGAGACTAGCATATTCTGTCAGTGGATCATTATCCAGCAAGACAGTTTCAGGATGTGTATGGAGATGAACTTCAAACCAATACGAACGTTCTTCGGGCATTCCGCTATAATTACCTTCACTTTCATTAACCATTATTGTCACGATACCATCCTGTCCGAATTCAGGCCCCTGTGATTGAATGAGCGTTTTTGAGAAGGCACCTTGCCTGTGTTCCCTGCTCACACCATCATCCTCATATAATTCAAAGCTTGAGATCCCGCTGGGGTACACATCAAAAGTGACCGGATCTTTAGGGAATTGATTATCGTATAACATTTCAGGATACATGGGAATGATGGCACCTTCTTTGATAAATACCGGGCTTTTACTCAGATCTGCCTCATAATCATTTAAGAAAGCAGGGCCTTCGAAAACAGCACCATCCCAATAGTCTATCCATTTCCCTTCAGGAAAATAAATGCTGTCTCTGGAATATTGAGATGTATATACAGGAGCTACCAACATCCATTCACCACTCATAAACTGGTATTGTGTGGTTTTGTCACAGGTAACCGGATCATCGGGAAATTCAAGCACCATAGCCCGCACTACGGGAGTTCCTGTTTCATAAGCGGTATTGCAGTTTGTGTACATATATGGTGTCAGGCGCATTTTAAGTTTCAGAAATTTACGGTTGATGTCGGTGACCGAAGGTCCATAATTCCACGGATGTTTATCATTAGCAGCCCACCCCGACATA
This sequence comes from Bacteroidota bacterium, assembly GCA_039714935.1. Taxonomy (GTDB): domain Bacteria; phylum Bacteroidota; class Bacteroidia; order Bacteroidales; family B18-G4; genus B18-G4. Next base: position 22,329 of record JBDLIJ010000012.1, on the reverse strand, counting down.
GCATATGTCACTGGTATAAAAGTTTTCCATTGTAAATCCCGGGTATATGATAAGCCGCTGCCTCCAAAAATACCATCAAGGTCACTTGATGCCAGGTTATATCCTGACAGGCCAGATCCAATAAAAGTTGGGATATGAAAGCGAATGTATTCGAAGTTACCCGACTGATCGCCCGACCATACAACTGAATAGCGTTGTGTTCCTGCCCAACCACATACGGACCATACAAAGCCTCTTTCGTTACAATTTTCTTCAATGCCCTCATATGCGGCCTTACAGGCGTTTAGTGCATTCAGATATCCGGAACCTACCCAGGCCACATCGAGTTTACAGGCACGGGTTCCGGCAGTTCCTACTTCCCAGGCAATCTGGGCAACGCCATTCTCTGTCCAGAGGCCGGTATAAAAGCCCCGTTCATGCAGTTCGTCAACAACATACTCAAGCTCGGTATATCCACAGCCGTAGCCATCATTGGGCAATATCCACCCTCCGGGAAGATCGTGGTTTCTATATTCATCTGCAATCAATTCGATCACATCAGGAGTAGTTTGCCCGTTTTTGTTGTAACAGTCAGCATCGCCAAGCTCCAGGCCCCAGCGTGGAGGTAATATCGGTCGACCGGTAAGTTCAGTATATCCATTCAGGATCTCTTTAAGGGATGGGCCATAAAAATAAAAGCAATCAAAACGATATTCCTTCTGTGAAATTCCCGTTACATCTGTAAAATCATATTCTCCTTTTGAAAAAGTATTCCTGAACGCGCCATAACCATAATTGCTCATGTAAAATGGAACCGGATTGGGTACAGCGCCATCATCCCAATGTTGAATTTCTTTTGAGATTTTGATTTTCGTTCCCTTGTGTGAAAAATACCCATTTTGCATTCCGCCACCGTAAAAATATTCATCATCGTGAGGTATAAGATATTGAAAAGTACGTGATCCATAGTCAAGGCTCTGATATTCTTGCCAGATAATGGTTTCATTGTCACTTTCATACAGCTCAAACCTTAATGGATTCTTATATGCCCTCATTGAAAGTTGAGATGTAGTTATCAGATAATGGTCATTTTCATCAGACCAGTTGATATTAATCAGCGGAAAATCATAGCTAACCACAATATGATCCCCTGCAGGGTTTGTGAAGCTTCCGTTTGGGGCCAGCCAAATTCTGAACATATCATCCTTATAAAAGATCACTCTAATCTTCGAGTTACCACATGTTATAAGGGCAGTGTTTGTATCTACTTCAAATCCCGTAATATTGCCAATAACATTTGAGTTGCTGATCAGGGTTGTTGTAAGCGTATCATTTTCATAGTTTTCGTCACCTGACAAAGAGGTATAAAATTTATAATTATACGATCCCGAAGTGTTCATATTTACGGGAGTAAATTCAATATCGATAGTTTGGTTTGACATCAATGGAGTTGTTCCTGCCTGGATGGTGATTGTTTCCTGCAGTATTCCTTCCAGGGTATATGACACATCAAAATCCTCAATAATATCTTCAAATCCGAAATTCTTAACCCTCACTATCAAAGGTTCTGCCCAGGAATAATTATCAGGATTATTTTCCGGGGCAACGAGTTTTATAATTCCCGCATCATGGTCGGTATCGATATAATACACTGCTCCATAAATTGTACCATGCAAAGTGCCTGCTGAGTCGTAACAAATATTTCCCGATCCCTCATCAAATTTGTAGTAATGGAGAAGGCTACTGTAATTAGGATGATCATTCCCTACTGGCTGGTTTGCATATTGAGAAATGACAGCATCGCTCAATACGATATCCCAAATCCGGAGCTCATCGACTTTTGCCTTAAGGGAGGCATCGTTTGTGTTTTTGCTTATCCATTTCATAGGGAAGTTTATGGAGGCATTCACTGAACTGTTGAATATTCCATTCACATACAATTTTGTGTCGATGCCATCATTGGTAATGGATAGCTGCACCCAGTTACCTATTGGACAGATATAATTAAAATACCAGTCGGCTACGCCTGAATGCGTAAACCCAACTTTTGTACCCCACCATTGTTCAATACGTATACCGCTATTCCCATCTGTTCCGGTAAGGAGATGCTGATAATTATCGGTTTCATTTTTGTTTACCATTACTTCAACACTCCATGGAGGGCTGTAGTCCGAACCGTTTAGGGCTACATAATCCCCTTCACCATTAAAATCGAGGGAATACTGGGATTTAATAACAGGCGTAAGCAGAATGAATGCCATGAAAAATATGAGCACTTTCATATTCTCAACTTGTGTATGTATTTTCATTTTTCGGGAAATTAAAAGTGTATATCAAAAATACACTTTAATTCCTTATTGAATCGTATAAATAGATGGTACATGTTATCAGACAAAGACGCTTCAGCCTTCAGGGATGCAAATGTCGACCCAACTTACCTAAAGTAGTCGGCTAAAACAAACCGGCTAAGTGTGGTCAGTTTAGCCGTTCTATACAAGCCATTGCCAAAATGAGCTAAGATTATATGTTATCCCTACTTCAGAAGTATCATTTTCAGTATTTCTTCATGGCCATCGCTACTGAAATGGCACAGGTAAATACCTGAATCAAGGTTTCCTCCATTCTCATCACATGCATTCCACACTATCTCATGATGGCCAGCAGATAAAATCCCATTTTGAAGCGTTGACACATGCCTGCCAGTGAAGTCATAAACTTCCATCTGGACATATCCGGTTGTAGATAAGTCAAATATTACTTTTGTAGATGAATTAAATGGGTTAGGCACATTTGAAAGCAGACTTGATTTTGCACCTTGTTGATCAGGGTCATCAATGCCTACATAAGGATTGGTATACACTCCACCCCAGACACGTGTTGAGGAGTAGGTTTGTGGTTCATAGCCGCTATAAAACACCATAGCTTCACCGTTAGATCCTGCAGAAATAGTCGGATATTCATCAAATTCCGGGTTGGAGACGAACACAACACCATCAGGGTCCATCACATGCCCGTCCAAATCAACAACAGTACCATAAACATCGGGATTACCATTCCGCCAATCGGCCCAGATAACCACATAATAACTGCCATCGAAGTCAGCATGTGCCATTGTCTGTCCCCCCCCATCAACACATAGAGCTATTCCGTCAGGGTCAAGGACATTGCCATCAGCATCAACACGGGCACTATATATATCATTATTATTATTACGCAAGTCAGTCCATACTACAAATGATTGTCCGCCTGAAGATGTCACATTCGGAAAATACTGGACGTCGGTATCTGATGAAACAGCAAAGCCACCTTCATCAAGCACCACGCCATCGGGTGTGACCCTGGCACCGTATATGTCCCAGCTGTTGTCAACAAATTCCGGCCACACCACCAGGTAGTTCTCCCCGTTGAAAGCAACAGAAAGGTCAACAAAATTATTCCATCCATAATCTGTCGATACAGTAGCTATGTCGAAACCACCGGGATCAAGTATTGTCCCTTCCTCGGAAATCCTGGCACCATACACATGATATTGGCTTCCTACATACACCCACCAGATTATAAGAAAGTTGGTTCCATCGAAAGCCACTGCAGGCATTCGTTCTCCGTTTGTACCTGTGGTAATCATAAATCCTCCCTGATCAAGTACTGTCCCATCTTCACTAATTCGTGCACCATATATGTTACCCATAGTGCTAGAGCGAAAGTCTCTCCATACTGCAAAATAGACAGTGTTGCCAAAAGCAATAACAGGCTCACCCTGGTCATCTGTCTCCGAACAAATACTCAATGTTGGTGAATCAATAGGTATACCATCAGTGGCAACACGTGTTCCTTTAATATCATACTGATCTACGGCAACTTTCTCCTGCCAGATAAGCAAATGTTCATTGCCGTTATTGTCTGCTGCCGGACAAAACTGGAAATTGTTCGTCATTGACACGGCAATATCGTTAGGATAAACATCCAGTACGTTTCCTGTTTCGTCAACCCTGGCACTATATATGTCCGAGCCAAAGCCGGGAGAGACAGAATTAATGCTCCGATAGTCTTCCCATGTCACAAGCCAGTTGCTTCCATCGTGTCCTAAGGCATGATAGAGCTCATTACCAACTGCTCCGGAAATAGGAAAGCGGTCGGCTCCCTGAATTACTCCGTCTGGTGAAACCAAAACTCCGGTCATTTCGCCAAAGCCATCATCTTTCCATACGACCAGATAATTTGTTTCGCCAAAGCACAATTCCGGTATACCCTCATATATATTATTATCTGCTGCTATCGGAATACCATCCGGATCAAGCACTGTTCCATCAGTAGTAACTCTGGACCCATAAATGCCCCAGTCAGTAACGTTGGTGCCAGAACGTTTATCCATCCATACTACCATATAGTTAGTACCATCATAATCAATATCCGGCCAACACCGGTTGTTCATTCCAGTTGAAATAGTAAATCCATCAGGGTCCAGTACGCTTCCATCAGCGCCCACGCGTGTTCCTATTATTACGGATTCGCCGATAGCTCCCCATGAAAGGAGCCAAGCTGAACCATCCGAAGCTACTGAGGGATAGGCTTGATTGTCAGGCGCTGAGAAGATGGCAAAACCATCTGGTTCAAGGACTGTCCCATCAGGATCAATACGTGCACCATAGATGTCGTAATTGCCTGAGCGATAATCCGACCATGCTGCCAGGTAGTGTGTTCCATTGAATGAGATCCCTGTCAGCGTCTGGGGATTTGTGGCTGCACATATCTGAAACCCATCCGGATCCAGGACTTCACCATCTGAGCTAATCCTAGCCCCATAAATATTATAATCAAGTGGAGCGTCACGATCTTCTGACCAGATAACAAGGAAATTCGTCCCATCAAAAGCAACAGAAGGTTCCTTCTCAAGGATGCCTGTCTTAGCTGCTATCTTTATCCCGTAAGGATCAAGTAGCTCCCCATCAGTGGAGACCCTTGCCGCATAAACATCATAATCATAATTATAAAAGTCTCCCGCACGGTTATCCTGCCATACAATAAGATAGTTGGATGAGCCATAAGCAATCTCCGGAGTCTGCTGAGCATCTTCCGGAGGCACTGAAGAAAATGCCGTGTCCATCATGACCCAATCATAAAGTGTGCCCAGACGCCTGCTTTGGGATTGAGTATAGGAATGTGGCAGTATCCAACACTGCTGTAAAGTGCTCTCAACATTATTATTTGCTTTTGTAATTTGCCCCAACACATCACTTGTTTCCACAGCTCCAACCTCTGCAATCAGGCTTGTCATCCCATTCATTATATTTTGAGTATAAACAAGTTCAAAAGCTGCCATAACCAACAGTACAGCAATTGTTTTTTTCAATAGCAGATAATTTTTTTTCATATTAATTTTCAAATATTAAGTAATTGACCACTGATGATCATTGAATTATTTCGTTGAACATCAAAAGCTCTTGGCCATCATTTAAATTCACATAAAATAACTCAATTGCAGATGTTAATTTATTTCATAAGTGTCATCATTATTGTCTCTTGATAGTCCACACCCCTCAGGCGGCACAGGTAAATACCCGGGTCCAGGGGTTTGCCATGTGCTGTACAGCCATTCCACATGATCTCGTGATGCCCTGCAGCTAAGATCCCATCATGAAGCCTTGATACCTGCTGGCCGGTGATGTCATAAACATCCACAAGAACGGGTCCGGCATTCTGTAAGTCAATTATTATTTTTGTGCTTGCACTGAATGGATTCGGAGCATTTGAAAGCATCCTGACGGTTGCAGTCTGGTGCCATGGGTCATCGATTCCTGTGTATGGACTTATATACACTCCACCCCAGACACGCGACGCGAAATAGGTGTCAGGTTCATAGCTGCTCATAACAACCAAGGATTTACTGTCGGAAGTACCAGATAGTGTTGACCCTCTTTCATGGAAAGTACTGGAGGCGAATGCAACACCATTCGGGTCCATCACATTCCCTGTCATGTCAACTATAGTGCCGTATGTATCAATAGACCCATCTCGCCAGTCGGACCAGACAACCAAATAATTGTAACCATCAAAGGTAATTTCAGGATTTACTTGTTCCCCCTGATAATTGCAAAGAGCAATTCCGTCAGGGTCAAGTACAGTGCCATCAGGGTCAACCCGTGAGCAGTATATATCGTTTGTACCGGAGCGTTCTTCCATCCATACCACCATTGTTTGCCCGCCGGCAGATGACACTTGTGGGAACGCCTGGTTCCAGGGAGAAGATGAAATGGGGAAGCCTTCATTATCAAGCACCACACCACCGGGAGTAACCCTTGCCCCATAGATATCCCAGTTGTCAGTATCAAATTCAGGCCAGACCGCCAGGTAGTTTTCGCCGTCGAAAGTAACTGAAAGATCAACAAAATAATTCCATCCGTAATCTGTTGTTACTGTTGCAATATCAATTACACTGGGATCGAGTACGGTTCCATCCTCCGTGACCCTTTTTCCGTAAACGTGATATTGATAATCACTTCCATATTCCCACCATATCACGAAAAAGTTAGTCCCATCGAAAGCCACGGCAGGCAGTCGTTGCCCGCTTGTACTCTGGCTGATCAAAATGCCATCGGGATCAAGGACAGTCCCATCGTCGCTGATTCGTGCCCCGTAAATGCTTCCAAATGGTCCGGATCGATAGTCTTTCCACACAGCAAAATATACCGAATTGCCAAATGCTATTTCTGGATCAACCTGACTTTCAGGATTTGTAGTGATAAACAGTGTTGGTGAATCAAGAGGAGTGCCATCTACAGCAACACGTGTCCCCCGGATATCAAAATGATCCACAGCAACCCTTTCCTGCCATACTACCATGTGATTATTACCATCAAAAGCCGCGTTTGGAGCTTGTTGCCAGGAGGCAGACAGGATAATCGCGAAATCATCAGGATAGGGATCCAGGATATTCCCGGAAGGATCAACCCTGGCTCCGTATAGATCATCCTGGTATGCACCACGAAAATCACTCCATACCACAAGCCAGTTATTTCCGTCGTGTCCAACAGCATGGTAGGTCTCATTTCCGGGTGCGCCTGTCACAGGAAAAGCTCCGGGTGCCTGAATCACACCATCAGGAGATAGCAGTGCTGCACCCAGGTCTGTATAAGCATCATCCTTCCACACTACGAGATAATTGGTGCCGTCAAAGCATAATTCCGCCAAGCCCTCAAATTTCGAATCATCTGTTGCAATCGGTATCCCGTCAGGGTCGAGCACCTGGCCGTCAGTTGCCACCCGTGCACCATATACTGACCAGTTACCTGCAAGTAAACCGGATCGACGATCATGCCAGACCACCATATAATTCGTTCCATCAAAACTGACATCAGGCCATTGCCGGTATTCCGGGCCTGTTGAAATAACAATGCCATCAGGATCCAGCACGGCTCCATCACCGGCTACCCGTACTCCCCTGATCACCGTTTCATAAATAGCTCCCCATGAAAGGAACCAGCCTGATCCGTCCGATTCAACTGTTACATAGGCCTGGTTATTTGGTGCTGAATAGATAGGAATGCCGTCCGGCTCAAGTATTGTACCGTTCGGTTCGATCCGGGCACCATAAATGTCAAACCTGGAATTACGCCAATCTGACCATGCTGCCAGGTAGTGTGTGCCATTGAAAGAAAGCCCTGTCAGAATCTGAGCATATGATTCCGTACAGATCGGGAAACCTCCCGGGTCCAGAACTTCGCCATCAGGGCTGACCCTTGCTCCGTAAATATTGAAATTACCTGGTGTATCACGGTCTTCAGACCATATGATCAGGAAATTGGTCCCATCAAATGCTACCGAGGGTTCTTGTGCATTGATACCCATGCTTACTGAGATCTGGATACCATACGGGTCAAGAACTTCACCATCAGGAGTAACCCTGGCAGCCCAAACATCCCAATCCACATCAACAAATTCACCTGCCCTGTTATCCTGCCATACAACGAGATAGTTAGAATTACCAAAAGCCATCTCCGGGAACCGCTGCCTCTCTTCAGGTGGATTTGCAGAAAACACCGTATCCAACAGCGACCACTCATCAATAATATCCAGCGTAACACCGTTGTGAGTCTGATATTGTTGGGGCAGATTCCAGCTCTGCAGCGATTGATTTTCAAAATTGTTATTTGTGATTGAAACCTGACCTAAAAAGTTGTCTGGTTGGGCAATTTTGCTCGTAGAGTTCATAAAGATAAACTCATCCATATTATCCTGAGCATAGATGAATCCATAGCCCGCTAAAAACACTACGATAATAAATAATCTTGTAAGCATTTGATTTCTTGCCTTCATTTTTATTTCTTTTAATTTATTATTATGTTTTTCATCATTACCAGAAAAATCATATGTCGCTTTGGCTAATGTACCAATTATAGGCTAAACTAACCACCTTTGGTCGGCTTAAAGTCAATCGGTTCAGAATGGTCAGTTACACTGGCTTTTACATTTATAAGCTTGCAGGAGGCTCTATATTTCATACAAAGCGGCAATTATTTTGTCAGACTTATCCTTTTTGTAATTATTGAATTATCTTCATATGTAACCCTCAAAATATAGATTCCATTTTCAAGACCATCTAAATTTATAATATTGGAATTAAGGTTGTTGAAGGAGTATACAACAGAACCATAGACATTATAGATGGTAATATCTGCATTCTCAGCACCGGTAATAAATAATTGTCCTGATGACGGATTGGGAAAGATATTAAGTTTTTTCGCTGCCACATCATTTATCCCAACTTCCAGGGAGAAATTTACTGTATACTGATTGTGCGATACCAGGTTTTCTGCAAAAACATCAATCGTTGTTGTTCCTGGCAATTCAGCAGCAGGCACAATAATTGAGATGGCATTGGTATCATTTGTTGTTGCTTCAACAGTTGGAACTATTGATGTTCCGGCGGGCAATGTTATGTTATAGTCAAAAATATCCGGAGAAAAACCTGGAACAGTTATACCATCAGCTGTTAAATCAGACAGGGAAGCATCTGAGCCATACGAAGCATTTTCATAAGAATAATCTGACTGGTATATATATTCTGAGATTGTATCTTGTATAATGACAACAACGCCGAGATCATCCCACTCTTCAACAAAAGTTCCACTAAGGTCAACGGATTCAATGATCGAATGAGGAACTCTGTCCTGAAGCGATACAGAAGAGCCGTATGCATCAGGGATCATCTTCATCATGACGTGATGAAATTCTGTTTCCCCATTTGATGTTGCATTATTATGCGTTAAATATTCAAATACAATGACATAGATACTGAGATCATTGATGGCCGCAAAAGGAAGAACAGTTATATCCAGATCCATAATGGTCCCCGAAAGCGTATGAGATCCGGCAATTTTTGCTAATCCCAGATCGTCAACTGAAGTATTAAAAGCTTGCTGTATTGCCGGGATGCTATTTGCAACGGTTTTCCCGTCAAGGAAAGTTGTCGGGACCCCAATAACGTTATAGAAATCTCTTCGCACCCCACCCTCTGGCGTGTAATAAGGATCGCCAGACCCTGGCCAGTTCATTTGATATTTAACCAGTGTAATCTCATTCGCATTTGCACTGGCCCAGAGGTCAAATTGTTCGTTAAATCCAGCACAAGGCACACATGTGGAACTCGTAAACTCCTCAATACAAGGGCGATGCTGGACTGCATGGCTAGCTACATGTATGGTCTTCTCCAAAAGATCATTAGATGGGTCATCATCAGAAAGATAATTTACATTGTCAATCCAGACTTTTAATGTGTAAGTGCCGGGAGGCAAGTCAATTAATCCATTACAGGTAAAATTATATTGTTCTGCAAACGGAATGCTCAAATTGGTAAGCAATGTTGTTTTTATTGGATTGTCATCAATCTGCCATTTTATAGTAATACTGGTAATATATGACTGCCCAAAATTCTTAATGATCCCTTCTACTGGGGTTGGCTCTACCAGATATGTTGGTGTATTGATCACTTGCATCCCGGCATCAAGGTCCAGTTGTTCAAATAACCAAATATCATCTATATACCAATAGTTCAGGTTATATAAATCCCCCTTAACATAAAAACAGAATTGAAACTCAGAGGACCCGACACTACTATTGCTGATAACAACGGTACGTTGTTCAGGCCCTATATTCCCATTAGGGTTTTTACTCCATACTTCTTCCCACGTGTCACCTGGATTAGATCTGGTAGCTACGCCAATCTGATAACCATTGCCAGAATAGTCCCATAAGTAGTGTTTAAAATTTAATACTACAGTATCCTGTCCTGTCAGGTCTATTGTTGGAGAAATCAAGCGAGTTGTATCTACTTCCGGCCATAAAGCAAATCTGGCTTCAGGGGCTTCGCCTCCCGCTTCGTTTGATGGCTCCACAGTCCACCTGGAAGAATAATTTTCAATACTCCAGCCAGGAGGCGGCATTTGATTGCCACTAAAATCTTCACTCAAAAATATCTCACCATATGACTGAAGTGAAAAAATCAATACGGAAATCAGAATACATATCTTTTTCATACTTTGGCTAATTTGCTGATTCATAACTATTACAAAAATAAGTATATTACGATAATAACAAACAAGTATGTAGAGTTGTTTGAAATCGTAATATAAGGCAAATAGAATTCTACATCAAGATGGGAAGTGGATTTATTCTATCTCAGGGGGTAAGGAAGTCGATATTTGTGCCAGGCAAAGGATCCATTTTGTACCCACATCAGGAAAACTACCCGTTAGGGTGGCGGAAAATAGGCATTTGTGTTAAATGTAGAGTTGTTAAAGCAGCAATGACACTCAAGAATGTTACAGAAGCATGTAAGAAAACTAAAAATAAACTAAACTAGGGCCGTTGCATGTGCATATTTACGCTTATCTGTGGAAATAAAAATCATAATTTGTACCGCCGCCACTATTCACCCATTTCCATTTTCCATCAGTGTCCAGTTTTGCAGCGACAAAATCAAATCCCCCATTACTGGTTACCAGATGAATCCGAGTCGATAGACTTAGCATCATCAAAACCATATCCACCAACATTAACAGCCCAGGTCCATACCGGATCCTGGCTATATCCCTGAACCTATATGGTAATAAATAATAAAATGATTTTAATTGCTTTCATGTTCATTTATATTAATAATTATTTAATGATCAGCATCTTTTTTGTTTCGATCATTTCATTGCCAGCTATTATGCTATAATAGTATGTTCCACTTGATATATCAGTCTCAAAACTTATACAATATGTTCCTGTAACTTTAAACTCATTCACCAGTGTTTTAATTACCCCCCCGTTTTTATCATAGACAGTTAGGTTAATGAAAGCTGAATGTGGAACTGTATAAGAAATCGAAGTATGATGATCGAATGGATTGGGATGATTTTGTTTCAGAATATTATTTTCTGAACTGTCATTGAAACTATCATTGTCTATACCTGTTGCATCAGGGACAATTTTCACAAGCCAGATGTCTCCATCACCGGCACCATATGAATCGGTTCTTCCTGTCATAATAAACCCGCCGTCGCTTGTCTGCTGCAGGCTTCTTGCATATTCATCATCATCACCTCCAAACTGTTGTGTCCACATTACGTTCCCATCCTTATCTGTCTTGAACAAATAAAAATCATAATTAAACTGATAAGGGGATAAACTATGTCCGCCCACAACATAATCACCTTCCGGGGTCACTAACACCTCATAAATGTAATCGCTATTGCTTCCATCGTATTGTCTTGTCCATAATTCATTCCCATCCGCATCTGTTTTAACCAGATAGGCATCATATCCCTGACCGGCATAAAATGACCATGTATAACCTGCTATTATATATCCACCCTCCGGGGTATTCTGAACGCTGCTTCCATAATCCCATTCAGCATCACCGAATGTTTTGTACCATAATTCATTTCCCCCGGAATCAGTCTTTACCAGATAAATATCACTATATCCGACACCATATGATTCAGTCTCTCCAACAATAATATAACCTCCATCATTTGCCTGCAGTACATTGTTGCCGTATTCAGAGTTGCTTCCTCCGTACGTATTCGACCATTCTTCGTTCCCATTGGCATCAGTCTTGATCATATATATATCCCAAACCCCAGCTCCATATGAAACTGTACGTCCCACCAATATGTATCCACCGTCTGAACTTATTAGCATTTTATTGCCCCTGTCATAATCAGTTCCGCCGTATGTTTTTGACCATTGCTCATTCCCGTCGGCATCTGTTTTGATCAAATAATAATCGGAGAGACCAGCGCCAAAGGACTCAGTACGTCCGAAAACTACATACCCATCGTCAGAAGTCTGGTGAACATCATAGCCTCTATCTTCTTCAGTTCCGCCGTATGTTTTTGACCATTGCTCATTCCCGTCAGCATCTGTTTTGATCAAATAAACATCATTGCTTCCACTACCATATGATTGTGTATATCCCACAACAATATACCCCTCATCTGAGGTCTGCCGGACACAAAAGCCATTTTCATAAGCTACTCCCCCAAAAGTTTTTGTCCACAATGTGTCAGGTCCCTGCGCAAATACAGCATGAATAATTACTGTGTTTATAATAAAAAAAGTACTTAAAATTTTCACGAATGTGATTGTTGATTTCATAGTAAATAATTGATTTATGTTGGACTATTTTTAAAATAGCAGATAATTATTTCTCATATTAATCTTCCTTATAAGAAATAATTGTCCACTGATGATCATCGAAATCTTTAGTTGAATACCAAAAATACTAAAAACAAAGGTGCGATCAGAAAATAACTGTATCTGATAGTTTAAAGCTATATTGATGGAGGTCCTGGTAATTTCTCAAACACCGAATCCTACGTCCCATATAGGATCTGGATAGCCGCACTGGTTATCAACTGTTTGCATATTCCAGTCAGGAGATGCCAGCCAGTGCGGGCTAGTTCAGCTAGTATAAATTGCAAGGGTTAATAGATACTCTTACTTTATAATAATTCGTTTAACCACTACCCCGTCATTGGTTTCTATGTGGATTAGATAAATACCAGGTAAATATGCAGAAGTACTCAGAGTATAAACAGCATTATGCACTTTTTCACTGCTAAGTTGTTGCCCCACATAGTTGTAAACCGAGAGAGATGTCATTACACCTTCAGATTTTATTTTGACATAATCACTGGCCGGGTTTGGAAAGATACTGACTGCAATATTCGCACTTATATTATAATCGGATATATTGGTGGGAGTAGCCGTTAGTATAACATTATCAAATTCGAACCAGGTTATACCACTACCATCTATCATCCATGCAAAGTAAATATCCCCGCTTAAAGCAGATAAATCATATTTATGAGTTGTAAATGGTTCAACAGGGTAAATAGTATCAATTACCGTAAATGTTTCCGGATTTGCAGGATCAGTAATAGTTCCAAAATAAGCTGTAGGAGCTGCACTAACATTAATAATATCAAAGTATAAAGTGTCAGCAGGGTCTACATTAATGGCAGGAGAAACAAGCATAGTGGGATCATCTGATCCGCTTTGTTTCATGAAGATAACCTTCTCACCGTACCAGTATAAATGATCAGGCGCTGTAGCGTAGACAGTCCAATTAGCAGGAATTTCTGTGTCAAACATCTCAAACCAGTAAAATTGAGGTGTCATCATAGTGACTTTTTCTGTGATTTCTTCATTGATAACTTCAATGCTTCCAATCGTATCAAAATACCCTGCAGCATTTACATCGTATGCGTATGTGCCTGGATATATGTTTTCATAAACTGCTTCTCCCATATCATTGGTTACCTTCGATCCATTGCCTTCCAGGAATATCTCAGCTCCTTCAATAGGATTGCCCAGGATATCCTCAACCATGAAATTAACTACATAATCCTCGAATTCTCCTGCAACATCCGTCATTTCACTCTGGATAATACTATGGTCGGTATCATCCTGCACAAAGATTATGACTGCAAGGTCGTTTGGCTGTTCCATGAAAGTTAAGTCCATATCGTAGATGTATAATAAATTCTCCGTTGTACCCGGACTTAATGCCGGAAGGGGTGTCCCATATGCATCCGGTAACATCTTAAGCATTACATTATGGAACTCTGTTTCATCATTGGTTCCGACATTGCCAACAGTAGTTTTTTCCACCACCACGATATGGGCAGTAAGTCCGGCAGCAAGGTTAGCTGTTACATCAATGTCCACATCTACTACGATATAGAGATTCGAGTCAATCTCTGCTGTGTTAACAGTTATCACCATGTCGGAAAGCAAGCCCTGATATGAATCATAAATTTGCTGAGTCATATTCGCAGGAGCAAGCTGATCCGAATTTATATACATGTCAGGAACATAACTTATTCCGTAATAATCTTTACGAACACCGCCCTCTGCAGTATAATAGGGATCACCGCTGCCTGGCCAGTTCATCTGGTATTTGATCAGGGAATGCGTCCCCGGATTTACCATAAGTACATCATCCAATATTTCATTGGCACCTGCACATGGAATACAGGTTGAACTTGTAAATTCCTGGTAAAGCGGCTTAAAGGTGTTCCCCTTATTGGCAGTATTAACACTATTAATTATGCCAGATCCTTCCACAACATTCTGTATTTCATTTTGCGAAAAGACCATTTGAGAAGAAAGTAATAAAATTATTACCAGTTGAACCTGAGTAAAAATATTTTTCATGTGACTTATATTAATATGCGTGCGAATAAAATATGTGATGTTGCATTTGTTTTGCAAATATGCATAAATACTTCGACTCGATGATGATTAATCGAACTTGAAATTTGAATTTTCAACTGTCAACCGGAACGAACCGGACAAAGGGGGTTACATTTAGCCATACTATGCAGCTTGGCTACATATTAGTCTCCATCATCCTCGCCCATGATTGCATACTCAAGCTGAAAGTAAGGTGATGCGCCAACATTTTTGGGAGCATCTGGGTGATAGCCATGTACTCTGATTTTGCTCGAATCATTTTTGTCAGTGATATATGATTGTAGCTGTTGAATGCGGTATTGTGACAGGTATACTGCAGCACTGTCAAGTTTAAATGCATCGCATAACATCACTGCCGCATCAGCTATATCCACGCTGTCATTCATTGCCCGTGTTCTCAGGTAATTCAAAAATTCAGCCTCATGATCATGATAATCCAGGCTTGTTGTATCCCTGAATTCTTCACCTTTTTGTTTGATTGCAATGGCTTCTTTTTCAAGGTCCATATCAACAAAATACACCAGTTGTATGTCCAGCCCCTCTTTTTTCTGTTCCAACTCCATTAATAAGTCTAGTTGCCTTTGTTTTTTATGTGTAAAGACCGTATCGGCAAAATCATATTTAATATCTTTAAGATCGCTGGGGTCAGCGCTAACCAGACCAGAAAGAAAATGATAAGGAGCAGTAGCGATCCTGCCAATAAATCGCTTAAAAGTATTCCATACCAACTTGCCAATATTCAATTCCGGGTCATTAAGGTCTCCCCTTAAAGGAATATCAAGCACAGCGTCTCCATCCTTATCTTTTACAATAAAGAGTGCGAGCTTGAGTGGAAGCGTCATCAGCCCTCCTTTGATCTTATTGATCTCAATATCACGAATGGTAAGTTTATTGTCGCTCTCAAGCTGTCCTGACCTAATCCTTGTCTCTGAGTTATAATATAAATCACCGAACACAATGTCATGGCTGATATAATGGTTTGTATATATGTTCAGGTCGCTGAGCCTGAACTCAGAAATAGAATACTCCAAATCAAGTTCAAGGGGATTTGAGGGATCCAGGCCCAGTGTGGCAATCAGCTTCCCTTTGTTATTTAAGATCATGGCAGCTGTTGCATCTATCCATGCTGCTGTTGAGCTGATACTGTCCACAGCCATCTTCAGTTCGCTTAAATCATAATTAAAAGTATCAGCATATCGATAGTCGGTAAAATCCAATGCCCCGTCAAGCACCTCAAGGCTATTAATAGCATAATAAAGCGCATAGGGGTCAGTTTCTACTGCTGTATCGCCTTGATTTTCAATTTCATCCTTCGCACCAGAAGGATCAGACATATCAGCAAAAAGAGCAATAAAATTATTGGTAGAATCATAAAGATCAAAAGAGATAATGGGTTTATTGATTTTTACTGTATCTATCAAATAACGGTTCATCATAGGTTGAAGCAGCTCAAGCTTACAATGGAGGCTATCAACAAAAACAAGCTCTTTGTTCCCGTTGGAAGTAATATCCAGTTTATCCAGATCGGCCCAACCATCGATGCTCAATGAATCAATAAAATTAACATTCCCCATTATTCTTAAATCAGTGTCGAATGATCCCTGCAAGCTATCTAATGCAACATAATGAGTGGCATAGCCAAGAAAAGTTGCAAGGTCAAGATTATCAACTTTCACCTCTGCAATAAAGTGCCCGCTAACAGGGTCCATTTGGAAAGCAGACTGGAAATATCCACCATTGGCAAAAGAGAACTTAAGTCCGGCGTCAGATTTGTTTTCCTGATCCCAGCCTATATATGGCACAAAAAGGTTCAGGTCTTGCATTTCTATGTCCTCTCCAACTGTTGAATCTAAATAGTAAAACTCCCCATTTTTCATCTCAAGGTTTGACAGATGAAATTCAAACTGACCCTGTTGAAGTGTATCTGCATCACCGGTACTGTCGCTCTCAAAAAATGCAAGCATACTGTCAAAATTGAATACAGTGTCGTATTGTATTATATTCACCTTTAATCCGTCGAGGAGGAAGTCCTGCACTACAAGATCATCGTAAAAAAGATGCCAGGGAGCCAGGTTAACATATAATTGGTCAAACGACACAAAAGGGGTTTGGCCATCATCTTCATAGAGGACAAAATCCCGTAATTCAACTGACATCCTGAAATAATTCATTTTCAACTTTTCCAGGGCAATCTGCCGACCAATGAGCTCAGGACTGTTTTTAACAAGATAAGTTCGGGCAATGGGTGGGGCTATAATCAGGCTAACAATAATTAATACCAGGATTATTATCGTAATAATGATCAATATTTTTTTCATCAAAAGGAGACGTTTTCAGTATAAATTTAGTCAAAAGTAGCAAGTATTACAACAATTCATAACGAAATCCCGCTTTGATTTAGTGCGATCATATTATTATACTTGTTAATATTTTCAGGAGGCAGGCCTGACAGCTTAATTCCCAATCACTGTTTCACAAACTTTATTATGTTCACACCTTTCTCATCAGAAAGCTTCAGGATATAAACTCCTTTCATAAACGTACTTATATCAATCTGATTATCAATGATCTTTTTTGTGGTAAGCATCTCACCTTGCATAGTAAATATAAGTGCATCTGTTGCTTTATCAATATTTTTGATATAAATCTTATCGCGGGCAGGGTTTGGATATACGATCATAGAACGAATATTTTCATCAGCCTGATAAATTTGGGTAAGATCATTTAAGTGCATATCAATAGCATTATATATCTCACATTTACTGGAATCAGTATTGAACTTTTGAACTAAACCTATAATCCTCATGTTGTTTGCATTAATTGAATCCGGAACTGTGTAATTATAATGAAATTCATATTCCTGGCCATCCACAACATAGTTGGGCAAGCTGCCAAACGATCCCCAGGCACCACCGAGTACATCCCTTAACACATTCATGTGCAAATAATTTTCAATTGTTCCCGGAGGATTATAGATCCATTGTTCTTTATAGCAATATGGTTCCCTGTCGGGAATCGTTAAGACATTGTCCTGTCCAGATACAATGCTGTCTTCCACCAGGTAGCAATTAAACCTGAAGTCTCCCATCAGATCACATCGGAATGTTGCGAAAAGATCAATCTCCAGCTCACGTGTATAAGGATTAAATGTATTACCGGCAGAAATATCAACTGGTGAGATTTTCTCTTCACGATGACAAACAAAATAAGGCCAGAGGTATCTGTCCATATCCATAGAAACCTCTCCATATAAGTCGTACCTGTCAATCAATCCGGTAACAAGCCAGCCCGGGAATAAATGGTAATTATCAAAAATCTCAGTTCCAATGCTACAGGTATAAGAATCTTCTACATGGATCACAGCCACAATCAGATTATCAGTAGAGTCATTTATCTCAGCAATCATACTGGCAGCATGTGGGCAAATGGTGCACCAGCTTGCACCAAAGACTTCCAGGAATACATTCTTTTCAGGTTTAGAGCTTACAGCATTTGTTATGTGCATGCTAAGGGTATCATTCAAGGGATTATCATCACTGAGCCCGTTTGGGTCGGTTACCCACATATCAATATTAAAAGATTCCTGGGTGCTTGGCACCCATGGTGTAGAGTGCAGAAAACTTGCTGTATCCAGGGGCGACAGGCTCATTGATGTAATGTCTTGCGAACATACGCTTCCACCATTTACCCTCCAATTTAATTTGACCGCTGTTAAGTCATTTGCTCCAAGATTTTGGATAAGGCCTTTAAACCTGATCGTATCATGCAGAAGAACAAAGTTATATTTTTCAATATATAGCAATGCTGCATCATTTTGATAAGGGACCTGAACCTTTACATTATCTAAACCGGCCCCGTATAGCCACCCACCACCATCACTATATTTAAAAGCTATCTGAACATTTGGGTTTCCGCAATACTCGGAAAGATCGCAATAAACCTTGTGCCAGTTAAAATATTCAGAAAAATACCTTAAAGCAAACCATGAGTTACCACCATCTACGGATACTTCAATCCCAAAGGATTCAGTATTACTTTGATATGTCATGGCTTTAAAAAAAACATCTACTGACAGGTATGCATTTGTGTAGCCCGATAAATTAATGGCAGGTGTGATCAGGTATTCTCCAGGCCATTCCTTGTCGCTATCACCTTCATTCAGATAAGCGATTTTTGTATGATAAGGAATTACCAGATAATGTGTATTCCCAATCTCTGAAAAAGACCATTGTGGAAAAGATGATGTTGTAACTTCCTCCCATCCGGCAGGCAATCCGGATGAGTTTTCGAAATTTTCCTCCAAAATTACTCCCTGAGATATTGATGGCAAAGCAGGCAGTATGAGCATAAAGAGAATAAATGCCTGCCATAAAACCCACTTATGATTCATATTTGTATATACTTGATAATGAATATTAAAGATACGATCATTTGTGGAAGAATGCAATTCTGCCTGTTTATCTGTGTTTTTTCTTAACTTTAGCAAGGCACACAACTTGATAATCCACATTTGAAATGAACACAAAGCATATTGCACTAATCATTGTTCTGCTATCGTTGCCTACAACAATACATGCACAAGACAATGATGACAAAATGCTTAAAATCCCTGCCGTCCTGCGGTCGGTAGAACCCTACGGCACCTTTCAGTATGCTTTTGGCGGTAATCAAAAGGGCTGGGCAGTGGTTGATCTCATTCCCCGTGTTGGATTAAAAGGAGAGTGGAAAATAGACAATGGTAACAAATATTATTTCTTTACAACAGCAGAGCTTGGACTTAGCCTGACCAAAAGAAATGATTATGTCAGCATTTCATCCGACCCCGGCTCTAACTACGGCAAAGTACACAATACAGTGTTTGCACGTAAGGGCCTGATTGGCATCGGAACACCTTTTGGCCGTATTTCCATCGGCAAGCAATGGGGTGTGCATTATGCTCTCGCTGGCAATATAGATAATATGTACATGTTCGGAGGGTCTGCCATTGGTGTATATAATGCGGATACCGACGGTGGCCATGCATAAGATTTCCTGGAACGGATACCTCTACTCACAACCTGATAGTGCCTTTTTTTATGCTCAATTATTGTACGAATTTGCCAATAAGAAGGATATTAAAAAGGAAATGGCCCGAGCCTTGAATACCCAGGGAGTATCATATTACATTAGAAGCGATTATTAAAAAGCCATGGAATATTACCAGTAAAGCTTCAAAACCAGAGAGGAAATCTCAGAAAAAAGAGGAATGTCTGTGACTTTGAGCCATATAGGGAATATTTATAATAAACTTGGAGACCATAAACAAGCAATTAGCTGGTGTGAGAGAAGCTATGACATTGCGGAAGAATTGAATATTCTATTAGAATTGAAAACTTCCTGTCAGTGCTTGTATATTGCAAATAAGGCTTTACATTATGACGAAGAGGCTCTTCAATATCATGAACGGATTATGATGTTAAATGACAGCTTACAAACCAAAGAAACAAGCAGAAAACTTCAAACTTCAATAACACCACGGCCGATAATGCTTAATACGCAAATCTCAGGAAGCCAAATACGAATGAAACCATCGGATCTTTCTGCTTAAACCAGGATAACAGATCTCTGCTCGCAAAACCCAGCTCCCACATGGAGCCCTTGTTTATCGGACGTAATGTAATACCAAGAGGCATATTAAATCCAAAGCCCCCTCCATAAGAAAAACCGCCTGAAAGCTGAAACCATCTGGCCGGATTATATTGTACCCCTGCAGCATACAATGGATTTATATAGGCACCGGGAATCTCCCGATTGAATGGCATCAGAAACTCAAACCCAAATGTGAGCTCTTCCAATGGGTGATGGCTTGCACCAATGCGCATATGCAAGGGAAGTGAAACCCTTTTATTAAGCAAGCCTTCCCATTTCCCCAGGTTTGTATTATCAGCAATAATACCACCGGATTCGGAAAAGATATTATAATTATCGATCCCTGATGTTTCTATGAGCCTGATGGGTACATTTTCACCTTCATAAACATTCCCATTCCAGTTTATTGATCCTATCTCATTTAACGCAAGGGCAATCCTTGTTTTCTTATATACCTCAAAAGCCAAACCTATATCAATCCCGAATCCTCTGCCTGCTTTCTTGTAGTCATTTCCTATTATCTCAGAAGGTGTTGGCTCATCATATTTCACACCATAAAAAGGACTTAAGGCCTGGTATCCTTCTACCTGTGTTATTGAGATAGAATTATAATTTAATACTCCGTACCCATGTATCAGTTTGAAATCAATCCCGGCATGAAACTTAAAGTTTTCCTTATCAACAACATTTCTGCCATATCCCAGAACAAATTCATTATAAAACAAATGCGAAATATCTGTGGGGTTATATATTTTGGAAGCCTCTTCAGGGTTGGTACAATACCCGATTGTATCGCCATTCTGCTGAATGGCAATACTGTCGAAATAAGGTGCATTGTAACCATCAAACATGAATTCGGAAGCTTGCTTATTCAAAGTGCTGTGCCAAAAAACATGCTGACGGATTGTAAAAGCAAACCCACCTACTTTTTTATCCTGGAATGCAATGCCTATCAACCTGTTTGTTAAGCGTATCAATAATTCTGTATCCGTAAAGCTTTTGATTGCCTCATTGCGCTGAGCCTCGCTGGAAAAGTCATCACCCGTACCTATCAGATCTGTAAACACCAATTTTTTTGTAAGAGGTTCTGAATATATGGATATACCCATTTCAAACATTCCAAGGTGGGATTCCATGTCGTCGCTATGCTGCCAGCCAAGATTTGCAGGGTTAACACCTAAACATTGATAGTCATTTAAAGATACAACTGAGAAACCGGATCCTGTTGAATTAAATGCTCCACCATCCACCTGTGAATATGACTGCTGAACTGTAAGGGAGAATAATATGCCAAAAAAAACCAATATACACTTTTTCATGATATTACATTTTAGATATAAATCGTAATGACATTGTTTATTTTATGATAAATATACATAAACTACCTGTAAACAGCCTGCTCTAGTTTTATCAGAATCCTTATCTTTAGGTTTTTATCATCTTTTCTGACCCGCTGAAGCAGACAATACCTTTTTCATAATTAACTGTTATCATCATGAAAGAAAGCCTATTACACATCTCAAATACAGCTGATTATAATGTAGCGCCTGACACAGGGAAGAACATCCTGGAGAATTTTATTAATGAATTCCGAAAAAACAAAAATGAATATTTTGCCTGGGATGAAAATTCCGGAACAAGTACACGCAAAAGTTTTTTTCTTAAGGCTGCTGTCGTATCGCAATTAATAAAGTCGCGTGTTAAAGGCAAATATGTTGGAATCATGCTACCGGCATTACAGTCGACCACGCTATTAATAATTGCATCATATATGGCCGGGAAGATCCCTGTCATGCTCAACTGGACTGTCGGACATAAAGTACTGGCCATATGTGCTGATATCACAGACCTGGAGGTCATTATTACAGCAGGAGCCTTCTATGATAAGATCAAGGAGCAGATCCCGGAAGATATCTCACACCGCCTGTTGTTTCTTGATAAAGAAGTGAAAAACATCAGCCTGGGCATGAAACTAAAAGG
>JBDLIJ010000011.1:0-30097 GCA_039714935.1 Bacteroidota bacterium | reverse complement strand
ATAGAGGTCGCCATTATCTGCAACCAGTAAGCATTGCACCCTCTCCGTATAATAGTCAGGCACCAGGTCATATACCTCCCAGGTATCCCCGTCAAGGCTATATAATCCATCCCAGCTACCTACCCATAGTTTAGCATTATGATCTTCATAAGTACAAATAAGCCTCCCGTCAGATCTTACCAGGCTATCAGGGATCTGATGTTGCATCCAGTTTGTACCGTCATATTCAACAAGTATGTGGCCATCAGAACAAAACCAAATGGTATTATTCTCCCCATCTTTAATGTCAATAATATTTGATATTTCATCATTAGGAACTATCCATGTATCATTTTCAAATTTCATTAAGTCCTCCCAATGTACACCTCCCCACATATTACCCTGCTTATCTAAATGCAAATCATAAAAAGAAGATTCATCCATGGGGTATTGCTGAAAAACGCCATTATCATAAGTGGTAACGCCATCCGCCTGTCCGATAAAAACTTTTCCGTTCAGGTCGCAGGCTACGCTGATGGCGGTTGAATTAATCAATCCATTTGTTCCATCATAAATGGTCCACTTCGGATCGGCTTTCACATCCTCGTCATCTTTATTGCATGAAATAATACTTACTGTTAATGCCAGTAATATGATAAAAAACTTCTTCATAATTGATTTGGTTATTTTGATTAATAAATTCCCGTGGCTCATTCTCTATTGGCACACACTTAAAAACACAGAAGCGGCAAATATATAACTATTTGTATTAAAACCAGGATTCATTTAAAGAAGGACAAAAAAAAGAGGCTGACCCGAAAAGGCAGCCTCTTTCATTTAATCGTTGTTCTATAAAACAGCAATCTTTTTCCTGACAATTTGTTTGTTGTCCATAATAATATTCATAAAGTAAATTCCTCCTGGGAGATGGCTGATGTCAATGCTGTTACCAGAGAATCCATCTTTCAGTATCATCAGTTTTCCATCAACAGTGTGAATGGCTACCCTGGCGTTTTGCAAGCCTGAAATATAGATATGATCATCTGCAGGATTGGGGAATACATTCACTGTTGGCTGAGGTTCCTCTTCAATGCCGATACTTGAATATGAGTAGTTAATATCGTAAGTTGATGTGCTGATCAGGTCTTCGGCAATAACCTCAATGGTGGCAGTACCGGGTATTGCAAATGCCATAGACACAATTGGCAAAGCGCCATCATCCATTGTCTCAACGGTGATCACCGGTTCTTCGATGGTTCCCTGAGGCAATACTACATCATAGCTGTAAACATCCGGATCGAAGCCCTCCAGGGGTTCACCATCAAGATAGATCTCTGCCAGGCGGGCATCATCTGAATATGTAACTCCATCATAGCCATAGTCAGACTGAATGATCTCCTTAGAAGACGGGTCTTGAATAAGCACGCCAACCATCAGATCGTCAAGTTCTTCTACATGTGTGTTTGCCATATCGTATGTATATGTCAATGTTACCGGAACACCTTCCTGTAAATTTTCTGTGGCACCAGTGGCATCAGGCATCATCTTCATCATCACATGGTGGAATTCAGTTTCACCATTTGTTCCGACATTTTGGGTTGTCATCTTTTCAAACACGACATTATGGATCTTCATACTTCCATATGATTGAAATGGGCGGATATTGGTTGTAATATTGATAACACTACCACTCATGGTAAAAGAAGAAGCAATCTTTAAACCTACATTTTTCAGTATTGCAGCATCATATGCAGCCTGTACCGAGCTGACATTCGTGTTGCATTGTGCACCATTCACGAACATGTCAGGTACAAAAGTAACTCCATAATATGATCTCCTGGTACCTCCCTCGGCAGTATAATAAGGGTCGCCGGATCCTGGCCAGCTCATCTGGTATTTTATCAGCGTAATGTCATCTTCATGGCTCTGGCTCCACGGCACAAAGGATGAGTTGAAGCCAGCACACGGACCGCAGGTAGAGCTTGTGAACTCTTCCATGGCCGGCCTGTTCTGGAAGGTGTATGAAATATATTCGATGGGTTTTTGAATGCTATCATTGGATTGGTCTTCGTCAGGGCCTCCATTCACTGAGTTGATCCACATATCCAGCTCATGAGTACCATAGGGGGATGCCCACGTTCCGTCAAACATAAATTCAAATGTTTCCATGGAGCCAATATTTAATCCGCTGAAGAGTGAATCACGTACCACGCCGGCATATGATTCCCATGAAACGCTCAGCTCGGTAATTGGTGTTGTCCCCAGGTTTGTGACCCTTCCTTCAACAGGCTCCGGATTCATTATTTGGGCCGGTGTTAAAACAGCAGACATTTTAGCGTCAAAGTCGGGCTGTGTGAATAATATAATATCGTCCAGGTACCAGTTGTTTATCCCGGTAAGATTCCCTTCCAGGTAAAAACAAAACTGGAAATTATCATTGCCAGTATCATCATTTGAAATGAGCACAGTAACTTCTTCCGGGCCGAGGTTTGATGTTGGCGATTCTTCCCAGACACTATTCCATGTTCCGCCTGCGCGAGTTGCGACTCCGCACTTAGGACCGGGTGCACTTGCATTAGCATAAAGATGCTTAAACATAAGCATTACGGTATCCACACCGCTTAAATCAACAACGGGTGAGATAAAACGTACAGTCCCTGTATAGGTAAAACCTGTGAATTTTAATTCCGGGGCAATCCCTCCGGCATTGCCGGTATTGCTGGATGTCCACTGATCACCAACAGGCAGATTGAACCAGCCGGGTGGAGGAAAGGTTCCGCCACTAAAATCCTCTGACAAATATGTTTGACCAAAAGCAACAGAGGAGATCAAAATTGCAATTAAGATGGTGTATAAACTTTTCATGTTATTAAATTTTAATTTATAGATTTTAAAGATTTCAAACATAATATATTTCTCCATAAAAATAGTCTGTTTCATTAAAAAAAGCAAGACATATATTCAAATTCGTTATTATGTAGATACTTAACTACAGATTGTATAACATTAAAGTTATCATTTTGCTACTAAAAATTTCGCTAACTTTCTATATTTCGAAATCGAATATCAATTCGAACGTACAGAATTTCAAATACAGAATAAAAAAACCTATCACATCATAACAATCTTCCGGGTGGCCATTCCCTCCCCTGCTCTCAGTTGGACAAAATACATTCCTTTTGGCAAAGCAGACAGATTGAGGGTTTCACTATGAGGCAAAGACCTATAAAGAATTTCCTCACCATTTAGGTTAAATATTCTTAACTCAACATCTTCGCTCTCATCCCCGATATCAATGTAAAGGTCATCGATGCATGGATTAGGATAAATCTGTACATTCAATTCCTGTTGATCGTGTTCCTCCTGCCCCACCCCAAATTCCGTAAAATGAACACCATCCAGCCATATATCGAAACCAAATTCCCAGGTGTCGGCATGCACCGAAACATAATTTATTTCGTCCAGGGATACTTCACCGATCTGCGATTTGGTATAGGAATAGGGTGATCCACCGCCTGCAAGAGGCACCATGATGAACTTCCATTGTCCGTTGGCGGCATTCAACGGGCTGGATGTTCCTGAATATTTAAAATAACCTCCACAGTTATTTCCCACCCTGATATGATGAAACTGAAAACCATAGCCAGTATTATTTGCGGTCTTAAGCCAGAATTTAAGCGTGTCGGCCAATGTCAGCGACCACTGCCTGACAGTATCCTCTTCGGGCCAGTAATGCAGGCCCACATCCCAGCCATTACCGGTTTGGTGATGTATGGATGCTTCGCCAACGACATAATCCGTATAATCCCATTCAGTGTAAGCAGCAAAATTTGAATCATATCCCCAACATGCTTCAGGATAGGCATACCAATGGGCATGTTCTTCTGCCATATCATCCATGGGATCAGTCACTACTTCCGGGTCCGGGACTGCTATGAACGGATGCCAGATCACCTCCCCTAAGGCAGGATTGTCGGATTTATCCCAGATATTACACGCAATAATGCCCTCATCAGTAAAACCAAATGAATTATTGACTGCCAGGATATCATCGGCCGAAGTATTTTCAATATGGTAAAAACAAGTATTTAGGAAAGTATTATTTTCAATGGTATCCTCACTCACATCACCCAGAAGCTTAATTCCGTGATTATTATACTTAATGATATTATCTTTTATGACAAGGTGTTCTGTATTATCTGCTGTAATGGCCAGCTCATTCCCTTCAATGAGGTTTTCCCTGATTAAATAATCATGCGAAAACTGGTTTTGATATGGTGGGATGGCACTTCCTTCCCAAAGCTCAATGCCATTGGGGTTTTCTGATATGATATTCTTTACGATCGTATTGTTAAAACCACGGTCAACAGCAATGCCGGAATACTGGTTGCCAATGATCTCATTACTGTCGACAAGCGAATTAAAGGAATATCCCAGCCATAGTCCATAATGGCTGTAATTACACTTATTCCCATAAAACACATTGCCATCGGCGAAGGTTGCTTCGATGGCATTGTGCGGCGAATAAGAACATTCATTATACCGGAATACATTATTGTTGGGTGTTGCCGAGTGCTCAAACTGCCCCAGGAATACCCCATCACCCGAATAAGAAAGGTCGTTATGCTCAACCAGGTTTTCATTGGAGACCAGTACCAGCAGGGCAGCACAATCACTCGGATTTGTAAATGGCCGGTTTACATGTGAGCAGTTGTTATGGTGTATGTAACATGAATCGGTGAAGTACATCCGGATGCCAAAAGAAGTATTCCATGAAAAATCATTATCCCGGAGTTCAATGTCGTTGCAATGATATAAGGCGACGCCATCATTCTGGAATTGCATGAAATTATCGTGGATATAGCTATGGTTTACCTGGTACATCATCACACCTCCACCCAGTGCCGAGGTATAATTAGTCCAGATAGAGATCCAGCCGGTGGAATCAACCTTGTTATTATTGAAATTGCAATCATGGATCTCAATATCTTCCGCATTGGTAACATACACGGCATAATAATAATTTTCAACCTGATCAAAGTACTTAATGGTGATGTTGGATGAATTATTGATCTTAATGAAATACCCTGAATTATTTTCCCCCTGAACCGACACACCGGCAGCATCAATATAGATGTTTTCCTTGTCGTTGATACGTAACACTCCATCATTTCCGGGATCAGCAACAGTGTAGGTTCCCGGGTTAATGACATATGTTGTATTGCTCTCCAGATCAGTATCATCGACAGGGTCGATATACGTTTGGGAAAGGAGCAGGGTACTGCCTAATGCAGTGAACAGAAATGTGTAAAATATTTTCATGGCTTTTGTTTTTTCACCCTTAAAGTTAATTAATTTATTAACATTATTCCCAAACAATTGCTTGTGATGGAGTGAGTTTAGTTCCTTTTTATATTTTTGCATTTTCAAAGACATTAGCAGGTATGAAGAATCCCGAGAAAACAAATTACAAGCTTCAATCACTGATCTCAGGCAATATTTTCGACGACAGCGGCTGGATCCTCGATCCACCGGAAAATGATGCACCGGGTTTTGTCAGGGCTATTTATGAAAATGAACAATTGATTCTCAGGGGCGATGATCATGGCTTATATACTTTTGCCAACTGGTTGCCTATCGGCCGTGAGCTAAAGGGTTCTTCAGCACCCGTAACATACAAAAGTAAAGGCCTTGCCAGCAAACTTGGCCTAACAAACTTGTATATTACTTTCAGTGGATACTGGCCGGAAAAGGGCGCCCGTATGAGTACATGCTCCTTTAAAGAAACCGAGGCCTATTCAGTGTGTGGACGCTTAAATCCGCTTGAGAAAAAAATCCTGGTAGTTGCTTCGGCAGGCAACACTTCAAGGTCATTTGCACGTGTTTGTTCCGACAACAACATTCCACTTTTGTTATGTGTGCCGGAGGATTATATTGATACTTTGTGGTTCGATCAACCCATTAATGATAATGTCAAGTTGATCGCATCACGTTCCGGGAGTGATTATTTCGACGCCATTCATCTTTCGAATCTCGTCTGTCAACTTGATAATTTTATCCCTGAAGGAGGTTCGCGGAATGTAGCACGCCGTGATGGCATGGGCACTACTGTTCTTTCAGCAGCTACTACCATAGGCGAGATACCGGAATATTACTTCCAGGCTATTGGCAGCAGCACCGGAGCTATCTCCGCATGGGAAGCCAACCTTCGTTTGATCAGGGATGGAAGGTTTGGAAACAGAAAGATGAAATTGATGGTATCACAAAACAAGCCTTTCACACCCATCTATGATGCCTGGAAGGCCGACTCGAGAGAGATACTGCCCCTCAACGATGATTTAGCCAGAAAACAGGTGGAGGAGATCCTCGCCAAAGTATTGTCGAACAGAAAACCATCATACTCACTCACAGGAGGCCTTTACGACGCTATGAAAGACGCAGGAGGTGACGTTTTACTTGCTTCGAACGATGATGCATTTAAAGCAGCAAAGCTCTTTGAAGAAACAGAAGGGATCGACATACATCCGGCTGCCGCCGTGGCTACCGCAACATTGATGAATGCTGCCAAAAATGGAACGATAAAGAAAGATGCCATCATCATGCTAAACATTACCGGGGGTGGTGAAGAAAGATTCAAAAGAGAACATTCAATGCATTATCTTAAACCATCGCTGGTTTTTGATATTGATCCTGATATAGAAGAAGTGGAACAGAAGCTTCAGGATATTTTCTAATTGTCATCTTAACAATAGCAAATAACTGCCCTTGAGTTTGCATGTTTTTTAATGACTACATAGTATTTATCTATATAGCAGTTTTTGTACTGGTATACAATGTGGCAAAGACTTTTGTCAAAGCACGGGGCATTAAAAACCTGCTCATTATTGTTGCAAGCCTGCTGGTGTTGTTAACAGTGGTGAAAGAACATTCGCTGATCATCTTAAGTGTGATCAGCCTCCTGGTTTACACGACTGGCCTCATCCTTCAAAAAAAGAAATCGGCCTATTTATTATCCGGCATCCTCATCTTTATCATCGGCATTTTCTGTATTCGAAACTATCCCTATGTTCAGGAAATTATCTCAGGAAGCATCTTCTCACTCATCAATGAGCCGGTTCTGTCAGTCCAGAAGGTAGGGATATCTTATATCCTGTTTCGCTATGTTCACTGGCTGATCGAGTCTTACAAAAGATCAATCCACAGATCAGATTTTTTTACCTTTCTCAACTACATTTTCTTTTTCCCAAATTTCCTGGCCGGCCCGATCGACACCTACAATAACTTTCATTACTGGATTGGAAATACACATCTCAAATACCACAGATCCTTGTTCTTTGCGGGGATAAGCCGCATATTTATTGGTGGCTTTAAAACATTGATCATCGTTCCTATGGTTATTGATTATGCTTTAGACTATACAATTCTCCTTCCGGAATTTTCTCCGGCAGCAGCCTTATTCCTTAGCCTGCTGGCATATTCAGCTTATATTTATTTTGATTTCTCGGGCTATTCTGATATTGCCATTGGCACAGCCTACCTTATCGGGATTAAGACGCCTGAAAACTTTAACAACCCCTATTTCTCCACAAACCTGTCGGTATTCTGGAAACGATGGCATATTACCTTTTCCAACTTTCTGTTTGCATATGTGTTTAAGCCCTCCCTGGCCCTCTTCAACAGGATATTGCCCGGTTTCCCGAGAATCGCCATCACAGTGTTGGGATATCTCACCACTTTTATTATTTGCGGGCTATGGCACGGAGAAACCATCAACTTTGTATATTGGGGACTCTGGCATGGCATAGGACTGGCCATAGGGAAAATATGGGTGCTTTCCCGTATCCCTGAAAAAATATCAAACCATATAGCCTACAGGGCTGTCAGCATTTTGATCACATTTATTTTTGTGACTTTCGGGTGGATGTTTTTCCATTACAGTCATGCCGAAATAATCGACATCTTTAATACGATAATATTTTGAGCCTGATCAGATACATATACAAGACAAAGACCCTGAGTGAATATGGCCGTTTCATATTCATCTCCCTCTTGCTTCTTGTGGCTGCCGGAAATATTTTCATACCTGAATATCAGGTTCAAAATGTAGACACCCAACTGCTCAGGCTAAAAGGGAAGCATTTTACATACTCCGACGATCTGCATATCCGGGAGTTCATCAGTTCAGTAAAACGACACAATGGTTATGTCTGTATGGGCACGTCGGAGTCGACCACCCTGAGGGACGGGAACTATTATGAGTTTCTGGATCAGGACACCTCATACGGCACACGATTCAGCATATTAGGCGGTGCGGGCCGTACTTGTGGCCTGCATATGCCAATGCTCATCAATTATGCTGACGACGTTGATTCGCTAAAGGTCATTTATTTTATTAATCCCGTTTACTGGCGCAGCGAGCTGAAGGGCTTTAATAAAGGTTACTGGACAAGGTACCTGAACCGGGGAGCATACAGAAAGACCATAGATAATAGCCGGCATCAGGACTTTATGGATATTACCCGTGAATATGATCAGGTGCTTAACATAGGCGAGAAATTCCTGTACAGAGCTGAATACTGGTTCAGAAAAATTCGCAAGCCTTTCTTCCATGATCTGCGATACATGCTGTTTCCCGATAAATATTATGAAGACCTGCAATACCTCGCAGAAAAGAAAACAGGTACAAGCATCTTTGATCATTTCGGGGAGATCGACACAGCCTATATTGATACTTCCTGGAATATAACACATGAGTTTAAGAACAGGATCTGGCTGAATCCCATTGAAGATGATGATTACAGATACAACGAACTATCAGCCTTTATACGATTATGCCGTGATCTGAATGTGGATGTTACATTCATCCTTGGCCCTGTTAACGAGATATTTATTGCAAGCTATCAAGCTTCATACCTGGATGCATATATACAAACTGTCGATAATATCAGGGCACTGCTAATTGAAGAGGGAGTGGATTACATAGATGTAACTGACCTGGGAAATTTGCCCGGCAGTTTTATCGACAACCAGCATCATTCCAGTTATGGAGCATTCATGATCTATCAAAAAACTAAAAAACACCTGTATGAAAAAGATGGCCTTTAAAATAATCATGCGATTGATCATTATGGCCGCATTGGTCCTCTTGCTCATGTTCGAAAGCAGCCTTGATATTTCCTATCTCTATGCCAACTTTTAGCCATGATGTCGTGTAGTCGTAAACGCTACCGCCCAGGTTTCCGTTTCCCGTAAGGTTTCCCTCCCTTTTTCCCTTTAAAGGACCCTTTTTTATTTGAACCACCTTTGGAATAGCCACCTTTGGAATAGCCACCTTTGTATGAATCGCCTTTACTTTTTGCAGTATCCGGTTTTGATATTTCCACTGCAATCCTGACGCCATCAAACCTACTATCACCTTCAAAAGCCTGCAACACACCGTTTTCATGCTTTTTCTCTATCTCAAAGAAGGAAAACTTCTTTAAAATCTCTATCTTCCCCACTTCAATATCCCTGGTACGCGTTTTATCATTAATGAGGCCAATCAATTTAGAGGCATTCAGGTTATTTTTCTTCCCCAGGTTGATAAAGAAGCGCGTAAAGTCCTTATTGGATCTTCTACCCCCTCTATCCTCCTTGCTTTTAATGCCATCTCCCCTATCCTTGTTGCTGCCGGATTCTACATTAAGGTCGGGTGCGTCTTTATAGTAGGATAGAAAGCGGTTAAACTCGACAGAAACAAAATGTTTTATCAGGTCTTCCCTGCTGAGCCAATCCAGCTTTTTATAAATGGCCGGCAAAAACTCATCAATCTGGCTGTTGTTCAGTTTGACTTTTTCTACTTTATCAATCAGTGTGAACAATTGTTTCTTGCAGATCTCTTTCCCATCGGGGATTGGTTTCCTTTTGAACGACTTGCCGGTTATCTTCTCCAATTGCAATATTTTCCTGTTCTCACGGGTATGTACTATTGATATTGAGGTTCCGCTTTTACCTGCCCTGCCTGTTCGTCCGCTACGGTGAATGTATGCTTCCAGTTCATCCGGGAGGTTATAGTTTATCACATGGGTGAGGTCGTTCACGTCCAGGCCTCGCGCAGCCACATCCGTTGCTACAAGCATTTGCAGATGCTTGCTACGGAAGCGGTTCATCACATAATCACGCTGTGACTGTGACAGGTCGCCATGCAAGGCATCGGCATTATATCCGTCGTTCATGAATTTATCGGCCACCTCTTTGGTTTCGCGGCGTGTGCGGCAAAAAACGATCCCATATATCTGGGGATTCATATCGGCGATCCGCTTTAATACTTCATATCTGTTTTTAGCCTGCGACACGTAATACTCGTGCTTTACACTATCAGCTCCTATATTCTTTTTACCAACTGATATTTCTTCCGGCTCATGCATATAATTAGCAGCAATCCTCATGATCCCCTTTGGCATGGTAGCTGAGAATAAGAGTGTTTGCTTCACTGCCGGCGTCTTGCTCAGGATGGCATCAAGGTCTTCTTTAAAGCCCATATTGAGCATCTCGTCGGCCTCATCGAGCACCAGCCACCGTATTTTTTCAATCTTTACGTGTTTACGCTTGATAAGGTCAAGCATCCTGCCGGGGGTGCCGACGATGATCTGGCCTCCTTTTCTTAAACTTTTGATCTGTGTTTCTATGCTTGCACCACCATAAACAGGAATGACATTGAACCCCTTTTTGTATTTCGAAAAAGAAGTCAGATCCTTAGTGATCTGTATACAAAGCTCGCGTGTAGGACAAAGGACCAGGCTCTGCACATCCCTGCTTGCTTCATCTGCCATCTGTATAAGTGGCAATCCAAAGGCAGCGGTTTTACCTGTACCTGTCTGGGCCAGGGCTACCAGGTCATTATTCTCTTGCAATATCCTGGGGATAACCTTTTCCTGTATCGGGGTTGGTGCTTCAAATCCTAATTCTTTTACCCCTTTAAGCAGAGGTCCTTCCAAACCAATTTCATCAAATAATTTCATAATATGTTCTAAAAATGAGCGGCAAAGGTAGACTTATTTGGCTGAAAATCAATGTTTAAGTTAATGGGCGGTGGGCGGTGGGCAATAGGTATTGGGGGGGATGAAGTTTGATTTTTAAATTTCATTGGCGTTTGGAGTTTCCAGGAAGGTGGGGAGAAATATAAAAAACAAAAGCCCGCCTACGCTTTTTTCTTCGAAAAAGCTTCAGCGGGCGATGTCGGAGTGGTGAGACTCGAACTCACGACCTCTAGTCCCCCAGACTAGCACGCTAACCAACTGCGCCACACCCCGGTAAAATTGTCAATTCTGTATTCTGTGTTTGAAATTTGAAATTGTATGTTCAATATTGAATATATCATTGACAATACAGAATACAGAATTTCACATTATTTGGGACTGCAAAGATAATCCTTTTCCTCAAATTACTAAAACGGATTTTCATTCAAAGAATTAAAAGAGAATCAACAGCCCTGCTCAGTTTAACAAGAATATACACCACACCCTGAACATTCTAAATTCAAAAAAAACAAATCCCAAATTCTAAAAATTTGAAATCAACCCAACACTCAAAACCTAACATTTATTACAATTTGAAGTAATATGGTAAATTTGCAAAATGACTTTGCTCGTAATTTATTTATTATTAGCCCTGCTGGTATCATTTCTTTGTTCGATACTAGAAGCAGTTATTCTGAGTGTGACTCCTACATTTATATCTATTAAAACGGAGGAGAGCAAACCATATACTAATTTACTGAAAAGTTACAAGAACAATATTGACAGGCCCTTAGCAGCAATCCTTACATTAAATACATTTGCCCATACCATCGGAGCTGCCGGAGTTGGTGCCCAGGCTCAAATAATATGGGGCAATGAGTATTTATCATTGGTATCTGCAATACTTACAATTTTGATCCTATTTCTTTCAGAGATAATACCCAAAACTTTGGGCGCAAACTATTGGAAGAATTTAACCCCATTCACGGTCTACACCTTGAGAATTATAATTGCTGTTTTATATCCGTTTGTACTCATAAGTCAATTTATAACCAAAACTATTAATATCAAGAAGAGGAAAAGTGTTTTGAGTCGTTCTGATTTTTCAATAATGGCAGAGATCGCTGTAAATGAAGGCATTTTACGAACTGGAGAATCAAAAATTATTCAAAATATTGCCCGTTTTGATAAAATTAAGGCAAGGGATATTATGACGCCCCGTACTGTAATTTTTGCAGCCCCAGGTGATATGAGCGTGGGGGACCTTTATAAATCACATCCATCAATACCATTTTCCAGGATTCCTATTTATGATGACACTCTTGATCAAATTTCCGGGTATTTTTTAAAAGATGAACTGTTAATAAATATGGTTGAAGGTCACAAGGATTTGAAATTGAGTTTGATTGCCCGTGATTTGCTAGTCATCTATGTCAATCTGCCTATTCCCGAAATATATACAACATTTACCAATGCTAATGAGCATATAGCTCTGGTTGTAGATGAATATGGTGGCACATCGGGTATTGTAACTATGGAAGATATCATAGAAACCATCCTTGGTCTTGAGATAGTTGATGAATTGGATAATATT
Organism: Bacteroidota bacterium; assembly: GCA_039714935.1. Classification (GTDB taxonomy): domain Bacteria; phylum Bacteroidota; class Bacteroidia; order Bacteroidales; family B18-G4; genus B18-G4. Next base: position 17,527 of record JBDLIJ010000011.1, on the reverse strand, counting down.
GAGGATATGCAAATGGCAGCACGTGAGAATTGGGAAAAAAGGGCTAAAAGAATGGGACTGGACTTCAATGGGAAATAACTATCGAACCTAAGCTTATTATGAATAATACAAAAAGTAAAACAGGAATACTTGAACGCATGTTGAACTGGACGGAGCGGGCTGGCAATGCCCTGCCCCATCCTGCTACATTGTTTGCATTATTTGCTCTTGGAGCATTAATCTTTTCAGCTCTTGGCCATGTGTTGGGCTGGTCGGCCATACATCCTGCTACCAATGAGATCATAAGGCCGGTAAACCTGCTGTCACAAGACGGCATTCACCGGATCCTGCTTGAGATGGTAGACAACTTTACCGGCTTTGCTCCCCTGGGTATTGTACTGGTTGCTATGCTTGGGATCGGTATTGCAGAGCAAAGTGGGTTGATCCATACGGTCATCCGTTTGCTTGTCCTGAATTCACCTAAACACTTACTTACGTTCGTACTTGTTTTTACCGGTATCCTTTCTAATGTAGCATCGGATGTAGGCTATGTTTTACTGATCCCGCTGGCCGGGGTAATTTTTATAGCCGTAGGACGGCATCCAATAGCGGGGATGGCTGCTGCTTTTGCCGGTGTTTCCGGCGGCTTCAGTGCGAACCTGGTTCTGGGCACCGTAGATCCTTTGCTTGCAGGACTTTCACAGGAAGCGGCTCAGATCCTTGATCCTGTATACGAAGTAAACCCCACTGCGAATTACTTTTTTATGGTGGCCTCAACCTTTATCATTGCATTTGTCGGTACCTGGGTTACAGATAAAATAGTAGAACCAAGACTCGGCGATTACAATGGAAATGTAGATGAGAGCGAAAAATCATTCGATAAGCTATCCTTGAAAGAGAAAAAAGGGCTCCGGAATGCTTTGATAGCCCTGGCGATTATTATCATCATTACTATCATCGGACTCATCCCGGCCAATGGATTTTTCAGGGGAACTGACGGGGGCCTTCTCAGTTCACCATTGATAAAGGGCGTTGTTGCCATGCTTTTCATCACAGCCGGTGCCATGGGCCTGGCCTATGGTTTCACCACCGGAGCCTTCAAGAATGATTCTGATGTTATCCAGGGAATGTCGTCCTCCATGAAATCTCTTGCCACCTATATTGTCCTGGTTTTCTTTGCAGCCCAGTTTGTAGCATATTTTAAATGGAGTAACCTGGGTATCATCATGGCCGTAAAAGGCGCAAATCTATTAATGTCAGCTGATATCGGCATGATCCCGTTAATGATTCTGTTTATATTGCTGGCAGCTACCATTAACATGCTAATGGGGAGCGCCTCCGCGAAATGGGCCATCCTGGCTCCAATATTTATCCCTATGTTTATGATCATGGGATACTCTCCTGAACTATCTCAAGCCGTATACAGGATTGGTGACAGCGTAACCAACGTAATCTCTCCTATGATGAGCTTCTTCGCGCTTATTATTGCCTTTGTACAGAAATACGATCCAAAAGCCGGTATCGGGACAATCATTGCGGCCATGGTGCCTTACTCTATAGCGTTTTTAATAGTATGGATCCTGCTTTTGATTGTATGGTTGCTAAGTGGGCTGCCCCTCGGCCCTGATGCAGGCATCCATTACATAATGCCAGCCTCATGATCGTGCAAGGTGCCTATTGGTAAGCTCCGGACCTACCATTATTTTTGCTGTTACCTGAGTCCTGGGAAATTACTCTAAGAAAATCAAATGATAAAATCAAGACAAAAGTTTTAAGTAATCAAATATTTCTTTAAGAAACAAATATATTGAATTGTTTATGTGATGCTTAAAGTCCAGAGTGAACCTGAATTACATTTCCTCAGTGCCAACATCTTTTAATAACTAATGGCTTGAGATAAGCGGATAATCGGAAGCAACAATCGCCACCAGCCTTTGGGCAAAGACTACAACAGGGTATGGTTCCGTTTGTTGATGAATATCTGAATTTACATTGATCACAATTGTTACTCCTGCAGCTTCATGTCGGTACATAGCAGTATTATACCCAGGTATACTTCCTATGTGTCCAAGCCATCCGTTTTTATTGGATATCCCAAAGCCATATTTCCCTTTATTTGGTATCACTATCCATTGTTGCTGCTCACGCAGCATTTCTTCCGATATCAGTCCACCTTTTGCCAGGGATTCAATATGAGTCCTTAAATCTTTTATTGTTGAAATAAGCTGGCCTGCCGTAAAAGCCCAGCTTGGATTCCAATATGTCGCATCTGCCATGTGGCCGTCGATCGTCTGAACTGTATATCCATGAGCATATGAAGGCGGGATAAAGCTGCCATGTGGCCAGTATGTATTGGCCAATTCAAGCGGCATTAATATCTTTTCCTTTAAAAAATCGGGGATTGTTTTATTGGATATTTTTTCAACCAGGAGGCCAAGAATAATAGTATTGGTATTGCAGTAAAAAAAATCAGTGCCGGGATCAAATAGGTTTTCATTTCTGAATGCCAGTGCCAGCAGGCTGTCCGGATACCAAACTTTATCAGGATTATTAAGGAATTCCGCTCCAAATATTGAATCATATGTATACGAATACAGACCGCTGGTCATATCACCAAGCATACGAACTGTGATCTCATCACCCCTTGGAATATTCTTGTCAGGCAAATAGGTTTGAACAGGTTCATCAAGGTCAATAAGCCCTTCATCAGCAAGCATCAGAACCGCTAATCCGGTAAATGTCTTTGTTACGCTTCCGACCCTGAAATGAAAATCCGTTTCCATAGGATCATTCGTTGTGATATTGCTTGTTCCCTCAGATATGCAATATTCGCCAACACCATCTATCCATACACCTAAAATAACACCGGGCACATTTGTTGACTCAAGGGTTTCGGAAATCATTTCATCAATTTGAACTTTATATGCTTTAGGGAATAGGGCTTGTTTTATGGGTTCATCATGCTTGGCACAGGAGTTCAGGATTACAAAAATAAGTAAGGCCGGAATGAATACTGCTATCTGATCTTTTATCTTATTCATAGTCTGTGATTATTTTTTGCCTAAATTTAAGTATAATTTTTGTCTATGAAAATTATCAGAAGAATCTGTAAATAAGGTTGACTTGATTGTATATATGTTTTAAGGATTATGGACATAATGAGGCCTACAATGCATAAAAAAGCTTCAGCAGGACTACATAAAAGAATTTTTTCTAAATTGCAGAATCATTAGCATAATTATCCTTGGAATGATATCCTATTAAAGATTAAAAAAAACAGAATCTCCTGGTGGTTCTGGTAATTGGAATTTTACTTATGAAAAAATCAATCAATCAAGGAATTTCTTTCAATCTTGTTATTTTGTTCCTTTCAGTAATATTTACTGCTTGTACTGAAAAAGATAACGAACCTGTTGTCACCGACGTTGATGTTGTATTAACCATGATGAATGGAACACAAACAGCAATACAAGCCCCCGGATGGATGATGGGTATAAAAACCCCGGAAAAAGGATTCATGCTCGCCGGAGGTAACGCAATCCTGGAAACGGAGGAAGAAATGGTTGTTACTGACCTCATCAGGATTGGAAGTATTACTAAAACTTTTGTGGCTTCGCTAACGCTAATTTTATATGACGAAGGCATTCTCAGCCTGAATGAAAAGCTTGAAGATTATTATCCGGATTTCCCAAATGCCGACAATGTCACGATCCGACAATTGCTTAAACACACTTCTGGCATTGTTTCCTGGGACGAAGACGAGGAGATCCGTATGCAGATTTTTAACGGCACCAGCGACTGGACCATCGACAAGCTTATCGACTGGGCAGCGGAACAGCCTTATTATTTTGAGCCCGGAACGGGATTTCATTATTCCAATATCGGTTATTTTTTGCTAGGGAAGATCATTGAACAATCAACAAATAAAACAATCGCTGAGCTGCTGGAAGAAAAGATCATCCAGCCGCTGAGCCTAAACAATACCTTTTTACCTGTCATTCCCCACCCCCCGGGGGAAACAATTCATGGTTATGATGGTTCCAGTGGTAGCGTTGTGGATATGACCGGAACACCCCAGGCCGACGCAATTAACTTTGAACTTGCCTGGACCTCAGGTGGGATGCTCTCAAGCGTTGAAGACTTGCTGGTCTGGTCAAAGGCATTAGCCACTGGGGAACTCCTTAGCGATAGCCTTCACCAGCAACAATTACCCATATTACAACCCCCTTCACAGCATGTTCCATATTCTTCCGGATACGGAATGGGAATTAGCCAGGTTGATGTTTGGATTGGTCATGCAGGTGCGATATGCGGTTACGTTTGCAACATGAATTATTATGTTGAAAAAGATGTATCAATAGTTACCTTTTATAACAAGTTCAGTGCATTTGACATAGATGAAAACACCGCTGATATTACTGCTGTTTCAAATAATTTCATGGAGCTGGCCAGATATTTCTGCCCTGAAACCTTGCAGCCACAATAAAATATCCGGCTGAGATTTTCTCAATCAAATCTTACATTACAAAAATATCACCTGTCGTCCTGATTTCAATACTATCAGGGAAGTTTAACAGGGAAATGCACCTTAATGTATAATGATCTTTTTACTTATAATCTGATCATCACGCATAAGCTTACAGAAGTATACTCCTGCAGGAAGGCTTTCAGCACGGAATGTAACAGTATAGTTACCCGGTCCTTGATGCTCATCAATCAATGTTGTAATCAACTGGCCAAAACTATTAAATACAGACAGTCTCACATTTTGCTTACTGGATAGTGTATAGTTAATATTTGTGAAGTCTGTTACAGGATTGGGGTATATCACCATTTGCGGATCGCTGTTATATTCTTCAATATCAATGCTCACATCTTCCTCTACAATCAAATGTTGCCCTGTATTGACATTATACAGCTTCTGAACAATACCGGATGGCCAGTATATAATCAGGCTGTCAGCCGAATATGCGCCATCGGCACCAAAATGGAGCTTTATTTCTGAATAATCATGATATCCTCCGTCAGGCAGAATGTTTCTTGAGATACGCTGGCCAGCGATCCATAAGTCGGCTTGTGCACCTATACCGTTTGGGTTCGATTCAACACCTTTCAATGTTACAAAAAGTGAAGATCCAGGGCAGTTATTATTCTTAAATAACCTGTACTTGTCAATATGTCCGGCGGCAAAAAAGTCAATCGCTCCGTCGAGGTTGAAATCAGCCCATCCCTGACCAAAGTAATCTCCTATCCACTCTCCTGAAATGCCAAGCGAAGCGGCCACTTCTGTGAAGGAGTCGTCACCGTTGTTTCGCAGCATGGTGTTTGAATATGAATAAAAGTTGTGGTGGGATGAAAAGATATCCAGCCAACCGTCGTTGTTGTAATCTACAAAAGCAACTGTTCTGGTATCATTATGTCCACTGGTTCCGGTGCTTGATGCCACATTGGTAAAAGTTCCGTCGCCATTATTCTGAAACAGGGCACAGTTCAGGTTTGAGTAGCTGCCCAGGTAGATATCCACCCAGCCATCATTGTTAAAATCTCCCACATCGATACCATGTGCGCCATCATTATATTGAACACCGGCCTGAGAGGTGGTGTTGGTAAAGGTTCCATCCCCGTTGTTTTGCAGAAGCATGTTTGCCTGATCGCCATAGGTCGTGTGGTAAATATCCATGAAGCCGTCACGGTCGTAATCCAGTATAGCGACACCAAAGAAACTGTCGTATGAACTGATGATCTGCGCTGACTGGAAAGTGGCATCGCCATTATTATACAGTATAGAGAAGTTATTGTTTGCAACAGATAGCATGTCTGTATAGCCGTCATTATTGAAATCCGCAATATTGTATATGGCAGCACTGCTAACACCAGCAGCGGAGGTGATATTATTAAACGTACCATCCCCATTGCTTTCAAATAAATACTGGGTTCCGCTCCTGGTTCTCAGCACCAGGTCATTGAATTCATCTCCGGTCACCTCTGCAATGATGATCTTGTTACCCCCAAGTCCACTTAAGCCGCCTGTAGAAGTGATATTTGTAAATCCATCTCCATCGTCGTTATGGTAGAACCAGAAACCGTCACCTTCCTGGTTTGAAATGCCAAGCTCGGGATACCCGTCATTGTCTATATCTCCCCAGCCAACTGCATGGCCAAGACCTGATTGGCCGCTGATGCCCATCGAAGATGCTACATTCTGGAAGCTCTGCTGTGCACTGGATATTGAACTGAAAGCAAATAGCAAACTTAAGCTAAATATAATATTTCTCATAGTAGTATTGTCAATTGAAAGATGCTAAAATAATTATTAATTAGCCAGAATAAGTACTTTTCCAACAATATAGGTTTCTTCATTGATAAAGCTTACATAGTAAACTCCTGAGGTCAGATGCGATAGATTCATGGTCTTGTTCCAGGAATTTTGGATGCTTATATTATCCTCAGAATAAACCTCTATTCCTTTGTTATTGAATATCTTTAAGTTTATTCTCTGAGATTTAGCTGTATTAAGTTCAATATTAAATTCACCCTTGTTTGGGTTAGGATAAATATGAAGAGATGAACCGTTAACATATTCATTAACACCAAAATCATCTTCTACTTCAATGTTTGCTTCAGCATAGTTTTCACAAGTCCCGTTTGAATATGTATATCTGATAGCATGTATTCCGATTCCGGCAAGTTCAGGATTAAACAATCCGTCCTCCACTCCGGCACCTGAATAGACTCCTCCTTCAGGGCTTCCTCCTGTTAACTCAAAAGGCGTTGTGTTCAGTCCAACTGCCGGTATGATATTCAATAGTACATCAGGGCTGGGGTTCACTATAATTTCAACCTGGCCGTTACCGGTGATTGAACCGTCTGATACTTCAACATAATATGTGGTTGTTTCGAGTGGTATAACAATAGGGCTTGCTTCATTTGAAGTGAATCCCGGTGGGTCAGAAGTCCAAGTGTATGAATAATTGCCTGTTCCACCTTCAGCAACAACATTTAATTCTGATGAGTCTCCTTCACAAATGATATCCGGATCGGCCGTAGTTGTCTGAACGACGATCAAATTACCAACAATTAAAGTGACCGGTACCTGGAAGAGTTCATTATCAGGGTCATTATTATAGATGTTGACATTTGCCGTATATGTTCCTTCTTCCATCCCGGCAGTATTGAAATTTGCATCAATACTTTGGAAATTTCCGGCGTTAACAGTACCAACAAGAGGCGTTATAGATAACCAGCCAAATACATTGATTGTGTAATCTTCCACTTCTCCCCAGGTTGTTTCTCCGCATGGATTTCCACAGTCGAAGCCGATGTTTTTTAACCTGATGCGCATCCTTGTTTCACCTACCATCGCATTTGCAGGAACCGTAATCTGGAAGATGCCACTCCCTCCGCATTCGGGAGCACAGACTACATTTTCACCATCATCAAAGAAATCATTATCCTGGTTCCAGTCTATCCAGACTCCAAGGTCATCGTCAGGCCATGTATTCCACCCGACAATAGTTAATGAGTATGTTTCTGATATGTCAACAGTTGTAGATAAATATGTAAAGTCTGTATAATTACTAAATCCTGTGGGATTATCTATATCTCCGAATACAACATTTGCGATATATTCATCAATTCCGCCGCTGGCAGCGCAATATGATCTTGAACCATCATCAGATGTAAATTCTGTATTAATGTCCCATTCCAGCAATAATTCACCGGTATTATTGATATCAATATTCCTGGTAGTTGCACTATCAGGCGGCAACACTACAAGTATTTCTTCCGGATCCGCTACTATATGAGCATCACCCCATTGGATATTGCCACTTACTTTTACGGATTCACCTTCATCAAGCAGTGCAGCAACAGAATATTTATACAAACCATAGTCAGGTAACATATCTGTATAGCTTGTATCAGCTGTCGTACCAATTTCAATGTTATCACGGTAGACAATAAAATGGATAAGATCGTCATTCGGTTCAAAAACCCAATTCAATGTGGTTTCACCGTTTTCATCATTAAGATCAATGCTCAGATTTGATGGACTGGGCAATGTGTTTGTGAAGTATGGAGAAGTGTACGACATGAATTTACCTCCGCGTGTATCGGTCCATACCGGGTATACGAGGCCTCCATTGGCAGAGATGCCAAGGTAATCACCCATATAATCCTCTGCCAGGCCCGGGATGGGAGAAATGGTAAAAGCAACATCACTCACCTTGAAATCTTCCCAGGTTTCCCCTCCATCATATGAATTGGCACAAAATGTTTCACATTGGTTTGCGCCCACATTCCTGTCGTCATACCATACTGCACTTAATATGCCTTTTTGAGGGTCACAGGTGATCCAGGGCAGGTAATGCTTTTTCCCTTGATTCGCAGGGTCCTGGTTCACTTTTGCAGGGTTTGACCAGGTGGCACCTTCATCTGTTGATCGTATCATATATACGGATGCATCCTCACCAAAATTAATCCCTGGTTCACCAATGTTGGTCCATACAATATAAATATTGCCTCGATAAACGCCATCGCTGATATCAACTGCCATTACGGGAAAGGAATTTACACGCATTTGTTTGCCCACCGTAGTATTCCTGACTCCCCGGATATTTTCGATAATGCGGACAGATGGTTCGAATGTTGCTCCGCCGTCGGTTGATTTAGCAAATCCTATCGCACATTCATCTGCTGGCCATCCATCATAAATAGCCCAGCAGGCATATACTTCACCATTGGGTCCGGTTTGGATATTCACCCCCTGGTTATGGCTAAATGCCATCACTTCCGAACTAATATTCAATCCACCCGACCAGGTATTGCCATCATCGGTGGACCGGTGGAATAAAATATCCACCTCAGGCGTATAATTGTATGCTGTATAAGCGACATATAAATTCCCTGCATAGGGACTTGATACGCTATTATCTATCCACATATGGTTTTTATCAGCCAGATAGCCCGGATTGGGAGCTACCATTGCGGTAATCCAGTTTTCTCCTCCGTCCGTTGATGTTGAGACCCCCTGGCCAAAATCACCATCAATATAATTCACATACATACGGCTTCCATCAAGGGATATGGCTGTTGTGGGATCTCCGATATTATATCCTCCGGCTCCCTGTTCCGTCCCCCCCCAGGTAAAACCTGCATCTTGTGAAGTATAAGCATTTGCTCCAAATAATGTTTCTGCTATGATATCATCCCAGGATGTTGAATTGTTAGAGTTCAACACCACTTCATTATCCCAGGGACTAACAAATACCGAGTTTTCTGAGGCTGTTACATCATCCTTGTCGGAAACGGGAACATCAGGTGAATCTTCCCTTCCTCCCATCACACTTTCAGCAATGATAACACTTCCTGTATATTTTGCACGTGGAATTCTTTTATAAGGTGTCACCGGCACAAGTCCTTCAGCAGCTTTCTGCTTCCAGTAACCCATATTGTCGATACGGGTGTCGACCAGCTCGTTTTGTTTTTTGCTTCTTCTTGTCCGTTTCCTTTCCTCCTGGCTGTACGAGCTCAATACGACCAACACTGATAACAGTGCCACTGCAATTCGAAATATATTATTCATTTGTTTTTTTATTAGTTCTTTATTAGTATAAAATGTTTGAACGGATACGATAAAAATCTGAAATCGGGCTACTCCACAATAACCTTTGCAATTTGTATTTGATGTGCATTTATGATATTCACAAAATACAATCCACTGCCAAATTCAGTTATATCAATAGGATGTTTTCCTGAGTCCAGTGTCTGATCAAGAACAAGCTTTCCTGTGATTGAAGTAATTTGTACCCTGGAAAGTTCAGTAAGTTCAATTGAGAACTGACCGATATTGGGATTTGGATAAAGTGATACTTCATTTGAAAAAATATTTTCAGGGATTCCGACAAGAATGCCGGCATTTGCGCCAACAAAATTAGCATAATCACCTTCCATCATAAATCCCTCGAGGTGACCTGAAATACTGCCGTTAAACGGAATGTCGGTAATGCCGGCATTGTTGCCGTTCGGCACACCTTCGTTAAATCCAAAGAAACCAAATAGGTCATCTTCGCTTCCATTGGCATCATAATTAACAACATTAATAATTTCGCTGGCTGATAATGCTTTATCCCAGATACGAAATTCTTCATACTGGCCTTCTATGTCCTGCCCGATCATTCCCAGGCCATAATGCTTACAGCCAATATAGAACCAGGTGTCTACGTTCGGGATCGAGGAGGGAATAGTACCCTGCCATGAATCAATTGTTTGCAGCTGGCCATCAAGATAAATTTTCAGGCGATCATCATTGGTAGATCCGCTGCCATCGTAAACAATTGCATAATGATGCCAAACGCCATCTTCAGGGTCGAAACCCCATTTGGCCATACCCGCACCACCTATTCTTACATAGTTATCACCAAACCACCTTTCCATTAATATGGTGCCATTTTCATCGCCATTTTGCTGGGCAAAATAAGTAGCGGCATGATCCGGCCATACATTATTAAACCTGAATTCAATCGTAAAGGCTGTTTTGTTTTGCAAAATATTCTTTGAACTCAGCCTGATATATTCAAACTCCATTCCGCTCTGAGAGTCGAAATCAAGAACAACATCTTGTGCAGAAACAGTCATAGGGACAACAGATAATGCCACCAATAACATGAAATGTATTATGTTTTTTTTCATTGTCTATGTCAATTTTCTTAATTAATAAATACTTTTTCTGCCTGTATCCCCGATTTTACAATATAAAGTCCTCTTTTCAGGTCAGAAACCGGTATTGATGTTTGATTATGAACTACGCGAAATATTTTCATCATTTTACCAGACATATCATATATCCCAACTTCTTTTATTGATTGATCTCTTTTCTCAAAGATGATGATTTCATCTGCAGGGTTGGGATACACTTTAAAATCACTTTCATAAGTGGTCTCATTCTCCATTATTGAAACGGCATTGTGAACCCAGTTCATAAAATCAGCGGAGTCTGCATTCATGATCCTCCAGCCAAGATGCACCTGATCAAAAACGATAGGCCCCCAGTAGTTTTCAGGTGGTGTTGAATAGCCAAAATTCATTCCGTTATAAGCAGGTATCCTGGTAACACTTTCCAAGCCAAAGAAGGCGCTGTCCTTTTCAAACTGCCAATTCCGGTTTGCACTTATATGCCATCTCCAGTATGATTCATCTGGGAAAGTTGATTCATCGTATGATGTTGGGCTTGGAGAATAAATATCTGTTACTTCCAGCATAACTAATCTTATAGCTACTGTACCTGCAGCTAAAACAGGTTCATCAATACTTATATGGTAACTTGATACAAAAGGAGGAACAAAACATTCGATTAAAAGCCCTTGCAGCGGTTGAATTACAGGATCGCCAACTGTATTGTTACCAATACTTACCAAATTGAAATATGACAATTCCCCTGTAGCAGTATCGTAAATCATATTATCGGGTATGCCGTCATTATCCTCATCAATGGTAAAATAAGAAATCCCCTCAGGCGGCCAGTTTACAACTTCATTATATACAAAACCGGGTATTGGATTTTGAGCAATACCGATTACTGGAATAATAAGACTGATCAACAATACAATATATCTCTCGAAATGAGCCATTCAATTATTATTTCAAAAGTGTAATATCAAATAACACTCCCTGTTTATTTCACAATAAGTCTTCTTGCAAAGAATTGATCTCTGTTTTTAAACACAAGCTGGTAGGCTCCTTTTGCCTGCTCCCTGATATCGATTACCAGATGGCGCATACCTGAAATGTTCGTCATCTTATTAAATACAACTTGCCCAGTCATATTCATTACCATGATCTCAAGGTCCATGTTTTCCATTGCATTCAGACTAACATTAAATACACCATCAGAAGGAACCGGATAGATGTTTACATCAAGCGATTTTTCAAGTTCACTTATTCCGGTACAATCAATAAACTCTATATAAATGCTATCGGTAGTAACACAAGAATTCTCACCTGTAACATCAACAAAAAACAGATGTGATCCAACACCATAATCTGAAGGATCAATACTTACGGTCTGGGTAGTTTCACCCGTTGACCATAAATATTCAACGCCATCATCTCCCGCATCAAGAACTACAGTGTTGTACAAACAGATAGTATCATCAGCAATAATGCTTACAATCGGAGCTTCCAGAACGTCGATCAATACCTGGTCAGTCAGTATATTTGATCCGGTATTCACTTCCAGGATATATGTAGTTGTAATATCGGGTATTACGCTGATGTCAGCCTCATTAGAGGTGAAGCCTGCCGGATCTGAAGTCCATGAATAACTTAAATTTGAACTACCACTAACTACTGTAGAAGTAATATTCACAGTTTCTCCCTGACATATGGTTTCACTGCCGGCAGTAATTTCCAGGGATTCTTCATCAAGAATTTGAATGGTATAATCTTCAACTTCCCCACTCCAATCGTTATCGCATGGTGGCGGCACCTCACCAGGCACCGGATAGTATCCAACACGTATACGTATCCTTGTGCTCCCCTGATATTGGTTGGAAGGAACAATGATCTCTCCTGAAAACTCTCTGCTGAAAATAGGTGCGAACAACTGTACATAACCTTCATCAAATACCATATTCTGATCCCAGTCGATATAACAAACAACCGTTGTTGAACTGGTGAGGGTTTGCCCGATAGTAACGGTTATATCCAGCGGCTCAAATCTTTCTATTTCCATGACCATATCCGTATAGTCAGCATAGCCTGTGTTTATGGTTTCATTGTCAACACCTCCGGCAACCACTCTTTCAATGCTTTCGTAGCCTTCAGGATCACTCCATGCATCACAGTATTCACCCCTGTCCGTTATATTCCTCTCATTATCAATTTGGCCAACACTACTTTGTGCCAAACCAACCCATGTATACATACTGAAAACAAACATCAGTAATAATCCAGTAACTTTCTTTGTCATAACTAACTCTCTTTTTGATTAATAAAAATTCTCTATTTCGGAAAAACCTATTTACACAGTTTTTAATTAAATTCCTCCAAAATTACATTGTAGATGATAGCAAGCGATAAAAGGTGCCTCTTAATTTCCAAATTGACAAATATTTTCTTTTTTGAGGAATGCTAGCAGGCTAATAATATACAGGCTCAGTCATACTATTTACGCTTATTCTGGATGGATTTCCAGAAAAAGGAAGGGGTAACACCGGTTTGTATTTTAAACGAGCGGTTAAAGGTTGATATAGAATTAAAACCCGATTTTTCAGCTATGGCGGCGATTGTATAGCTATCATTGGATGGGTCAGCCATTAAATCCCTGGCTTCAGCAACCCTTAGCTCGTTGATGTAGGTATTGAAGTTTTTATTCATCCGGGTGTTCAGGGCATTAGAGATATAGGTTTTATTGGTATTCAGGATATCTGCAAGCTGAAAGATTGTCAGGTTAGAGTCCATGAATAACTTGTCTGTTTCAATGGCTTTAACAATTCGCCTGATGATGATATTGTCTTCATCTTCACTAACATCAACAGGGTGATCCTGTCCTGCTCCAGGCACCAGCTCACTGCCGGCTTGCTCTTTAAGTTTTTGCAGCTCTTTATGTGAAGCCACAATATCCATATTCGTTTTTACCAGGAATTCATTGGCTGTTGTGAGTCTTCTTTTCTGGATAAAAATAATCAGGGTAAAAATGATACTGGTAATAACAATGACCAGGAACAAATACAACAAATACTGTTGTTGCCTGATCGTAATGTCTTTTGATTGAAGTTTTTGTTCTTTGATCTCTGTTTCATATTTAATTTCCAATTCAGACAGGAGTTTCTGGTTCTGGTTTTCAGTGATCTCTTCAGATAATTTCACATACTCTTTGTAATAATTAATCGCCTGTAAGTAGTCTTGTTTTGCGATACTGTATTTAATTAAGAGATCATAACCTTCTTTAACAATTGCATTGGCATTTACAGTATTAGCCTGCGCGATTGCCTGTGTTATATAGTAATATGCTTTATCGTAATCTTCACTGTCGAAAAATAAATTTGCAAGCTTGTTATTAACAAAAGCAGTATTGTACATGCTGCTGTTTTCATTAAAAATTTTGAGTGCCTTAAAATAATACTCTTCCGCTTTTTGCAGGGAGTCAGCCGTTTTATATACCTGCCCCATGTTTGAATACGTGACTCCTGTGCTGATGCTATCACCCAGGGCCATTTTTATCTCCAGTGCTTCCTGCAAATATTTTATTGCTGCATCATATTGTTTCAAAAAATTACATGTAATACCCAGGTTATTCAGTAGCCTGGCCTCCTGGCCTGGATCGCCTGCTTCTTTAATCATCTCCAGGGAATGTTGATACACTGTCCTTGCTTTTTCAAAATTCTGCTGATCACTAAAAATATTTCCCAGGTTAGCCATGGATACGCCTATTTCCCGTTTATCATCAATTATTTTAGCTATTTCGATTGCCTTGCTGTAATAATATATGGCAGAGTCATACTGGCTCTGGTATTGATGCTTGCCTCCCAGTATTCTGTAACTGGCAATGATGTTTATTGTGTCATTGTATTCTTTTGCCAGTGCCAATGCTTCTTTCGCGTAATATTCAGTCCTGTCCGGTGATATATACAACAGATGATTAGCCAGGTCCATCAGAATTTTGAATTTATCTTTCCCATCGGTTTCCTGGAGATCCATGTAAAGGCTATCTAATACATTGGTGTTTTGTCCGGATAAGCTGCCTGTAAAGCAAACAATGGTCAATATGAAGAATAGTTTTCTCATTAAGATGCATATTCCTGTTAAACTGAGCAGATCATTCCTGACCAAACTGAGCAGTCTTTTTCAATTGCAAAAAAAATTACATAGAGCGTAATCTATTACCATCAAATTTATAAAATTAATTCGTTCCCTTTTAATGTTTTTTCTCTTCTTTCTCATCGACTCACCTCTGAGATCTATTCCATGAGAGCTATGTACTAATCTATCCAATACAGCATCCGCTATCGTCTTTTCATTGATCACTTCATGCCAGGTACTCACAGACTGTTGCGAAGTGACTATGGTTAACCTGATCTGGTATCTTTATGTTGCTTAGCTTAAATAAATATCAACAACCTGGTAAAAATAACAAGTTGACTAGGGGTTAAGGATAGAAAATTGCGTCTTTACTTTAAAACCTCTAAAATTTATTCTATGAAAAAGATCTACTATTTAATTGTTCTAACAACATTTTTGCTAATTACGCATTCAGCGTACAGCAGCTTATCCATTCTTCTTGTGAATGATAACGGGTATGATACTGCAAGGGTTGAAGTTATCAAAACCGCAATTACCGATGCGGGATATGATTTCACGTATTTTGATGCTGCAGCAGCAGGAATTTCACCCTCACTGTCAGAGATGAATGCTCACGACCTTGTTATTTGGTACACAGGTAATGATGGCGGCGGATTACATTTTTGGAACGGTAACGAAACAGATAACCAGTCGGTTATGGCATATATCGATGGTGGTGGAATGTTATGGCTTCAAGGTCTTGACTTTCTTTACGACCGTTACCCAAGTACTCCGGTAACTTTTAACGAAGGTGATTTTGTATATGATTATCTTGGAATTAGTGAATATTTTGGACAATCACATATTGATGATGGTGTTTATTCAGATGGTGTTCCACAATTTGACGTTGTTGCCGGAAATCCTATTTTCACATTTACACCAATGCAATGGGTATATGAAACTATGTGGTATGCCGATGCTTTATTACCAACTGCCCAGGGACAAAATGTTTATCAAATGGGACCAGCAGGATATGACCTTTCTGCGTATTTCTCATGTATTTATTACGAAAAAGGGCCGGGAAAAGTGCTAACACTATCAACAGAAACAGCACGTATCGACACATCAATAAATACAGCTGCTATTTTTCATGAAGCTCTTGAGTATTTTGAGCAATTTGCTGGTGGCACAGGTGGAGTACTTACTACCTTATTAGTAAACGACAATGGGTATGATACACTAAGAGTAGAAATAATAAAGACTGCCATCGAAAATTCAGGTTATGATTATCTTTATTTTGATGCAGCTGCTGAAGGTGCATCACCATCACTTGAGTTTATGTCAGATTTCGATCTTGTTATGTGGTATACAGGAAATGATGGGGCCGGATTATATTTCTGGAATGGTGACGAAACTGATAATGAAGCTATCAAATCATATATCGATCAAGGTGGCATGATGTGGGTTCAGGGTCTTGACTTCCTTTACGACCGTTACTCAAGCACTCCGGTAACTTTTAGTGAAGGTGATTTTGTATATGATTATTTTGGAATTAGCGAATATTTTGGACAATCACATGTGGATGATGGTGTTTATTCAGATGGCGTTCCACAATTTGATGTTGTTGCTGATAATGGCATATTCACACTCACGCCATTAAACTGGACTTATGAAACAATGTGGTATGCCGATGCTCTTCTTCCAACAGCCGATGGACAAAATATCTATCAAATGGGACCAGCAGGATATGACCTTTCTGCATACTTTTCAAGTATCTATTTAGAAAAAGGTGATGGAAAAATGCTAAGTATAGCTACTGAAACAGCTCGCATCGACACACAAGAAAATACTGATGAATATATTCTGCAAGGCCTTGATTATTTCTCACAATGGGGGACTGGTAGCGGATCAGTACCTGTTACAGATATAATTGTAACTGGCGAAGGTGGTGCAACAACAATTACTGAGGATGGTGGCTCATTACAAATGTTGGCCGAAGTACTTCCTGAAAACGCAACTATTAATTCTGTTTTCTGGACAGTAAGCCAAGGAACTGGATATGCCACAATAAATAGCACAGGCTTACTTCAGTCAACAGCTAGTGCATTTGGAAACGGAACTGTTTGGGCTATTGCAACTGCAGCTGATGGCTCAGGTGTTAAAGATTCTACAGAAATAACTATTTCAAATCAAGGAACTACCCCTGGTTATAAAGTTTTGTTGGTAAACGATAACGCAAGAGAAGACAGATATGTTGAGGTTGATACCATTTTAATGAATATTGACGATGGCCTTGACTTTACTTACGATCTTTATAATGCTGCTGCCACAGGAACCTATCCCGGATACCCTATATTAAGTGCTTATGATCTGGTTATTTGGTACACAGGTCATGATGGTGTTGATTTATACTTATGGGATATTAGTGATACTAATAATTACAAGTTTAACGCACCCTTAATTCAATATCTTGATGCTGGTGGTGATATGTGGTTACAAGGTCTTGATTTTATTTATGATGTAGTAGGAAGTGCACCTGATGCATTTACTGAAGGTCAATTTATTTATGATATAATTGGAATAAGTAATTATGCAGCACAATCACATGCTGATGATGATGAAACTGGTTTGGTACAAATGGATGTTGTAGAAAATAATACAGTTTGTGACTTAACTCCTGTTAACTGGACATTTGATATGATTTGGTATGCTGACGGTTATGAGCTTGCTCCAGATGCTGAGCCTATTTACCAAATGGGACCCTCAGGAT
>JBDLIJ010000010.1:0-31372 GCA_039714935.1 Bacteroidota bacterium | reverse complement strand
AGGTGCGACATATTCAATGCTCATTACTCCCTGGTTCACTGTATCCACAATGGCAAATTTTTCTGAATGTCCAAAGTGAGCACATAATTTTCCACCTATAGTTGGAACTGCAAATAATTTTCTCATAATCTATAATTTATTGATTGCAATATTTTTTAATCCACTTAAATGCTATCATAAACAACCAATACCATTGCACCATTTTTTGATTCAAACGGGCCATGCTCATCACCGGGAGAAAATATCTGATAAGAGCCGGGGGAAAATCTTTCACCCGCAATTTCATATTCCCCTTCGATAAGGAAATTTTGCTCGGTAGTAAGATGCGAATGAGGCGCCATATAAAAACCTGCTGGCAATTTCAACAATACTGTTTTTGCATTTTCGCCATCCCTTAAGATCTTGGCCATTGTACCCTGAGGGTATCCATTCAGGGTTTCCCAATTCTCAGAGTCGAATAAGTTTATCATCTTTTTCATAGCATTACAATTTATTATTAGACCACTTAATTCCTGCTTTCAAAGTCAAAGTCTTTATTAAAAACCTTTATCTGCTTATTTCTTAAGCAATTCTTCCCTGATCATTGTATGCCCGCATTCAGGGCACTTTATGCTTGTGCATTTTACACCTTGCTGATGAGGAATTTGCTCTCCACATTTTGCACAAACACAAAAGCCTCCTGTGCCAAAAGCACCACCTTTATTTCGGCCACCACCACCACCACGACCTAATCCACGACCAGATCCTCTATTTAATCCTTTACCTGAGTTATTCATTATAATACTCTTTATTAATTATTAATATCTCCCTTTTTAAAATCAGAGAGTCGCTTCTCAACTAATGTTAATTGTTCTTTCAGAATCCTGGCTTCGTTTTCAAGCATAGTCTCCTGAGAGATCTCGGGAACAAATTCATCGGCATAACGATTATAGATTTCTCTGTTTCGATATCCCATGCCTCTTCCATGCCCAAATCCTCTTCCATGGCGATAGCCCTGGTGAGATGCATACCTTCCAAAGGATCCGGCATTGCCCTGATTACTATTTCCTGCACACAAGCCTAAACCTCTGCCTGTCATTGGGCCATCTCCTTGAGGCCCTGTTTTGTTTCTTCCTGGCATAATTACCTCCTGTTTTTTTGGTTTCTACCTTTACAACAATACCCATGACCAAAACCTCCTGCATGGTTGATCAATTTAGTTGACCCACAAGACGGGCAATTGGAAACAGGTGATTCAATATTTATTTTAAACATATGCCCACAATCCTGACAACGTATTATATTATACCTGAAATGGACCTCCCCTCCTTCAATGGTCAATAGTCTTCCCTGAAGAAGAAAGGTTGCTACTTTTTTCCTGGCCTGTTCGACAAGTCTACTGAAAGTGGATCTGGAAATTTCCATTTCATCAGCAGCATCCTCATGCGATAAACCAATATAATCAGCCAGTCTGACTGCTTCATATTCATCGAGTGTGAATGATATCTGCACAAGATCTGTCCCGGGAACTCCAACGGGTTTAAACTCCGTAAACAAGGGAGGCTCATGAACAATTCTATTATTTTTTGGTCGCGGCATACATTATTACATTTATTTGATACTGCAAAGATAATGCACATATGTGCATAATGCAAGAAAAAAGTATTATTTATTACAACAGGCTGTGACATTTTGCAAAAAAAGGTATTAATAGATAAGGGAGTCAATGTTCAACTTCTCTGGAGTTGTGAAACATCTGATTGCAATAACAGCAGGCTACACCTGCGGTTATTGTTGTTGAACTGCTTCGCAGTTCATACGACAATTTCTTTGGTGTCGCTATACTGGATTACGACCGTGACGGCTTCATGGATATTTACCACACGACCTATGGCGACCAGGCAAACATGCTTCTCCATAATAATGGAGATGGAAGCTTCACAAACACCACCACACAGGCAGGTGTTCAATATAATGATGGTGCCATGGACCTTTTTGCTGCCGGGCATATCGATAAGTATCGCCCGTTTAAAAACAACAACTGCCCGGGATCATTCTTAAATATAATACTGGTAGGCGTTGAATCCAATCCCAATGGCATTGGTGCACAGGCGGACGTTTGGGTCTCTGGCCAGAGGATATCAAGAAATGTATTGCCAGATGGGGGATTTCACGACAACTCAGATCTCAAGCTTCATTTCGGTCTTGATGGAGCATATTCAGCCGACAGCCTGATCATATCCTGGCCATCAGGCATTATTCAAAAGATGTATGATATTAATGCAAACCAGTTTCTGACAGTTATTGAAGATGAAAGCACCGGAACCACGGATGGTATTATTGAAAGTACAGATATAACGGTATTTCCCAACCCGGTGAGCAGCACTACTCATATTCGATACTCAATACTCGATACTCGATATTCGAAGCTATGTGTCTATGATAGTTTTGGGAGAAAAATCCAAACTCTGGTCGAAGAAATCCAGGCAGCAGGGACGTATACCATAAGCTTTAATGCCGAAGGCCTGCAGGCTGGCGTGTATTTTTACAGGCTTATTTCCGGAGGGCAGGTAGTGAGTGGTAAGGTGATTATTCAGTAGGCAGTAGGCAGTAGGCAGTAAGCAGTAGGCAGTAAGCAGTAAGCAGTAGGCAGTAGGCAGTAGGCAGTAGGCATAATAAAACCGGATAATCTGAAACGATCACCCGGTTTTATACTTTAAAGTGCTATATACTTACCTTACAATTAAGGCTTTCTTTGTGATAATACTTTTGCTGGTTTGCAAGGTATAGAAATAAAACCCTGCAGGCATATCACTGGCATCCCATAGAATTGTATGCGTACCCCGTGTATAATCAGCGCTAACAAGTGTTGACACTAAAGCACCACTAACATTAAATATCTCTATGGTAACCCTGTCAGGTGTTTCCAATGAAAATTCAATCTTTGTTTCACCACTAAAAGGGTTGGGATAATTCTGTGATACAGATGCGTTCTCATCAACTTCATTAATTGATGACGAATGCTGGTTGGCTGCTCCCGGTGTAAAGTCAGGCATAAAGTACCAGTTATCAGTTCCATCAATATAACGTCCGTATGAAGTATCGGTAATTTGATCTGTATATGTAAGGCTATCAAGGAAATGCTGACCAGGATTCCATAATCCAACCTGCTCGCCACCGCCACTCAGCTTAAAGTCCAGGTTCATCACACTGCTTGCTTCACCCTTATTGGCATAAAAGACAATAAATCCTCCGGCAGCAACAGTCACTGAGTCGGGATAAGTATCCGGAATCTCGTACATAGCAGTAGGATCTACAAGATCATCAGCTAAAAAATAACCACCAAGCATGATTGCTTCTGTTCCGGGGTTGTATATCTCGATCCAGTCTGGATAATCTCCCTGGGGGCCGGGAAAAGCAAAATCATTGCTCGCCATAAATTCATTGATAAAAAGTTCAACGGTCGGCGGAGGGTTGGGATTGATATTTGAAGCACCGGGGGTGATGTCGGCCATAAAATACCAGTGATCAGTTCCATCATGAAACCTTCCATAGGAGGTATCTGTGATCTGATCGGTATACGTGAGACTGTCCAGGAAAAGCTGATCAGGATCCCATAATCCGATCTGCTCTCCACCACCACTCAGTTTAAAGTTCAGGTTAAGCACACTGCTTGCCTCGCCCTTATTGGCATAGAATAAAATGTAGCCTCCTGCAGGAACGGTCACAGAATCAGGATATGTTGCAGGAATCTGAAACATTGCTGATGTATCAGTGAGATCATCAGACATATAATAACCGGCCAGATTTACAGCCTCCGAACCCGAATTATATATTTCAATCCAATCGGGGTAATCACCCTGGGGGCCAGGGTAGGAAAAATCGTTGCTTGCCATAAACTCATTTATATAGAGCTGGCCCTGAGCAACGCCTGTTAAAATAAAGAATGATAATACAAGTATCATCATCTTAGTCATTAAGAAGTAGTTTTTTTTCATATTGATGTTGTTTAATAATTTATTGATTTATTCTCAAGAGAAAATCTTGTACGCAAAAATATCTATTCTATTAAATATTCTGAACAATAAAGACTCTATTCAAACTATACAGTGCTTATATAACAAGTATATAAATATACAAAATGCCAAAAGCAGCCCCTACACTAAAAATCTTAATGCGCTGCCTTACTGGCTCATATAATATTTTTACACCTATACATACCAGGTTTAGCACTATACATTTGCACTGCTCTGAAAATCAGGCATCCATATTTCTCTATCTTTGCAGCAGTAAACTTTAATCCTGAATATCATGTCAATGCTTTACAAAAATGTCAAAAAATTAGTCTTCGACATCGATGAGTTCATTGATACTGTCGAACAAGGCATCCTTGTATTTAAAGAAGGTGTGACGAATTATCTTAATAATGAGAAAGCGAGTTTTGCCGATAAGATTGAGCGGATTGAAAGGCTTGAAGCGAATGCTGATAAATTGCAACGTAAAATAGATGATGAGTTCTATCGCCGGTCAATCTTACCTCAGAATGCAGGTGATATTGAAAGCATGCTGGATTTAATTGATGAGATCATTGATATCGCCAAAGACAACCTTTATCAATTTGACGCTGAGTTACCATTTGTTCCCACTGAGCTGACGAATGACTTTATTCGATTGGCAGAGACCTCCTCAGAGGCTGCTTTAGCTGCATTTCCCGCCGCTCGCACTTTCTTCAGGGAGCCTTTAAAAGTCAAAGAAATGCTTTCCAAAGTATATTTCTATGAAAAAGAAGCTGATAAGATCTCAAGAAATATTAAGAGGCGCTTATTCCATGAAATGAAGGATCTGGAATTAAGTCAGAAAATACATTTAAGATATTTTGCATTACATATTGAAACTGTTTCAGATAAGGCCGAAAGCCTTGCTGATATGCTTTCAATACTGGCATTGAAAATGAGTATATGATCATACTTTTTTATCTTTCAAGCGGACTGTTCCTGGGCTGGTCACTGGGAGCCAATGATGCTGCCAATATATTTGGTACAGCGGTTGGCACCAGGATGATCAAGTTCAAAACTGCCGCTATTACTGCAAGTATCTTTGTAATACTGGGAGCAGTTATACAGGGCGCCGGGGCAAATAGCACACTGGGGAAACTGGGGAGCATATCAACACTTGCCGGGGCTTTTACAGTTGCGCTTGCCGCTGCACTCACCGTTTACTGGATGACACGGATGAAGCTGCCTGTATCTACATCTCAATCAATTGTTGGAGCTATCATCGGATGGAACTTTTATACCAATAACGCAACGGATGTCAGCACGCTAACGAAAATTGTTACAACATGGGTATCAGGACCTATCCTTGGAGGCCTGACGGCTATTCTTTTGTATATGCTGGTCAAAGGCTATACTAAAAAAGCAAAAGTACACCTCTTGTACAGAGATAGTTTTATCAGGTATGGATTGCTGGTGGTTGGAGCATTCGGTGCATATAGCCTTGGAGCTAATAATATTGCAAATGTTATGGGTGTTTTTACATCAGCAGTTACGCTACCGAGCATTAACCTGGGATTTATTCAATTTGACAGCACTCAGCAATTATTCTTTATTGGTGGCATCGCCATTGCCATAGGGATATTCACCTATTCGAGACACGTAATGGCTACAGTTGGAAATACTTTGATGCCTCTTACTTCTGAAGCAGCAATAGTAGTAGTCCTTTCTCAGGCCATTGTACTGTTTATTTTCTCCTCCCAGGGCTTATCAGATGCTGTTCAATCAATTGGATTGCCAGCTATTCCCCTGGTACCAGTATCCAGTTCACAGGTAGTGATTGGCTCTATCATCGGAATAGGGTTGTACAAGGGAGGAAAAGAAATCAAATACAAAATACTTGGCAGTATCAGCCTTGGGTGGGTTGCAACACCTGTGCTGGCCGGGATACTTACATTCTTCATGCTGTTTTTTGTAAATAATGTATTCAAAGGTGATGTTGGCGGTGACCGCAACCTGATGAGTAGCATTGAGGCTATTGTGAATGACACTGATGCTAACAGGGAGCACAAACCCGCAACAGTATTTCAGGATACATCTGCTATTTTGCAGCCCGAGGCGAGCAGCCCGGACAAAGCAGAGGTGAGTGGCAAAAAAAGGCACACTGCAAGCGGCAATTCTACAATAATTTACTGGATAGGGATAAGCATATTGATCATTATCAGCCTTTTTCTCTTATATCAATTGTGGAAATTGATAAACAAACACCGCCTGCTCAAACTCCAGGCAAGATCTGATGAAAAAAAATATCTGCTGCAGATCGATAATCTGGAGAATAGTATAAAGAATAATATCCATCGTCAGAATGATCTTGACAAAGAGTTAAAATTCAGGCAAAATGAAATGGTCACCATGGCGATGAGTATCATACGTAAAAATCAATTCCTGAATGATTTGAAGGATGAAGTCGTTCAGATCAAGTCAAGTGTGAAAGAGCATGAGACCAGGCTTGGGCTCAACAAATTATCGCTCATGATCACACAGGATCTATCAATTGACAGGGACAGGGAAAAATTCCAGATGCACATCAACGAGCAAAACAGCAATTTTATTCACCGTATCTCTGAGGCCTTCCCTTCCATGACTGAAAATGAAAAACGGCTTGCTGTTCTTTTACGTCTTAATCTATCTTCAAAGGAAATTGCATCCATACTGAACATTTCTCCTAAAAGCGTGGAGATGAACAGGTATCGTCTTCGTAAAAAGCTGAAAGTGGATCCAAAGCTTGGATTGAATGATTTTATCAGGGAATTTTAAGCATCCTATAAATGGACATGACATCTCACACCTTATGTAATTTACTGATAACCTTTACTGTACTCAAATCTGAGAGTTAATAATATCAAGATGTAGGGTTTGTGTAGTGGCCATTTTTTTTACACCTATTTGTTTATGTTTTTATTTTGCTGGCTTAATGAAATCAATTTTAAACCAAAACTCAATAAAATGAAAAAAAGCAATTTCACAATGCAGGCTCTTTTAGGGTTTTTGATTATTGCCCTATTGAGCGGTCAGCTCTACGCACAGGAAGAGAATTATGTTAGTGGTAAGGTTTTCCCTGCTGGCATGCAAACACCCATGAGGGATGTTGCCGTGCAAATTCAGGGTGATGAATCATCACAGGTTCTCACTGATGGCAATGGGTTTTTTAAAATCCAGGTTGCATCATTTCCTGTGAGCCTTGAATTTATCAGAGAAAAATATACTACTCAAGTGGTTAAGGTTAAGAAGGCGTCCGACATCAGTGTATACCTGAGTGCATCAGATAGAGAAACAAATGATTATGGCCAGGAAGTTGGTGTGCGAGTAAGTTTAAATCCTGAATCCAGGGATGGCATCCTGATGCTGTCATCAACTGACAAGAGGTTTAAATACTGGTTTGACAACCGTGTTTATTTCGATGGTGCATTTTACATGGGGGACAACACCTACCAGGGTGAAACTCACGAAATTGGCAACGGAGTTAATATTCGCCGTATGCGTTTTGCAATGAAAGCGATCCTCTGGGGTCACTGGGGAGGTGAAATTGACTTTGATTTTGGCAACAATGCAGTAGATATCAAAGATGCCTACATCCGGTACATTGGTAATAACTGGCAGATCAAGGCCGGTAACTTCAGAGAGCCATTCTCACTATCAACAATGACCACATCGCGATACATAACTTTTATAGAACGATCATATCCCAGTGAGCAAGCTCCATCACGCCATTTAGGGGTTGCTTATAAAACCTTCTCCAACCACCTGTTCTTCGAAGGGGGTGTCTTTTCCAGCAATCTGGCAAACGACCTTATCAGAGACCAGAATAAGTCTAAAGGCACTGATGCAGGTTGGTCTGTTACCGCTCGAACCGCATGGGCACCCATTAAAAAGGATAAAGAAGTCTTACATATTGGCGTTGCAGGATCATACAGGACACCAAAGATACAGGAGATCGGAGATCCTATTAACAGCTTCAGATATGGAGAAAATGCTGAAACTGAGATTAACCGTAAGAAATATATCGACACCGACTGGGTGGAAGATTGCCAAACCAAAGTTATCCTTGGAACAGAATTGGCATATGCAATCAACAACCTCCGTTTTCAGGGAGAATACATCATTACCAGGATACAAAGGGATGTTAATGAGGTACCTGAGGGCGAAGACAAAATGAAATTAGGTGGCTTTTACATGATGGGATCATGGCTGGTCAACAATGCCGATTACTACTATAATATGGGTGATGCAGAGTTCTCCCAGGTCGATTTCAGAGATAATCAAAAGGGAGCCTTTGAGGTTGCCCTGAGGTATTCATTCATGGATGCCAACAGTTTCAAAGAGGGTGAAGACATCCCATTTATTGCCGGAGGGTCGGGCGAAACATACACCCTTGGTTTAAATTATTACTTCAACTATAATGTTAAGCTAATGCTGAATTATGCCTATGTTAATCACGATCGCTGGGCAGATGGAAAAGGAAAACACACAACTTTTGATGTAAATGAAGCCGGAGAAGATATCACACCAGCAGGTGAAGGTGGTATTGATTTCAGCACCATCCAGGCACGAATATTAATCGCTTTCTAAGTATAAATACAGAAAATTAAAAACTCGAAAAAATGAAAAAATATATTTCTTTAAGCATAATCACGGCCCTGTTATTTTCTGGCTGTGTTAAGGATGAACAAGTAGAGCCAACACCACCGCAACCGGTGGATTATTCCGGCATTGTAATCAATGAGCTTTGCCCTAAAGACCTTACCGATCAATATTTTGTGGATGATTTGGGTGATGGAGCCGATTGGATAGAACTTTATAACAATGGAACAAAAGCCCTGAATTTAGCAGGTTTATGGGTTACTGATGCCCCCGGAGAGGAAGCTGAATATATTCAGATCCCTGCAACAGATGATGCTGCAACGACGATACCTCCAAAAGGCTACCTGGTTTTGATCTGTGGCGCTGCTGATGCCAATGGTGATATTCCAACAAGCATTGTCGATGGAAAAATATTTATCGATATGGGCTTAAGTTCATCAGGGGATAACTTCGCTGCAATTTATGATCCTGAGAAAGCTGAGATCGATGTATCCGAAGACTTTAACGGCATGGAAGATGACAAATCCTTTGGAAGGCTTGTAGATGCAGGAAGCGAATGGAGTACCCTTGCTGCTAAAACTCCCGGTGCTAGCAATGATGGTAGCGCACCAGTAGCCGGCGCACTGATCATCAACGAATTTATGTGCAGCAATGATAACATCCCGGTTCCCGGTGATAATGGTGACTTCCCCGACTGGATAGAAATCTATAATACCGGCGACACACCCATCGATATGGGAGGATGGTATGCTACTGACGATCTTGAAGACATGCTTCAATACCAGCTTCCAACTGATGACCCTGCACTGACAACAGTACCTGCACACGGATATCTGGTTCTTTATTGCGATGGTCTTGGTGAAGGACTGCACACCAGCTTTAAACTGGGCAGCGGCGGAGAAGCAATTGGCATTTCAGAAGATGGTGTAAGCTTCAACGAGTCATACACATACTGTGATACAGGCTGTGACCTGCCAAATCCTGATACAGATTTTTCTGCAGGACGCAATGGTGATGGTGCTGCTACCTGGGTTATTTTTAATCCGGAATCGGCTACGCCTCCAACACCAATGGCAGCCAATGGCGTACAAAAATAGATTTAATTCATAGCGCTAAGCCCCATGTTAAAAGTTTCAATCATCGTAGTAATATCCCTGCTGGCAATGTCATGCACAAAGGATAGTACAGCACCATATACGGTGGTTGAAACTCCCATTGGGGAGCTTGAACTGGTAGAATCTTATGCCGTGGATGTCCCGGAACCATCAGGCCTCACGTTCGGCCCCGGCCATCAGACCCTGATTACTGTGAGCGATCACACAAATATGGTCTATGAACTGGACCTGCAGGGGAATATCATCCGTATGCTGAACTATGAGGGTAAAGACCTTGAAGGCGTTGCATATAATCCTGACGAAAACGTGCTTGCCATCGTTGAAGAAGCTGATCGCGAAATTACATTGCTAGATTATGATTCGGGCATGAAATTGCAAACATTTAAGATTGTCATCCCTTCTAACGCTGACAATAGCGGGCTGGAAGGTATATCATACAATACAAACAATAAATTATATTATATCGTCAATGAAACAAATCCTGAATTGATGATTATCTGGGAACCAGGCTCAGGGATCATTAGTAAAGATGATCTTGGCTTTGCCCTGGACTACTCCGGCATCTGTGTTGAAACAGACAGATCATTTCTGTGGTTTGTAAGTGATCAGTCGAAAAGCATATTCCAATGCGATTATAATGCACAGGTTCTGAAGCGATTTAATTTAGATATCAGCAAGTATGAGGGGATAGTGGTTGATAAACAAGATGTATATCTTATTAATGATGCAAGCGCTACATTATATCAATATCAAATAAAAAATAACTAACTATGGTAGCAACGACTCCTTCCAGGTATGAATTCAGGGTTTTCGGTAATAATCTGGATCTTTATGAAAGCAAGATCAGGAAAATCTCTGAGAAAGAGCAAACCAGAGAGATGGACTCCATATATTTACTGACCCCCTGGAAAAGGAAAAACAATGTTAAGATCAGGGAAGGGGTTATGGATATAAAAGTCCTTGAACAACAGGATGCCGGGCTGGAACAATGGAATCCATTTTTAGTAGGGAAGTTCCCATTAAATGCCGATGTGATCAAAACCGTTGTCTTCCCTGCCCTGGGCATTGAGAGCCCTGTTTTCAGCAGAAAAAAATACACGCTCGAGCAATTCATCGCCGAGGTTGTTTCCGTAGACCCCGACCTGTCGATAGCATATGTATTGAAAACAAGGCACGCATATACAGTTGGCGAATGCATTACTGAAATTGCAGAGATCAAAGTCAATGGAGCATCCATCAAAACCATCTGTATCGAGCACGAAGATCCTCAAAAAGTGATCGAAGCCAAACAGATGATAGACATTGACGAGAATACTGAAAATGTAAATTACCCAAAAGCACTTAAAAGGATCATGGGCCTGGTGAAACTACCCCACGATTGGAATGAAAATAATTTCTAAGAATAAAATAATAATACAATGACAAAAGAAAAGATGGAGATTGGAGCAATCTCTAAACCAAGATTTGAATTCAGGACATTCGGAAGAGATTTTTCTGATGTTGCATATTTGATGTCACGACTCTCAGTGCCTGTACCAGAGAAGGTATGGGAAAGAACATCTGAAGAAACATATATCATCTCCAGGACAAATGATGTGAACAACACCAAGATCAGGGATGGTAAAATGGATATTAAAACATTTGTGCAGGAGATTGATGGCCTGGAACAATGGAATCCCTTAATGAAAGGTGAGTTCCCAATGAAATCTGAAGTGCTGGCTAATGAAGTTTTCCCTGCCTTCAAAGTGGAAATGCCTGCTCTTGAGGATAAAGAATATGAGCTGGATGAATTCCTTAGTATGGTTAAAAACCATCCTGACCTATTAGCTGTCACCGTTGAAAAAGAACGCTTTGGCTATATGATTAATGACACCATTTGCGAGTATGCACATGTTTGGATCAATGGTGCAATGGTCGTAACGGTGAATTCTGAGTCAACCGAAATTGACGACATTAAAAAGACCATCAAAGACCTTGGCCTTGAAGGAGATGAGAACATCAACTATTTACAGGCATCGAAAAGAGTAGTTGGTATGATTGATAAAAAACTAGCAAACTAGAAAATACCATGGCACAGGAAATAGAAAGAAAGTTTTTGGTAAAAGGTGACTTCAGGTCATTGGTTACCAAAGAAACAAGAATTACCCAGGGATATCTCTCATCAGTGCCTGAACGCACTGTCAGGGCACGCATAAAGGGTGATAAAGGATTTTTAACGATCAAAGGGATTGGCAGTGAATCAGGTGCCAGCAGGTTTGAATGGGAAAAAGAAGTTTCTGTTGAGGAAGCGCGTTCCCTGCTTAACATCTGTGAACCTGGAGTAATTGACAAAACGAGATTCATAGTACCGGAACAATCCGGATTAAAATTTGAAGTAGATGAATTTTATGGTGATAATGAAGGATTAACAGTTGCTGAAATTGAACTGCCTTCAGAAGATCATCCTTTTGAAAAACCTGAATGGTTGGGAGAAGAAGTAACCGGCGATGTACGTTACTATAACTCCATGTTAATGAAAACACCATTTAAAAGCTGGTAAGGTCAATCATCCTGGTCTTCAATAATCACAGAAATGAGTCAAATGAGTAAAGATAAGCTGCTTGAAAAAAATGGATTTGATCCATTGGACATGCAAAACTACCGGATTGAGAAGCTTCCAAAGCGCTCAAAGTCAAAGGTAGAAACATACCTGGCCAATTCCGGTGGCCCGCTGGCTATCATTATCTTTATTTTGATCTATTTCATTTTCAAGCCTGTTTTCCTTCAGAATATCGACCCCAATTCACTGAGCGATTATGCCAGAGGTATTTTCGACGCAAGAGGGGCTGCCGAATTTTCACGAATAAACATTGCTATGCTGGCAATATTTGTTGTCGGCCTGGTCCTTTGGATTACAGAAGCTATCCCAAATTACCTGACATCATTGATATTAATTATCAGTCTGGTATTATTTGGCGTCCTGAGCGAAAAAGAGGCATATGCACAGTTGGGTCATAAGGTGATGTGGCTGAATATCATGTCTTTTGTGCTGGCAAGCATGCTTGTTAAAACAGGTCTTGCCAAGCGGTTTGCGCTATGGTTCATAGTCCACTTTGGAAAAAAATCATCTTCAATCTTTCTTAGTTTTCTTGTTATCAATGTCGTCCTGTCAGCCTTCATTTCTGCCACAACGGCAAAGGCGGCCATCCTGCTTCCCATCTTTATGGTTATTGCAGCTATTTATGGTGCACGGGGAGAAGACAAGAAGAATAATTTTGGAAGAAATATAGTCCTGCAAAACCTTTTCTATATTAATATTGGCGCCAGTGGGTTTCTCACCGGATCAGGAGCCAATCTCCTGGCAGCAGCACTGATAACAGGGGCTACGGGAGTAGACATATTTTTCGCTGACTGGATGAGGGCCAACTTTATGGTTGCCCTTGTATTAATGTTTGTGGGCTACATTGTTGCCACAAGAATATTCTTCCCATTAAAGAAAGAAGAGCGCCTGCCACAAACTCCCGGTGGGATGGAGCGCCTGAAGGAAGAACTACACAAGCTGGGCAAGATGAATTTCCAGGAAATAAAGTCTGCCGTTCTCTTTCTTGCAATCCTGGCATTTTGGGCAACCGATAAAGTTCATGGTATCAGCCCAACGGCAATAGCTTTTCTTGGTGCTGTCATTGCCTTGCTGCCACGAATCGGCATCCTGAGGTGGAATGATGTAGATATCCCATGGCACCTGATGTTATTTTCGGCAGGAGCATATACGCTCGGAGCCGGCTTTAAAAGTACAGATCTTCCTTCACTATCTGTAAATGCAGCCTTCGATGCCCTCGGGTTCGGTGAACAAACACCATTTTGGGTTTTATACCTGGCACTTACTTTTGCGATGGCTTTCAGTGCATTGTTTTTCCAGTCGAAAACCATGCGTACCATGATCTTTATTCCCATCGCCATTGGTGTAGCCAATCGATTCGGGTTTGATGTGATCAGCCTGGCATTGCCTGTTGCTTTTCTCATTGAGCACGTATATATGCTTCCATTTAACAGCAAGCCTGCTGCCCTTCTTTACGAAACAGACCAATACAGCCTTACCAACACTTTTAAGTTTGGTGCCACAATGCTGGTTATAGGATGGTTTACGAATATCCTGATGGGAGAAACCTGGTATCGTTATCTCGGAATCACTCCTGATGGGGTATTTGGTATATTTTAGATAGTAATAGGACATTTGCAGTAGGCTGGTAAATATCTGACTGCATACTGCCTACTACTCATATCCAAACCGCTTCAGCTTCTGCGGGTCATCACGCCAGTCTTTGCTGACTTTAACGCGGATCTCCAGAAAAACCTTTTTACCTACAAACGCTTCTATGTCAAGGCGGGCAGCGGTAGCGGCTTTTTTGATGGCTTTGCCCTCATGGCCAAGGATGATGGCCTTCTGCGATTCACGCACAACAAAAATATATGCCATGATGTTAATGATCTTTGCTTCCTCTTTATAGGCATCAACAATTACCTCTGTTGAGTAAGGAACCTCCTGCTGATAATTCAGAAAAATCTTTTCACGGATGATCTCCGACACAAAAAAGCGCATGGTCTTATCAGTCATTTCGTCCTTAGGGTAATAAGGAGGGCTATCGGGAATCAATTCCAATATAAGTTTAAACAGGTTGTCGACATTGAATTTATGCAGTGCCGACAGGGGAACGACCTTTGCATTGGGAATTTTTTCCTGCCATCCGTCATAAAGCTTTTCTATTTTCTTCTGGTCCGACAGGTCAATCTTATTGATGACTACGATCACAGGCACAGCTGATTTTTTTAGCTTTTCAACAATATCATCCTCTTCATCCTGCTCATCAGCTGCTGTGATATAGAGGAACACATCTGCATCCAGCAGGGCATCTTCCACGAACTTCATCATGGATTCCTGCAGTTTATAATCGGGCTTCAGATATCCCGGTGTATCAGAGAAGATAACCTGGTACTCGTCCTCATTTACAATTCCGAGAATGCGATGGCGGGTTGTCTGTTTTTTAGAGGTGATAATCGACAGCTTCTCCCCTACCAATTCATTCATCAGTGTGGATTTCCCCACGTTTGGCTTACCGATAATATTCACAAAACCCGCCTTATGACTCATATTAAAATAATAATGAAAAAAGATTTGGTGGGGAAGTTACAAAAATTTATCTTTGCAGTCCGTTTTAAAGATATATTGCGGGGTGGAGCAGTGGTAGCTCGTCGGGCTCATAACCCGAAGGTCGTAGGTTCGAATCCTGCCCCCGCTACAACAAAGTCCTGATGCATGCGCATCAGGACTTTTTCTTTTTATGCTGAGCACCAAGCTCGCTTGAGTGCGAAAGTATAAAAAGAAAAAGCCTTGGCGAACGCAGTGAGCAAAGGACTTTGTTGTAAAGCCTCCCCCACTCAGGATCAATGACCGAAGGGAGTTAACTCAGTAGGCTGTTGGCAGTAGGCAGTTGGCTGTTGGCAGTAGTCATTGGACACTAGGTATATATAATTAGTTTAATTTTTCCAGGAAGCTTCTATACAACTCACTCTTGACTAAAGGACTAATAATTCGTATATTTACCTCTTAATTAAAGTATTAGTTCCGCATGGAGTGACGGGAATCCATCCTATGCTATATGTTTATAGCATCTGTTACCTTTCTTATATCACAGATTATCAGGCGTATATTAACTCTTAAGAAAGGAGGTCTTTTTCTCAGAATAAAAAGTATTGTTGGATATAAATGCCGGAAGGATTTTATTCAAAGCCGATGCGCTGAGGTATAAAAGGCGTAAGAAAAAAAAGGTAATTAACATTAAACTATAAGAAAATGAAAAAAATTCATCTCATAATATGCTTATTGTTTCTAAGTGCTGTTCTCTTATCCGAAAAGTCATTAGCAGGTGTAGCATATCCAGATCCTATGCAGGTTAGCCAGTCGGATGGAACAGTAATTACTGTTATTTTACAGGGCGATGAAAGAATAAAATGGGCTAAAACCCTCGACGGTTATACCTTACTTTACAATGATGCAGGGATCTACGAATACGGGATACTGGATGCATCAGGCAGTCTGGTGCCATCAGGTCTGAAGGCGCATGATGTTGCTGAAAGGACTCCAAATGAGGTTTCTTTTCTGGCCACTACCTCAAAGGACCTGTTTTTTAGCAGGTCGCAGGTTTCCATTATGCAGCAGCTGTTTAATATTAACATGTTTCAGGAATCAGTGACTGCATTTCCTACAACAGGAAGCCGTAAGCTTGTATGCATATTAATAGGGTTCACTGACCTTGCATTTACTGAAACCCAGGCTAATTTTGACAATCTTTTCAACCAGCTTGGTTATGGAACCTACGGTAGTGTGAAAGATTTCTATGAAGAGAATTCATATGGCCAGTTCCATTTATCAGTAGATGTAGCCGGCCCATATACAGCATCCGACACCCATGCCTATTATGGGGCCAACAATGCAAGCGGGGATGATATTCGTCCCCGGGAACTGGTGACAGAGGCTGTAATTTTGGCTGATCCCGATGTGAATTATGCAGATTACGACAACGACGGAGATGGCAATGTTGACGGGGTATATGTAATCTATGCAGGCTATAATGAAGCCGAAAATGGCGGAGCAGATTGCATCTGGTACCACGCATGGAATATCCCAACAGTTACTTTAGATGGGAAAAATATCAGCTCTTACTCCTGCTCTGCTGAATATAAAGGCAATACAGGCTCAGATATATCAGGCATAGGTAATATTTGCCATGAATTTGGTCATGTGATGGGAGCACCCGACTTTTATGATGTTAACAAGGCCACAGGAGGGAAATTCTCGGGTCTCGGACGCTGGTGCACAATGGCCAGCGGCAATTTTAATGGTGACCGTGATTGCCCGGCACATTACAACCCATTTATCAAGTCTCATTACTTCGGCTGGGTATCACTAAACCTACTCACCAGCCAGGCCAATATGACATTACTTAATTCTGCACAATGCAGCACTAACTTTTATTACTATAACACCACTACAGCAGGCGAATCCTTTATAATGGAAAATCGCCAGCAAATAGGTTTTGATGCAGAACTTCCCGGGCATGGATTGTTGATTTATCATAAACATAAGGATGTTTTGATCGGTGCTATCAATACCACGCATCCGCAAAAATTCTACACTGTTTGTGCCGACGCCGGGACAGAACCTTCCGCCACACCGGCAGACTATGGTGATATTAATACGATGGATACCCCCTTTCCTGGTTCAGGCGGTCATATTAAATTTACAGATGCAACTATACCAAGCTCGAAATCATGGGCAGGTGTTGCTACCGGATACCCGGTCGATTTCATTACAGAGGACAATACAGCCCATACCATTAACCTTTGCTTTATGGGATGTCCTCCCGTGGCCGACTTCGAGGCCGATGTAACCGATCCATGCAAAGGAATTCCGGTTGACTTCACAGACCTTTCGGAATACCCGACCTCATGGCTATGGTCGTTCTCTCCTTCAACAGTATCCTACTACGGAGGAACAACTGCTGGCTCTCAAAATCCAAGAGTTATATTTAATGAGGGCGGATATTATAGTGTCACGCTCACTGTAACTAACGATTATGGCTCGGATGCCGAAACAAAAACAGATTATATCTTTGTTCACACTGCGCCAGAGATTACAGTTCATCCAGTGGATGTTGCAGCCGAGTGGGGCGATGATGTTTCATTCACTGCTGACGCAAGCGGGAACCCTACACCTACAGTAGAATGGTTCCGGAGTACTGACGGAGGCAGTAACTATGATTTATTAGCGGGAGAAACAGCTAAAACATTAAATATCTCCTGTGTCACACTTGAGATGAGCGGCTATAAATACTATGCCGTGTTTACCAACAAATGTGGCGACGATTATTCAGATGTTGCTGAACTTACAGTAGTACCTAAAGCTGTGGCAGGAACAGTAACAGTTATCCCGAACCCGCAGCAATACAGCGACCTTGTTGACATAAGCGTAGAAATTGCGGATGGGCACACCTGCGGCGAGTCAGCAGCTAGCGGTGCCGACATTTATATCGGCACGCAATATATGGGCACGGTCACTTTTACAGTATCAGGATCGGATTTGACAGCAACACTGTATAATGTTGCCTTGCTGGAGCCAACACCCTATGGCACACCACCAACCGGGCAGATGGCTCCCGGACCACATACGGTTACTGCATACTTGCTGAATGTAAATCCTAACTTTAGCATAACAGACCCCACCACAATTCTTACAATCGAGCAGGAAGATGCAAGAGCGTACTATACAGGAGCACTCTTTGCAAGCACCGCAGGAGTCAATTCCGGTGATGCAATTGTCACATTGAGTGCCACCATTCAGGATATCACTGATTTTGATCCTGGATCAGATCCCGATGCCGGTGATATACGTAATGCCACGCTTTCCTTCGTGGACAGGGATGGCGGTATTATTGTATCTGGTGTTCCTATTGGGCTGGTTGATCCTACGGATCCTACGGTGGCCGTTGGTACATACGACTGGAATGTCACTATTGCCGGCGATGCAGAAACTTTCCAAATTGGTGTTGTAGTGGATGGCTATTATACGCGTAACAGCTCTGAAGATGATGTAATCGTGACAGTAGCCAAGCCCCTGCCGAATTTCGTGACCGGCGGAGGATATATCACACTTGTAAACCCGGCCGGGATGGTGGCAGGCGATGTGGGCAGCAAGAACAACTTCGGTTTCAACGTGAGATTTAATAAGAACGGAACTAACCTGAGGGGTAAAGTGAACACCATCATCAGGAAAACTGAATTAGATGGCATTCACACCTACCAGATCAAAGGCAATAAGATCAATTCCCTGGCAGTACTCCCTGATCTCCTTGGAGGGGAGGCAACCATTAATTGCAAAGCCAGCATTGAGGATATTACCGACCCATTATATCCTGTCTCCCTGGAAGGGAATGCCTCTATGCAGATCAATATGGACGACAATGGTGAGCCTGGCAGCAACGACCTTATTGCAATTACCATCTGGGATAAATGGGGAGGCCTGTGGTATGCCAGCAACTGGACTGGCACCATTACCATTCAGCAGTTTCTTGACGGAGGCAATCTGAATGTTCACAGTGATGGATCGTTTAAGTCGTTTGCCTTGGATGATGATGATGCCAATCCTGGTAATGAGTTGCTCATCGCCCCAAATCCGAATAAGGGCGAATTCACACTGATGTTTGAAGCTGAACTGCTACCGGAATCCCGTGTAATGGTAGTTGACATGAGAGGCCTGGTCATTGATGAATTCCTGTTAAATACCAATGAACTTAATGTTGACATGAAAGGATCAGCAAAGGGTATCTACCAGGTAATGGTCTTTAACGGAGAAGAGGTTTACAAAGCGAAAGTTGCTATAAAATAAATTAGCAATGAGTAAAATAAAAACAGGCCGGGGAAACTTGGTCTGTTTTTTTTAAAGGCAAAGGTAAAAGGTAAAAGGTAAAAGGTCCAATGTCATGGATTCCGTATCTTTGCAGCAAATTAGCATCCATGGCAAACATTCTCGCTATCGTAGGCCGCCCCAACGTGGGCAAGTCCACATTCTTTAACCGTCTTACACAAAGCCGTAAGGCCATCGTGGAAGAGACCAGTGGCGTTACGCGCGACAGGCACTATGGCACCTCCGACTGGAACGGGATAGATTTTTCTGTCATCGACACAGGAGGCTATGTGGTAGGCTCCGAAGACATCTTTGAAGAAGAGATCCGCAAGCAGGTTGGCCTGGCCATCGACGAGGCTGATGTGATCATATTCATGGTCGACGTGAAGGATGGCATCACCGGCATGGATGAAGATGTGGCCAACATCCTGCGCAGGATCGACAAAAAGGTATTTCTGGTTGTAAATAAAGCTGATAATCCGCAACGCATACAGCTGGCAGGAGAGTTTTATGCCCTCGGGCTGGGCGAGATATATCCTCTGTCATCAATCAATGGAAGCGGCACCGGCGAGCTGCTCGACCAGGTAGTGAAAGAATTTAGCGTTGAAGCGGAAGAAGAGGAAAGCGACCTGCCCAAGTATGCCGTCATCGGAAGGCCCAATGTGGGCAAATCCAGCCTGATAAATGCCCTGATAGGAGAAGAAAGAAATATCGTCACTCCTATTGCAGGAACAACACGCGACTCTATCGATATTCCCTTTAACAGCTTTGGCTTTGAATTCCTCTTTGTGGATACCGCAGGCCTTCGCAGGAAGAAAAAGGTACACGAAGACATCGAGTTCTATTCCGTCATGCGTTCCATCAGGGCCATTGAAAGAGCTGATGTATGCCTGCTGCTTATTGATGCCAAGGATGGCATCGAATCCCAGGATCTGAACATCCTGCGGCTATGCCAGAAAAATAATAAAGGCGTTGTACTGGTCATCAATAAATGGGACCTGGTAGAAAAAGAAACCAACACACATGTTGCATATAAAGAAAAGGTCCTGGAAAAGACAGCACCCTTTACTGACATCCCTGTTGTTTTCACCTCCGTAACAAATAAACAACGCATCCTGAAAGTACTGGAAACAGCCCATGAGGTATACAAAAATCGTGCTCGTAACATCACTACTTCACAGCTCAATGAGGTCATGCTTCCATTGATAGAAAAGTACTCCCCTCCTATGGTAAGGGGTGCCCGTATTAAAATAAAATATGTTACACAGTTAAAATTGGCCTATCCTGCATTTGCGTTCTTCACAAATATGCCCGACCATATTAAAGAACCCTACCAGCGCTATCTCGAAAACCAGATGAGGAAAAACTTCAACTTCGAGGGGGTTCCGATCACCATATACTTCAGGAAGAAATAATGATGGAAGGCGTACGCATCGATAAATGGCTGTGGGCAGTGCGTATATTTAAAACACGCAACCAGGCTGCTGGAGCCTGCAAAGGTGGTAAAGTGAAGATTGATGGACAGAATGTGAAGGCTTCACGTGAAATTAAAGTAGATGATGAGATCGATGTTTCCTTAAGTTCATTCACCAAAACCGTCAGGGTTAAAGCCCTCTTGCACAATCGGGTTGGGGCAAAGCTGGTCCCTGACTATATGGAAGACCTCACCTCGCAGGAAGAGTACGACAAGCAGAAGATGCATCATGAGCTGAACATTGAGTATCGCCAGCGCGGAGAAGGAAGGCCCACCAAAAAAGAGCGTAGGATCATTGAAAGGCTTAAGAAGTATAAATTCTAAATCCGGAAGCGACTATTCATCATAGTTCACTTCCTTCACAAATTCCCCTTCCTCAGTCCAGAATTTCCACGTCCCCACACGAATTCCTTCCAGGTAACTGCCTTCGAAGTGTTTTTGGCCGTTTTTGTGCCAGGTGGTACCAAAGTCATTGCGAAGGTCATTTTTAAAATAACCTTCACTCCATTTATTACCATTTTCATACCAGTAGATCCAGTACCCTTCTCTTTTGTCATCGGCAAATTCGCCTTCATAGCGTTTGCTGCCATCTTCGTAAAAAGCGGCCACCTTCACTTTTTTCTTAAAGCCGTCAACGACCTTGAAATAAACTACCAGCCTGGGGCTGCCATCGGCATGTGTATCCTCAATGACCTTCTCAAGCTTAGGACCACAGGATGCAAGAAAAAATAATGAAATCAGTAATAATAAATATTTTTTCATTTCTCAATTATTTTCTGTCAAACAATAATCTTTCCCCTTTTACAGATTCATCAAAAATACCTTCATGGTATGCCAGGTGCCCGTTTATGAATGTATGTGTTACCGTCGAAGAAAACTCCTCTCCTTCAAAAGGCGACCAGCCACATTTGTAAAGAATATTATCCTTTGCTACTTTCCACGGACGATTCAAGTCCAACAGCACCAGGTCGGCAGCGTAGCCTTCCCGGATGAATCCACGTTCTTTCACCCTGAAACATCTTGCCGGAGCATGGCACATCTTCTCCACCACCTTCTCTATACTTATCAGGTCCTTGTAGAACAGTTCCAGCATGGCAGGCAGGGAATGCTGTACCAGTGGTCCTCCTGAGGGGGCCTTGAAGTATGTGTTCTGCTTTTCTTCCAGCGTATGGGGTGCATGATCTGTTGCAATCACGTCAAGTTTATTCGCCAGGAGCCCTTTCAGCAGTTCGTCACGATCATCGAGGCTCTTGATGGCAGGATTCCACTTAATATGGGTCCCCAGCCGTTCATAATCCCCTTCATGAAACCATAGGTGGTGCACACATACCTCTGCAGTAATTTTTTTCTCTTCCAGGGGAATTTCATCATCGAAGAGTTCCAGTTCCCTGGCAGTAGACAGGTGCAGGACATGCAGGCGTGTACCATGCTTTTTAGCCAGCTCAACAGCCATAGCTGAAGAGGTATAACATGCTATTTCTGAACGGATCAGAGGATGGTATTCTATCGGGATATCATCCCCGAACCTCTCTTTTAAAATGCGGGTGTTTTCCTTTATCGTAACCTCATCCTCGCAATGTACGGCAATAAGGGCTGGTGCTTTGGCAAAGATCTGCTCAAGGGTTTCCGGGTTATCAACCAGCATATTGCCAGTAGAGGCTCCCATAAAGACTTTGATCCCACAAACATTCGACGGATCAGTTTTTAATATCTCCTCCAGGTTATCATTGGAGGCACCCATATAAAATGAATAATTGGCCAGTGATTTTTCTGCTCCCGATTTATATTTTTCCTCAAGCAGTGCCTGTGTCAGTGTTTGTGGAATGGTGTTGGGCATTTCCATGAAGGAGGTGACACCGCCGGCCACTGCAGCCTTGCTTTCAGTGTACAGGTCGGCCTTATGAGTAAGTCCGGGATCACGAAAATGCACCTGGTCATCAATCACACCCGGGATCAGATGCAGCCCATCTGCGTCGATAACCTGAGCGCCCTCAGGCACTTCCGGCTGGCTGCCATTCATAAAGACCAGTTGTATGCGTCCCCCGGCAATATACACACCGCCGGTAAAGACCATGCCCTCATTTACAATGATCGCATTCTTTATGTAATAGCCTGAATTCATAGTGCTAAGTTAATAAAGAAATAGGAAGAAATATATCAGGAATTCTTTTTATGCAATTTCTTCACATTTTTGAATCGCATGCTCATCACACCAAAAATAGCTTCTTTGAATATGCTTGAGCTCATTTTGGATGTTCCCTCAGTCCTGTCGATAAAGATAATAGGCACCTCTGTCACATTATAACCCAGCTTCCAGGCAGTATATTTCATCTCTATCTGAAAGGCATAACCGATAAAGCGTATATTATCAAAGTTCAAAGAAGAGAGCACTTTTCTGGAATAACATACATATCCGGCCGTAGTATCTCTCACTTTCAGCCGGGTTATTAAGCGCACATAGGCTGATGCATAGTACGACATCAAAATACGCCCCATAGGCCAGTTCACTACGCTCACGCCATTGCAGTAGCTTGATCCAATTGCAACATCAGCTCCCCCATTGACACAGGCTTCATATAGCCTGGGCAGGTCTTCAGGGTTATGTGAGAAGTCGGCGTCCATCTCAGTAACATATTGGTAGTCTCTTGCCAGGGCCCACTTAAAGCCGTGGATATAAGCTGTTCCCAGACCCAGTTTCCCTTTACGCTCCTCAATAAACAGCTTATCAGGAAATTCTTTCATAAGACCTTTAACAATGTCTGCTGTCCCATCGGGTGAGCCATCATCCACGATAAGCATATGAAATTCCGTTTCAAGGGAAAATACCTTTCGGATGATCTTCTCAATATTTTCCTTCTCGTTGTAAGTTGGAGTGATTACCAGTCTGTCTGACATAAGCTTATTAATTTTCTGCGAAAATAATATAATGCAAAATAAGGAAAAAATGTTTTATAATTCATTAACAATTTTCATTTCGCCACAGAAGCCCATAAATTACAGCATTTCGAATATCGAAGATCGGATATCGACAGCGCACCATGCACCCCATACCCATCTAACAATTAACCTACCTAACAATCAGCCTATAGTTTAGCATTCCTTTTTCTCCTCTCAGGCTCACAAGATATACACCCTGATCAAGGCCACTCAAGTCGTAACTAAGTGCATTTACACCCTGTTTTGCAAAATATTCCTCATTTATCAATTGCTTCCCGGAAACATCAGCAAAGATGATGTTGAGTTCAAATTCCTCATTTGAAACAAATGAAATCGTCACATTCCCTGATGCCGGGTTTGGATAGATCTCCACTTTCCCATCCAAAAGAAATTCTTCAATCCCAAGGTATGAAAAGGAAATAGTCTGAACTTCCATCACATTACCCGAAACATCTTCTACATTTTGTACTGTAAGCTCATAATCGCCCGACAATGGGGTAACAGTTAAATTTACCTGTGATTTATTAAATGTATGTTGTACTGCAGCTTCAACAACTATATTTTCGATGAGGTAGTTTGATATATCTTCAGCAGTAGTGGCTTCAACATCTTCATTAAATAATACTTTAATATTGGTGCTGATAAGCGGGGTTACTTCAGTTACTAGCGGACCATCCGTATCCCCTCCTTCTACAACATCACTTTCAAACCTGAGTTCAATTTTCCACTCATCAAAATCATAATTCACAGGTCCTGTTATGGTATAATATGACCCTTCAGAAGGATTATATTCATAGACGGAAGTGTTATGTATTTTTAGCGGGCCTGTTCCATCATTTACTTCCCACATAAAGTAATTGGCCTGGTAATTATCATCCGTACACATAGCATTATTAACTTTCACAAGTATACTTTCATGTGCTTCTTCTACCTGGCCCGATTGTACCGACACTGGATCAGGAAGCATATTATTTGAAGAAATAAAATAATAATCCGTAATATCTGACATCTCTGTTTTACCATAATATTCAGATATTTCACCTGTGAGCACAATACTGTCACCTACAGAGGGGTTTCTTCCGGATTCATAAATAAACAGGCCGTTCCATCCTCCGCTACCATCCTGAATAAAATAAGAACTGCCGAAATTAGCTGTCACCACACCAGTTGTACTCACTATCTGGCCGTCGTAAGGTGAAGCTGGCTGTTGTCCCTGGATATCATAAATACTGACAATGGTTCCCGTGAAGATTTTAGGCACATAGTAATTATAGACCACTGATGTATTCTCATTATTGATGTCGGCTGCCACAATTTTGTAATATACTGTCACATCCTCGGCCTGGCCGGGAATATCACAGATGAAGACATCTCCTGCCGCAGTCATTGTTATTTCGTTCGTCAATCCTGCATAGCTCAAACCCCAGAATAAACTGGCAGAAACAGTTTGGTTTGCCAGGTTTGTAATAGTGGCTTCAATATTAACAAGCTCTCCTGCAACGGCAATTTGAGGACTTAT
Source organism: Bacteroidota bacterium (assembly GCA_039714935.1). Lineage (GTDB taxonomy): Bacteria > Bacteroidota > Bacteroidia > Bacteroidales > B18-G4 > B18-G4. Next base: position 6,276 of record JBDLIJ010000010.1, on the reverse strand, counting down.
CTGAAAATTGTCAATGCTTATTGCATTTGGCGTTGTTTCGTCCCAGATCAGCTCAGCAAAATTAGGATCATCAATAAATGGGTTCCTGTTTTGTTGAAAGGAATATATTACATCGTTCCTGTGACGTTCGAATTCATCAGGTGGATCAAGAGAGTTCCACGCCAGAAGTGTAGATAATTTCCCATGCTGAGCCAGGGGGAAAGTATTGTTCCAGTCGACTACTTCCAAATCCAGCTCACCATCTTCGCCCTCATACCTTGTTGCCATATAAAAAATAATCCTGGCAATATCTCCTTTTACTTCATCCCTTGCCTCCCACGTAGAATCAGTATAATAACAGCCTGTTGCAATGTCGTGCTGCACTCCACCGTTGTCAAAGTCCAGGTTGCTTTTATCCTGGTTTACTGTTGCAGCAGCTGGCTTGAGGTTGTGCACATCACCATACATCGGTGGCCAGTCGGCAAAACTACCATGTGATTTTGCCCATACATGTTCGCGGTTAAGTGCCAGGCCGCTTGTGCCGTAATCAGCATTATCGTGCGAAAAACCCGTATAGACCTGTATGACATTGTCAGGATTCAGAGGGTCGGCATCAGAAAGTTTAAATATTTCTTTTGAGAAATAATAAGAGTAAGGTGTATGGCCCTGAATAATATCGTTCAAGGCTGATTTTAGCTCTTCCCCATTTTTCCCATCTGTACCGTTATAATAACCTGTTTGCTGCGCCATCATTAATGACGTTATTAAAAGAGATAGTGCTAGTACGCTAATTTTTTTCATAATATATTATTCCATAAAATTGATTTATAAACTAAGCCGCAGGGAAAGGTTAAACCTTCTGCCCATTCCCATAAAGACACCTGCAGAATTTGCATCGAAGGCTTTAGGACTTGTAAGATATGTATCATTATTTTGGGCATCTGTAATAAAAACATTATCAAGTGCATTGATAAGGCTTCCTCTTACCTGAAATCCCACTTTCTTTATCCGCCATGAGTATCCGGCATGAAAATCGACAGCATAATAGTCTGGAATTTTCCATGATTGTCTGGGACTACCATCTTCATCAAATGATCCCGGACTTTGTTCAGAATCATAATCCAAAGGATTAAATTCCGCATAATGCTTACCAAACCATGTAAATACACCGCTAACATATAATCCACGCATAATTTCCCATCGCAGGCTCTCCCTGTTTTGAAATTGAGCGGCATCGCCAACATACAGTCCCTTGGCATCAAATGGTCTTGTCTCCAATAGCTGTCCGTTGTCGTCATATACCCGTGCAGTATCCGCAGAGGTCCATATCCAATCTCCAAGCGAAAGAAGGCTTTCAAATGTCAGGTTATCAAGAATTTTTATTGCAAACTCAAATTCAATGCCCAGGTGACGCGCATTCATATCGTTGATGTTTACACTATAAAATTCACCATCAATCTCAGTAGACATTGCCCTATCAGCCGGCTTATTCAACCAGCTGGTATAATAGGAATTTACATTCAGGGTAAATATGGGTTTTACAAAACTATATCCTAGTTCAATCGCCCTGACCTGCTCATTCTTAATATCTCTGAATAAGGTGTTATTCCTATCGAATACATTGTTAAATCGTTGTGCCTTAGAAATAAAGCCAAGATTCATGAATACATTCATGCTCTCGTTTAGGTTGTAGTTAGCACCTCCTTTAACTGTAAAGCCGGGAATATATTTCCACTCTGTTTTGCTTGAGGTCTCACCCGGTGCATGAAGTATAAAATAATCTACCCGCTTATTGCCAGAAACAGAAGTTGTTAAATTCAAAAAGGTGGTCAGGTTACCTCTCTGGTATTTCACCTGTGCAAATATGCCTCCCCATCGAACTATAGCATCATTGTGATAACCTATTTTATCACCGACATATTTTTTTGTAGTGTCATCTTCATTTTGATTGCCGTCATCAGTGTAATAATTACCTCCAAAGAGGTCAGCGATTTCACGATAATGTTCTCCACGGTAGGTTCTCAGATCCAATCCTCCGGATATTGAAAATTCTGAATTTATTTCATAATCGAAAGTCGACAATAAGCCAAGCCAGAAATGGTTATTCATAGCATTGCGCATAATATTTGTGGATCTTTTTGGCGAATTGAAATAGGGCGGAAGAATGTTCAGGTTAGCATTGTACTGGGTTTGCAGATCTTGCTGCCATGTTGTTGTATCAATTTCAGGTGTTGTAGAAAACGACTGCCCTCCACCACTTCCAAGTGATAGGTACAGGACATTCGAGATATACAAACGCTCGTTTACGCTCCAGAAATCCCGGAGACTAAACATTGGTTTATGATAAAAGTTATTAGCAGTGCTGGTTTGTTCGGTATTTGGATAGATCGTATCCGTGCTGTTAATGTATGCCTTGCTCAGGTACCCCCAGTTTGGGTTGTACCTTAACCCTCTATTCAAAGGAAGGCCATCTCCCTGGAGCTTATCAATAAAATCCTGAGTCATTCCCGCCTCAAGGGCATATTTTGTATCAAATGTGGCAATGTATTTCTTATGACTGCGCTGGCCATGTTCCTGGGGAGCACCCATTGCCGAAATACTTAGCACATGATTACCAATTTCCTTGTCAACTCTTAGAAAGTAGAACCAGCCTTTAGTGTATGTCTGATCAACCCATCCATCGCCCCTTTTATACGATCCTGCAAAAGTAACGCCCCAACCTTTTGGCATGCGGCCGCTGGTTATGCCTAGAGAAGTTCGCAAAAAACCATCATTCCCAAATTCCTGTTTAAGGGTAATTCCCTTATTATTCTCTATTCCTTTAGTAGCAATGTTGATTGTACCACCTACTGAAGGAATCGCAAGTTTTGAAGCGCCCAAACCACGCTGCACCTGGGTATAGCGCATGACAGCATCAAGGCCAAACCAATTCGACCAGTACACCCAGCCATTTTCCATATCGTTTACGGGGATACCATCCAGCATAACGGCCACATTCCGCTGGTTAAATCCACGTATGTTAATGCGGGCATCGCCATCACCTCCTCCTGCTGCTGTGGCATAAACACCAGGTGTTGAATTAAGAATAAGCGGAATATCCTGTGCAGCGAGTTGTTCTGCCATTTTTGTGGGAGTAACATTAGTGAATGCGATAGGTGTTTCCCTTGTTTTGGCTATATCACCAATAATCTCCACTTCACGGAGCGTAATTGATCTCAATTTGAAATCGATATAAAGGTTTTTATCAGCAACAACAATATGTTTTTCCTGTGTTTCGCAACCAACATAGGAAATAACCAAATCATATTCGCCGGGAGGAAGCTTTAAGCTGTACCTGCCATCAATATCCGTAATAACGCCAAGGCCGGATCCATAGACGACATTTACCCCTATGAGCAGATCGCCAATATCATCCGAAATAGTTCCGGTGATTGTTTTCTCCTGGCCAAATAAATTGGCTAAATGGAGCATAAATAGTAAAAGAAAAAACAATTTATTATTCATACAACTTACATTTTCGATGCAATGAAAAATTTTTTACCGGCAACAATTTTTTATTAAAACAGAAAAGTTTTAAGGAGCGCTATTGCATAAAATATTACTGAAGCAAACTATAAAAGAAGTAGCTTCTTAGTTGTAACCTGGCCAGAACTTAATCTGACATTAACAAAATAAAAGCCTTGTCGCTTTTCAATAATGTTAACCTTGACACTTCCGCTTTGTCCTTCCAATTGCTTAAACTCAATTAATCTCCCTGAGATATCAATGATTTCTACCTCTTCAATGGTTTCTCCGGCTTCAATCCTGAATTCGCCATTAATAACAGGATTGGGATATATGCTGACATTGAAATGAATATTGTTTTCACCAATACCAAAGCTTGAGCAATTGCAATTATGAAATCCTAAGGAATCAAATGTATTTTGGGGTATTGAGTCCCATTGTTCAAAAACAACGAAATATGGGCTAGGATTCTCATGGACTCCTTCACCGACATCTGGCTTACGAATCAGGGTATTGTTTTCTGTCCAGGATAACCAAAAAAGAGGTCCGACAATATAATTTTGTATTGTATATTCAGTAGGAACACCTCCACTGTTATATGTTATGGTAGTATCATTTAAGTCTCCCCATCCATTATCGTCACTGGTCATCGGTGGTCCGACAAGGCCAAATAGATCTACCACAGTCCCATTGGATATCTTTTCCAGCGAAACAGCATCATTACCATTGAAATACATCATCCTGTTTACTTCATATATTGGACAAAGGAAGGTGTCGGCTTTTAATTGAAGCGCCGAATCCACAGGTTGTTCAAAGCCTGTACCACCAGGCTCTCTTTTATCGAGAACCACGACATAAGTACTCTTTGGCTGAATCGTTCCTCCAAGATCAACACCATATGGTGTAGTCCCTCCATTGCTGTAACGCACCAATTTGTATTCCCCAAGGTTAATTGGTTCATTGGTCGGGTTATACAATTCCAAAGCTTTGTTGTTCCCGGAACCTTCAACATATTCAGAAATAAACAAATCGGTACACTCCTGCGAGAATATGACTATGCTGAAGAATAATGAGACAATAAGTAGTAATAATTTTTTCATAATTTAATATTTAGATTGATTTGATAACACAAACAAAAATACAGATAATTCAGGTAGTGGATTCAGGGGTGGATAATTTTATTATTTCACATTTCTGACACAAAGGATAAGGCTTTGGTTTGATTTGAAAGAGGTCCGCGGTGCGCGGTACGGGGTGCGGGATGAATGAAGAAGGCGATAGAAGATAGGAGAAGTAACTAAAACCCAATTAAATCTTACATTTGTTATGAGAAAATTAATCACGTAGAAATAGTAAATATGAATAAATTTTTCAGGTTCTTCTTGTTAGTCATTGTCTTTCTGACGTTTATTACTACATCATGCACCCCAAAGAAAGGTGAATACAGTAAGCGTTGTGTTGCCTTTTACAATCTGGAAAACCTATTCGACACCATCAACCAGGAAGGTGTTGTAGATGAGGAGTTTATCCCGAGGGGGAAAAAGATGTGGACTCCCGACCGATATCTTGAAAAGCTTGACAATATGGCCAGAGTGATCTCTTTGATCGGGGTGGGAGATTCCACTCCGGAGGGAGCTGTGCTGCTCGGTGTTTGCGAACTGGAAAATGCCGGAGTGATGGAAGACCTTGCCGGCACCGATATCCTGAAAGACAGAAATTATAAATTCGTACATTACGACTCCCCTTACTACAGGGGGATGGATGTTGCATTGTTTTATCAGGCAAAATATTTCACTGTCCTCAGCTCTTCCAGTCATGAGCTTAACATCCCGGAAATCGAAAATTTCACTACACGAGCCCAGCTGCTCGTCTCAGGCATCCTCGATGATGATACCATACACGTAATTGTGAATCACTGGCCCTCCAGAAGAGGAGGTGAAGAAGGCTCCCGTCATCTGCGTGTTGCTGCTGCTGAGCTCACCCGCTCAATGGCTGACTCTCTGTTCAATATCAACCCTCAGGCAAAGATCATCGTCATGGGGGATTTGAATGACGACCCTATCAATGAGAGCGTTAAAAATACCCTGAGCACTCATAAAGATCCCGAGGGAATGAAAAAATATCAGTTCTATAATCCTTTTGAAAATCTCCATACCGAAGATTATGGATCCCTGGCCTATCGCGGGGCATGGAATCTTTTCGATCAGGTTCTTGTTTCCATGGCGCTGACAGGAAAAGATAACTCGTCATATAAGATATATGATGCAAACATCTTCAAGAGAGAGTTCCTTATCCAGCAGGAAGGGAAATATAAAGGATACCCATGGAGGACATATTCCTACGACAACTACATTGGGGGGTATAGTGACCATTTGCCGGTGTATATATGGTTAGTGAAGGGAGAGAGATAGGGATGCCCGATACCGGTCACAGGTTCACCGGCATTTCCACTGTAAGAAGCTTTAGCAGTTCAAGTCCGTCAAACACCGTGTTCACATTACTAAAGGTCAGGGTAAGCCTGTCTTTGGTTTCTTTCATCCGGCAGCTCAGAGGGTTGGACTGAACAAATTTCAGGATGTTGGCAAATTCCGGTGACTGATAATATGCTGATTCCTGGTTGCTGATAAAGTATCCCGTAAGTCGCTGGTTCCTGAGAAGCAGTTTTTCAAAACCTATCCTCTTAGCCAGCCACCTCATTCTTAAAGCATTCATCAGTCCGCTCACTTCCCCGGGCAGTGGTCCGAAGCGGTCGATCAGCTTTTCCTGAAACTCCATCAGCAGCTCTTCTGTTTC
>JBDLIJ010000009.1:0-31442 GCA_039714935.1 Bacteroidota bacterium | reverse complement strand
CGGTAATAATAACCGCTTGATCCAGCAAATCCGGGCATGGTGTTTGTTTCAAGAGGGTATCCATCCTTGTTAACCCAGTTTTTTGCGCGTGCCAGTGGGGGCTCACCACTCTCAGTGGGAAGGTATTTGTCTACTTCCGGCAGCTCGAGCGGCAGTTCATCTTCCTCCAGTGCATAGGGCATGCCATCTTTATAATAGATGGGGAAAGGCTCACCCCAGTAGCGTTGACGGCTGAAGATCGCATCGCGCAGGCGATAATTTATCGTAGCATACCCGATACCTTCTTCTTTTAGCCTGTCACTAACGGTTCTGATCCCATCTTTAACGTCCATGCCGGTGATATAACCGGAGTTGATCATTATGCCTTCTTTGGCATCGTATGAATCTTCCCAGCTTAGTGGATCACCTGGCTCTTCGCCTGGCTGGCTCACCACCTGGATGACTGGTATTTTAAAGTGTTTTGCAAAAGCAAAGTCTCTGCTGTCGTGAGCCGGAACGGCCATGATGGCGCCGGTTCCATATCCCATAAGCACATAGTCGGCTATCCAGATCGGAATCTTCTCCCCATTCACAGGGTTGATGCCATATGCTCCGGTAAATACGCCGGTAATATTTTTTACCTCTGAGGCCCTTTCTCTTTCTGAGCGGTTTTTAGCCATCTCTACATATTCCAGCACTTCCTTTTTTTTGTCAGCAGTGGCGATCGTTTGCACCCATTCATGTTCCGGGGCGAGCACCATAAATGTGGCTCCCCAGAGGGTGTCAGGGCGTGTGGTAAAGACCTCCAGAACCTTGTCGTGGCCCTGAATGTTGAAGTTAACAGAAGCCCCCTCTGATCTTCCGATCCAGTTCTTTTGTATCTCTACCAGTGATTCGGTCCATTCAATATCTTTAAGGCCATCCAGCAGGCGCTGTGCATAGGCTGTGATACGGAGCGACCATTGTTTCATCATCTTTCGCTCGACGGGATGACTGCCACGTTCGGAGACGCCATCCTTCACTTCATCATTGGCCAGCACTGTACCCAGTTCCGGGCACCAGTTAACCCATGTATCGGAGAGATAAGCAAGGCGGTAGTTCATCAGCATCTCCTGCTGCTGCGTTTCAGTCATGGAATTCCACTCTCCGGCAGAAAAGCCGGGGCATTCGCTGCTGGCGGCATCTATTCTCGCATTGCCTTCAGAAGCAAAGATCTTTATCAGCTCGCTGATGGGCTCTGCCTTATTGGTTTTATGATTATACCAGTGCCCGAACAGTTGTATGAAGGTCCATTGGGTCCATTTATAATAATGCGGGTCGCAGGTTCTCACCTCCCTGTTCCAATCATAGGAGAAACCTATCTGGTCGAGCTGCCTGCGGTAGCGATCGATGTTTTTATAGGTTGTTAGCTGGGGGTGGGTACCGGTTTGGATGGCATATTGCTCTGCCGGAAGCCCGTAAGCATCATATCCCATGGGGTGAAGAACATTAAAGCCCCTGTGTCTCATGTATCTTGAATAGATATCAGAGGCAATATATCCCAGTGGATGGCCTACATGGAGTCCGGCACCTGACGGATATGGGAACATATCCAGCACATAGAATTTGGGTTTCGGCGAACTATTGAGTGCTGCAAAAGTATTGTTAGCCTGCCAGTGGGCCTGCCATTTTTCTTCAGTTTCTTTAAAATTATATTCCATCAGTTTTATTTCCTAAAAGAGATGTTTTTGGTATGATAGTTAAAAATTAAGGCAACAGCCTTATTTGCGACTGCGAAATTAGGAAAAATACCTAAATTTGCATTCATACAATCAATCCGTAAGCATTTTTATGAGTAAAACAGATGAAAGGTATCAGCGGCGGAAGCTGCAATCATCTAAAGCCACTGCCCTGATCAGCATTACCCTGGTTCTGTTCATGCTTGGACTTTTGGGTTTCATTGTGCTTCATACCCAGAAGTTATCAGAGTATGTGAGAGAGAATATCGGTTTTTCTATCATCATGAAAGAAAATGTACGCGAAGCTGGCATCGTGCAGCTGCAGAAGATGCTGGATGCTACTCCATTTGTGAAGTCAACCGAATATATTACGCCTGAGCAGGCCGCCGAAGACTTACAGGATGAATTGGGGGAGGATTTTATCAGCTTCCTGGGATATAATCCTTTGCTGCCTTCTATTGAGTTGAAGCTACAGGCAGCATATACTAATATTGACAGTCTGGAGATCATTGAAAGTGAGTTGCTTGCCAATCCTGATGTTAAGGAGATCTATTATCAAAAAGACCTTGTTCATCTTATCAATAAGAATATCAGGCGCATTGGCCTTATAATCCTGGGATTTAGTGCTCTGCTTCTGGTTATTTCCATTGCTCTGATAAATAATACCATACGCCTTACGATATACTCAAAGCGTTTTATCATCAAAACCATGCAGCTGGTGGGAGCTACAGGCGGTTTTATTCGAAGGCCTTTTCTTTGGAGGGGGGTGATGCAGGGCCTCTTTGCTGCTTTTATTGCTATTATATTCTTGGGGCTCATCCTGTATTTTTCAAGAAAGGAACTACCGGAACTGGTTAATCTGCAGGATACAGGGCTTATTTTAACACTTCTTGCCTTCGTACTGCTTAGCGGCATCGTGCTGACTTATCTTTCGACCTGGTTTGCCATAAAAAAATACCTCCGCGCACAAGCCGATCAATTGTATTATTAACAGATATCTGTTTTTGTGGATATTGCATCATATTGAATTATGTTGCAAAAGATTGTATTTTTGTGCGCAGACAGGAGGTTAAAAATTGTTAAGCGAAAGCCATCTTTGTATTTTTATCCTACATTTGAAAAAAATTAAATATTGCATTATATGACTGCCAAGAAAAAGCAAGCTCCTAAAATTGTCAAACCTGGGAAGGGGAATGTAGCAACAGAAGCATCTGCTCCAAAGGCTAAAGTGTCAGGTGATTCAACAATTGCCTTTGCCTTCGGGAAAGAAAATTATCGCTTGCTCCTGATCGGGCTGGTAGTTATCCTGATCGGATTTTTGCTGATGATCGGTGGCGGTTCTGATGATCCCAATGTTTTCAGTGAAGACATTTTCAGTTTCCGCAGGATGACATTGGCCCCTATCCTCATACTGGCCGGATACATCATTGAGATCTATGCCATCATGAAAAAACCAAGAGATTAACCCTTAATTCTTATTAATGAACTGGCTTGAAGCTTTGATTCTGGGCATTATCCAGGGGCTGACGGAATTTTTACCTGTCAGCAGCAGCGGACACCTTGAACTGGGTAAGGCTATTCTTGGAGTAAATGCCGAAAAGAGCCTGATCTTTACGGTGGTTGTTCATGGTGCTACAGTCTTAAGTACAATGGTTGTTTTTTATAAAGACCTGCTACAACTGCTGAAAGGATTGTTTGCTTTTAAGTGGAACGAAGAGACTTCCTATATTGCCAGGATTTTTGTTTCGATGATACCGGTGGTCATCCTTGGATTGTTTTTTAAAGAAGAAGTCGAGGGCTTTTTTACCGGCAATGTGATGTTGGTTGGCTTTATGCTCATTGTAACCTCTATGCTGTTGTTGTCGACCTATCTGGTTAAGCAAAATGAAAGAAAGATCTCGTTTATTGATTCATTTATTATTGGCATTTCCCAGGCACTGGCTGTTTTGCCGGGGATATCGAGGTCGGGAGCAACTATTTCCACCGGTCTTTTACTGGGAAACAAAAAAGCCAATATTGCCCGATTTTCCTTTCTGATGGTGCTCATCCCTATCATTGGCGCTAATTTTAAAGATATCGTCGACGGAAGCATGAAGGGCGAGAATGGGGTCGGATGGATACCGCTACTCGTAGGGTTTACTGCCGCTTTCATTGCAGGGCTTCTGGCCTGCAAGTGGATGATCGGTATTGTAAAAAAGGGGAAGTTAATATATTTTGCCATCTATTGTTTCATAATCGGCTCCGGTGCTGTCATTTACACACTGGCATTTTAATAATATAAGTGCACGCAGTTAGGACATATAATTTTCCGGAAGGGGAGGTTTTGCTGATTGACAAGCCTGCTACCTGGACATCCTTTGATGTGGTAAACAAGATCAGGTATATGCTCCGGAACCACCTCCGGATAAGAAAAATCAAGGTCGGCCATGCAGGTACGCTTGATCCTCTTGCTACCGGGCTATTACTGGTTTGTGTGGGGAAAGCGACAAAGAAAATATCACAATATACTGGCCTTGACAAGGAATACACCGGCACTTTCTATCTGGGAGAGACAACACCTTCTTATGATCTGGAGACGGAAGCAGATAATGTTTTCGACACTTCCCACATCAGAAATAATGATATTCTTCAAGCTGCAGGAACATTTCTGGGGCCGATCATGCAAATACCTCCTGCATATTCGGCTATAAAACTTGATGGTACAAGAGCTTACCGGCTGGCACGTGAAAAGGAAAATGTTGTGATCCCGCCAAGAGAAGTTCATATTCATGAGTTTGAAATTACTGAAGCGGGGGTTCCTGAAACTTCTTTCAGGGTATTATGCAGCAAGGGAACCTATGTGCGCTCACTGGCACATGATTTTGGAAAAGCTTTAAAGAGTGGAGCTTATCTGAAATCACTCCGCAGAACCCGTATCGGAGAGCATCATATTGATGATGCTATGAGTATTGATGCGCTTGAAAAAGTGCTTATCGGGATGACAATTGATGAGTAATTGTAAAAACCCTGCACTTATTAAGGTATCTGTTTACTGAAATCCTTTGGAAATACTTATTTATCAAGGGAAAGTTTGACAATTGCAGCAATTATTCGTATCTTTGCATATTCATTTTCTGACGACAAAATTAAACAGAATAGAATGAAATTATCGCAATTCAGATTTCATTTGCCTCCTGAACTCATAGCCAATCATCCTCCCGAAAACAGGGATGAGTCAAAAATGATTGTATTGAACAGGAAGGAAAGGACCATAGAGCACAAATCATTTCTTGAGATATTAGATTATTTTGATGATGGAGATGTTTTTGTCATCAATAATACAAAAGTATTTCCGGCACGCCTTCATGGAACAAAGGAAAAGACCGGAGCAGAGATTGAAGTATTTCTTCTTCGGGAGTTGAACAGAGAAACCAGGCTCTGGGATGTGCTGGTTGACCCTGCAAGGAAGATACGTATCGGCAACAAATTATATTTTGGTGAAGATGAAGCCCTGGTGGCTGAGGTGATAGATAACACTACTTCACGTGGCAGAACCCTGAGGTTTTTGTTTGATGGTCCATATGAGGATTTCAAACAGACAATATATAAGCTTGGGGAGACACCGCTTCCAAAGATCCATCAACGCAATGTTGAGCCGGAAGATGAGGTAAGGTATCAAACAATTTATGCAAAGCATGAAGGAGCTGTTGCAGCCCCTACAGCAGGTCTGCATTTTAGTCGTGAGCTAATGAAAAGGCTTGAGCTTATAGGTGTTTCATTTTCCGAAATCACACTGCATGCAGGCCTGGGAAATTTCAGAACTATTGAAGTGGAAGACCTTACAAAGCATAAAATGGATTCTGAAGAGGTGATCATTGATGATAGAAATGCCACCCTGATCAACGGATCCAAAGAAAGAAGGAGAAAAGTGTGTGCTGTGGGAACTACTTCCATGAAAGCCCTTGAAACCTCAGTATCCATTACCGGCAAAATAAAACCATATAACGGATGGACCAATAAATTTATCTTTCCGCCATATGAATTCAAAGTGGCTGATGCCATGGTAACCAACCTTCATCTGCCTCAATCTTCCATGATGATGATGGTAGCTGCATATGCAGGTTATGATTTCCTTATGCAGGCATATAAAGAAGCCATTGATAAGAAATATAAGTTCTTCACTTATGGTGATGCGATGCTCATCATTTAACCATGCCTGAAAAATATGTGATCATTACTGCCGGAGGAGTCGGGACCCGTATGGGGTCTTCAATTCCCAAGCAATTTATGGAACTTCACAACATGCCTGTGATCCTGCACAGCATGAAAGCATTTCTTAATTATTCAGATTCTGTTAAGCTCATTCTCGTATTAGCGGATGAACTCATTGGTGACTGGGAAAGCCTTTGTACTAAATATAACATTGCTGAGATGCATCAAGTTGTTGCTGGTGGCGACACACGCTTTCAATCCGTTAAAAACGGACTGGAACTGCTTGGTGATCATGGCCTTGTGGCCATTCATGATGCAGCAAGGCCTCTTGTCTCACCCTCATTAATTGAACAGTGCTTCCGCGAAGCAGAAATACAAGGAAATGCCGTTCCTGTTGTGCCTTTGAAAGATTCTATAAGAGAAGTCAGAGAAGGCGACAACCGACCGGTAGACAGGGGGGCGTTCAGGCTAATGCAAACACCCCAGGTTTTTAAGAGCACCATCATCAAGAAAGCTTATGATCAGGCATACAGGCCTTCATTTACAGATGATGCCACTGTGGCCGAATCAATAGGAGTTCGTATCAACCTGCTTGCAGGGGAAGAAATAAATATTAAGATTACTACCAGAGAAGACATGCTGATTGCAGAATCATTATTTAAGTCTGTTAATTGATCCGGCTGTTTCGTTCCTTCCATTTATAGGAAAACAGGTTCCCGAGGACAACACTGATAACGATAAAGGAAAAATAGCTTAGCTGAAAGGGAAGGTAATTTCTTAGAAGATGCCTCTGCCTGAAAAAACCAGTGGCCTTCCAGAGCAAAGGAAGGTCACTCACACACTTAAACAGAAATATTGCTCCTGCTACGATAAAAATATTATAAGAAAGAGGAGCCCAGAACAAGCAGATAAGCAGTTCGAGGTTTAGCAAGAAGACAATAAAAGCCGTAAATATGATTGCAGGATCACGATAAGCCGGACTTTTGGCAACCCAGCGAAAGCGCTGATTTAAAAAAGAGTTGAGATTTTTGGAAGCATCAGTGTAGACAATGGCTGTGCGGTTTTTGACAAATCCTATGCTTTGGGGTCCATATTCCTTTTTGAATTTTTCCAGGAGGAAAATATCGTCTCCCCCCGGTATATGCTCATTCCCGCTATACCCTTTCACCTCTTCAAAAGCATATTTTTCAAATGCCAGGTTTGCCCCGTTGTTCATAATAGGTAAGCCGATACCGATTGCGCCGGCGCCGGATCCCTGCAGGCTGATAAATTCTAAAGATTGAAATTTTGCCAGCCAGCCTGAAGGATTTTCTATGGCTACCGGACCGGCGATCATCCTGAAATTACCCATGCAGTAATATGCTTCGATGGCTTTCAGCCATTCATCTCCAGCCCGGCAATCAGCATCGGTAGTTACAATGAGCTTTCCTTTGGCATGGGCAATACCAAACATTAAAGCACTTTTTTTCCCGGAAGACCCATCCGGCAATTCAAGGAAAGTGATCTTATCACTATCCGGGTGTTTATGAAGTTGTTCTGCTGTATCATCACCAGAATGATCATTAACCAGGATAAGCTCATAAAGATCCTCAGGGTAATTCTGCGACAGAAGCATTTCTAGCAGCCTCCTAATATTATTTGATTCATTACGCAATGGTATAATGACACTCATCCTTGTGACAGCTGCCTCTGTGCGATGATTCATTTTCAGCTTTGACCATCCTGCCGTAAAAAGCATGATCAGCAGGGTGTAAGTTCCTGCTGTTACAAACAGAATAATCATCATAAGTATCTCAGCACTAGTCATCACTGCCCTTTCTGAAGAACTTGAGACTAAAAACAAATATAGCTCCCATCAGTGCGGGGATGGCCAGGTTAATGATCCAGAGTGCAGTGGAAGCCGCTACGATTCCAAGGCTTAAATATGAGGGCATATCGAGTGGGTTGCCGAAATAAACACCAATAACGAATAGTGATACAGATCCCCTGATCCCCAGTTCTGTAATTGCAATAGTCGGGATCATGGTCATCACAAAGAATATAACGGCGATAATGATCATGGCAGGAAAATACGGAAGCTCAACGGCAAAAAGTCTTAGCAGTAAATACATTTGCGATGAGAAGATGATAAAGCGCAAAAAACTGAGAAGAATAACAGCAATAAGTTCACCGAGGGTGTAAGCCGACAGAACGTGGATATATGAAGTAAGCCTGCTCACCATTTTTCCCTTAATTCGGTTTGCCAGGGAAGAAAGCAGGGAGATATTCAGGAATAATAGTGTGATCAGAATATTCATGCCAATAATCAGCAGGGCACCACCCCAGAGAAAATATACATACAAATGTTCCGGGATCCTGAAATATGACAGCAGTGTTTCAGGATAGATCACAAACATGATATAGATGCTTGTTGTGCCCACAGTGAAGGTGACCAGCAGTTGGCTCATGCTGCCCAGGATGGTGATAAAGATGCCTTCAATACGGTTTGCTTTTTCAAGGATAAATACCCTCCCGAAATAATCCCCGACACGATTGGGTGTGAACGAGCTCAGGGCAACGCCGCTAAAAACTGCCTTGATGCTGGAATACCAGGATATCCGCTCGATTTTATTGATCAGGAATTTCCATTTAATGGCCTCTACTGACCAATTAAAGAACATCAGTAGCAATAAGAGGATGGTCATGTAAATAAATCTGGCGCTGGTGAAACTGCTGAGAAAAGCGTGATAAATTTCTGCCAGGTCGCGCCTATGAAATACCTGTTGATAGATAAAGCCATATGTGGCAATGATTATCAGGAACCTGATAAGATAATTGTATGTTTTGCGTACTTTTGTTTTCATCAGCTATGCCTAAAATCAGCATCTTTTGAAAAATGATCGCATCATATTAGGAATTGATCCCGGAACCAATATCATGGGTTATGGCTTAATCCACCATAAAAGTAATAAAATAGAGCTAATAAACCTTGGGGTGATCA
Organism: Bacteroidota bacterium; assembly: GCA_039714935.1. Lineage (GTDB taxonomy): Bacteria > Bacteroidota > Bacteroidia > Bacteroidales > B18-G4 > B18-G4. Next base: position 22,574 of record JBDLIJ010000009.1, on the reverse strand, counting down.
AACTGGGGAAATATCCTGATCATGGAATAAAGCTTAAGATGATCTTCGAACGTACTTCTGCCATCATCAGGGAATATAAACCTGATGAATTGGCCATTGAGGCACCTTTCTTTGGTAAGAATGTACAATCCATGTTAAAGCTGGGAAGAGCTCAGGGTGTTGCCATGGCTGCTGCATTAAGCCTGGATGTTCCGATCTTTGAATATTCTCCGAGAAAAATTAAACAATCAATCACTGGCAGAGGAAATGCTTCAAAGGAACAGGTTGCCGGTATGTTGACCACTTTACTCTCGATAAAAGACCCTCCTGAATATCTGGATGCAACAGATGGACTGGCGGTAGCCGTTTGTCATTACTTTCAGAGAAAGCCTGATGCAGCTGGAGAACAATATAATAGCTGGAAAAGTTTTGTGTCGAAGAATCCGAATAAAATCAAATAACCTACTCTATGATGTTTAAGAAATGTAGTGCCCTCTTGCTTATGTTATTGGTGGGGCTGTATGCCTGCACACCAGTACATGAAAAATCGCCTCCGAACATTATCTTTATTATGTCGGACGATCATGCTTCAAAAGCTATCAGTGCCTATGACAGCAGTTTAATCCAGACCCCCAACATAGACCGGCTAGCAGAGAGCGGATATCGCTTCGACCGTTGCTTTTGCACCAATGCCATCTGTGCGCCGAGCCGTGCGGTGATCCTTACCGGGAAATACAGTCATTTGAATGGTGTCGTTGATAATTCGAATATATTTGACAGCACGCAGCAAACGCTGCCAAAAATTTTACAGACTGCCGGCTATCAGACTGCCATGATCGGGAAGTGGCACTTGAAAAGCGAGCCAACAGGCTTCGACCATTGGCAGGTATTGCCGGGGCAGGGACAGTATTACTATCCTGATTTTAAAGGGCAGGAAGGAAAGACATCCATTGAAGGTTATGTTACAGATATCATCACCGATAAGGGGATAGAGTACCTGAAAAGCAGGGATGCTGAAAAACCATTTTTTATGATGCTGCACCATAAAGCGCCACACCGCAACTGGCAGCCGGCACTCAGGCATCTGGATGTTTATGACCGGCATCCTTTTCCTGTTCCTGAAAACCTCCATGATGATTATGAAAGCAGAAGCAGTGCCTCAAAAGACCAGGAGATGAGCATTGCCAGGCATATGTCGCTCGACTATGACCTGAAAATGCCGGAGGAAAAAATCATGGTCAAAGGCAGCTCCAGGGACCTGCTGTATCATGTTGATTGGGGAAACCCTGAAAACAGAATGAGTGATGAGGATTATGAGAAGTGGGAGGCATATTATAATGACAGGACGGAAGAATATAATTCCTTTGAAGGTGACACCCTGGCTCTTGATGAATGGAAATACCGGCAATACATGGAAGATTACTTATCATGTATTCATACAGTAGATGAGAATATTGGCAGGCTGCTGGACTATTTGGAGGAATCAGGCCTCAATGAAAATACGATCGTGATCTATACCTCCGACCAGGGCTTTTTCCTGGGTGAGCACGGATGGTATGATAAGCGGTTCATGTATCATGAAGCACATCAGATGCCATTGCTCATTTCTGTTCCGGGAACAGGAGGAGGTGAGAGCAATCACTTGCTGACGAATGCCGATTTTGCCCCAACCATCCTTGAGCTTGCCGGAGTTACTCCACCAAAAGAAATGCAAGGGAAATCATTTCATGAGATATTTCAGGATAGGGAACCTGCCGACTGGAGACAATCAGTATATTACCATTATTATGAATATCCAGGCGTTCACGCTGTGAAGCGGCATTATGGCATAAGGACAGAAAATTTTAAGCTGATCCATTTCTATCATGATATTGATGCCTGGGAGCTCTATGACCTTAAGAACGACCCCAATGAGATGCATAACCTTGTCGGCGAGCCAGCATATTTACCGGTTTTGGACGAAATGAAAATAGCATTGGAGAAGCAACGGATATTTTATCAAGACACAAGTTTTACTGAGGTTGCGCACAAGAAGCAATAAATGATATCGGCGTGATCGGAAGTCTTTTGTATTTTTGTACAAATCTTACCCATGAATATTGCTGCACTGGTATCCGGAGGTGTTGACAGTTCTGTCACTATTCCTATCCTGAAAGAGATGGGTTATGAGCCTGTGATCTTTTATATTAAAATTGCCATGGAGAATGAGCCGGGGTATTTGGATTGCCCTTCGGAGGAGGATATTGAGATCACCACATGGATTGCAAAGAAATATGGTCTGAAGATGGAAATCGTCGACCTGCAGAAAGAATATTGGGACCGTGTGGTGAGCTATACGATAGAGACTGTTAAAAAAGGCTTTACACCTAACCCTGATGTTATGTGCAACAGGCTGATAAAGTTTGGCAGCTTTGAAGATAAATATGGGAAAGACTTTGATAAGATCTCTACCGGCCATTATGCGTCGGTGATTGAAGAGAATGGACAATATTTCCTGGGAACGGCCAGGGATACGAAGAAGGACCAGACCTACTTCCTGGGCCAGATCACCTACGCACAATTGTCGAAGGCAATGTTTCCGATCAATAATTTATGGAAAAATGAAGTGCGCAGCCTGGCCGGGGAGATGAAACTTCCAAGTGCTCAACGTCCCGACAGCCAGGGAATCTGCTTTCTGGGCAAGATCAATTATAATGATTTCATCAGGAAGTATGTAGGAGAAAATCCCGGGGAGATCATTGAGCTGGAGACGGGGAAGGTATGGGGTGAGCACAAGGGCTTATGGTTTCATACCATAGGGCAGCGTAAGGGCCTGGGACTGAGCCAGGGGCCCTGGTTTGTGGTGCAAAAAGACATGCAAAGGAATATCCTGTATATTTCCAATGGTTATGATCCCATTGCCCAGTACAGTGAAAAGATTCTTCTTTCTGATTTTCATTTTATCAATAGTAATGTCCCTCTTGACCTCAGCAGCCCGCAAAAGATAAACTTTAAGATCAGACACCAACCGGAATTTAGCTCCGGAACCCTTTCAGAGGAAGATGGGATGCATGTGATCAGTGCTGACAAACCAATTTCAGGGGTCGCCCCGGGGCAATTTGGAGTGATCTATGACACAGATAAGAGGATTTGTCTGGGAAGTGGTGTGATCTCCTGATGTATTTAATATCTCATATCAAAAAATGGAAAATTTTGAAATTTATAATCCCGTAAAAGCGTATTTCGGACAGCAGGTAATCATAAACTTATCAAGGGAAGTGTTGCGGCACGGAAAGCGCGTACTCCTGGTTTACGGAAAGGGATCCATTAAGAAAAATGGTATCTATGATGCAGTCATGGAACAACTGAAGGATGCCGAAGTGTTTGAGTATTCCGGGATCAAGCCCAATCCTGTTATTGAGGATGTTAGGGAAGCTGTTTTGCTTGGGAAAGAGCATGCTGTTGATGTTGTTCTGGCTGTTGGTGGTGGCAGTGTGATTGATTCTGCCAAGGTCATCTCCATAGGCATTGCCGGTGATGATGATCCCTGGGATTATATTAAGGGAATAAAAACCCCAATGGGAGGTGTGCCACTTATCGCTGTTCTTACCCTGGCAGCAACGGGCACTGAGATGAACCGCTTTGCTGTAGTCCAGAATCCCGAAACCAGGGAAAAGCTTGGCTTCAGATGCCGTTATATCTACCCGCGTGCATCTTTTCTCGACCCATCATATACCATCAGTGTACCAGCTGACTATACTGCTTTTGGGATTGTCGACCTGATCGCTCATGCCATGGAGGCATATTTTGGTAAAGGCGATGCCAGCCTCTCTGATCGCTTTGTATTCAGCATCATCAGGGAAGCCATTGAATATGGTCCTCAGTTAATGAATGACCCGGGTAATTATAACCTAAGGGCAAGAATAATGTATGCGGCAAGCATGGCCCTTAACAACCTGACCATGTACGGACGGGAATCTGGCGACTGGGGGGCACATGCCATAGGACATGTGCTATCGGTATTGTATGATATACCTCATGGAGCATCTCTTTCAATTGCTTATCCGGCCTGGCTTAAGCTTCACAAGGACAGGGCTGGTGACAGGATACTCAAATTAGGAGAAAACCTGTTTTGCGTATCGGGCACAGATGAAACCATCAAGGCAATGGAAGACTTTTTTACAGAGCTCACAAGCCCGGTAAGAATAACACAAACATCTTACGGCCAATATAACAAAGAAGAGATACTGTCTGTAATGACAAATAACGGCATTGGTGGCATGCACCACAAATTGTCAGAAGAAGATTACCACCACCTGGTAGAGCTGATGTGGTAAGATGCTATTCTTTCATTACTTTCATTAATACCAGCTTACCATTGTTAAGCACAACCCTGCAGAAATAGATCCCCGGGTTCATGTCAGTCATATTTATTTTCTTTTTGTAGGGATCAGGACTATGAGACTCCTCGGTAAATACAATATTTCCGATCAGGTCGGCCATGCTAAATGATCGTATGGGATTTGCAGAGCTGATTATCAGGAATTCATTACATGGGTTTGGGTAGATCTTTATTGCATCCGTACTGAGTTCATCCATACCTACAAGCACCGTGATATAGTTTTCTTTGGTAATAGAATCATCACCTCCCGGCCCGCTTGCCAGCAGGCTTACAGTGTAATTGCCGGAGTTTTGATATGTATGAGCAGGGTTTTGCTGTGTAGCTGTATTTCCATCCCCAAAATCCCATTGCCATTCAGTTACTGCACCGGAAGTGAGGTCAGAGAAATTCACCAGCAAGGGGAAATACCCTGATGTTGGATCTCCGCTAAAATCTGCCATAGGCGGAAGGTCAGAAACTACGATATAATCGGTTTTGGTATGTGTGTCTGAACCTCCCGGCCCGGTTACCGTGAGGGATACTGTATATAATCCGGCTGTGTTGTAAACATGCTGAGGATGTTGTTCTGAGGATGTATTTCCGTCACCAAAATCCCAATTCCAGGTGTCAACGCTATCGAGGGAAAGGTCGGTAAAGTTTACTGTAAGCGGGGAAACGCCACTGCTTACATCCGTGGTAAAATCGGCAGTCGGAGGGTAATAGTCAACAGTGATATAATCCGTCTTGGTTTCAGTATCGGTTCCGCCGGAAGCCGTTGTTACCGTGAGAGAAACAGTATATACTCCGGAAGTAATATAGGTATGCATGGGATTTTGCAAATTAGATATATTGCCATCACCAAAATCCCAGCTCCAGCTGGTCAGGACTCCACCGTTTGGGAAGGAAAGATCATTAAATGTTACTCCGTGTGGAGGAAACCCGGATGGTGGCGTGCCGGAGAAATCTGCTGTAGGCGTAACCGTAGGATCGTAAAGATCGGACGACCATACGCCGCGTCCAAATGTAGCGGCATAAATTTTATGATTATCGGGACTGCTTGCATCATAATATATTTCCAGTTCAGTGACCACTACATTAGGCAAAGCTGTACTGAAAGGTATCCAGGTGCCACCATCACGCCTCACATATACGCCAACATCTGTAGCTGCGTATAATTCAATGCCGCTATAATCGGTATTTTGAATCACACACATCACCGGTAGCTGGGGAAGCCCTGAAGATATATTATTCCATGATGAACCCCCGTCGGTAGTTTCGTATACCCCGTCGGCATTGTATTCACCCATAGAAACCCATACGTGGTCAGGGTCATCATCCTTAACGGTTATATATGTAATATTTGAGTTGCTTACCGGTAAGTTTGAAGTAATATTGGCCCATGCCTGTGCTGCACCTCCGCCATTGGTTGTCCTGAAAATATTTGCCAGTGTGGCTGCATAAATATAATTGGTGTTGCTGGCAGCAATCGCCATATTGCGAAAGTCGGTTGTGCTTCCCTGATTACTGATCTGCGACCAGTTATTCCCCTGGTCTGTCGACTTCCAAACATCACTGTATCCAACGTAAAGGGTATTGTTATTTGTTGGGTCTATCAGGTAAGGTGTACACCACCATCCGCTGCCAGGCAGGCTTGAACTGATATTTGTACTGTTCAGCCAGTAGTCTGTAGTACGATAAATATCTCCATAGTATAGTGCACCGTACTGTGTGTTCTGATTGGTATAGTCAATAATACATTCAAACCCATCTCCACCGATCACATCAGTCCAGGTGCCTGATAAGCTTGCCTTTGTTCCATTATCCTGAAGGCCGATGATCATTTCATCTGCACTGGTCTGTCCTATGCCCATACGATAGATCTGTGAGATGGCCATGCCAGACGAAAGATGTGTCCAGTTGGTGCCACCATCGCTTGTTTTGTACAGTCCGCCATCGTTACATTCAAATAAGGTTGAAGATGCATTCTGGAAGGCCAGGAAGTGCTTGTCGGCATGCACATTCTGGGCATTACTGGGCGCGCCACAGCCTGTCCAGTGGTTTACTATATTAAAGGTGCTGCCACCATCTGTGGTCTTCCATGTGTTTACACCGCCAATATATACAATACTGGCATTAGCAGGGTCGGATGCGATGCAAAGGTCATACCATCCCTGCCCACCGCTTCCGCTTCCGTCACAACTCCATCCTAAGAGGTTATTCCCCGATAATGACCCGTCAAATTTTTGAGTATAGGATACACCACTGTTGGTTGATTGATATACTCCTTCCAATTCACTATTTGTATTGGCAACGAGGGCATACACCCAGTTGGCCTGGTTTCCGCTTACTGCAAGCTCTGTTCTTTCGCCGGTATAGCTTGCTGCCAGATTCCATGTAGCTCCGGAGTTGATGGAATAATATATGGAAGTGGAGGATGATCCTTTTGTTGAAGCATAGATGGTTGACGGGGTACCCGGTTTCAATTCCATGTCGATGAAAGCCGTCGTGGTCAATAAGGTTTTCGTTGCCCATCCATCGCTTGTTTTATATACACCTGCGGTTGTTGCTGCGTACATGGTCTGGTATGCTGAGGTTGGATCCATCAGCAGCCTGTTGATCCTGACTTTCTGGCTGGCCGTAAAGCTTAAGCTGGTTGTTGTCCATGTAGCTCCGCCATCCAGGGATTTAAGCACGCCAATGCTATTGTTATCATTATTCTGTTGCCCTCCCAGTGACCATAAAGAGCCCCTGTCGCGGTCGCCTGTGGCAATATACAGGATGTCGGGTCCCATAAGGGGATCTACAACAAGAATGTCGCTAACGCCTATTACAGGAACACTATCATTGAGGTTAGTCCATGTTGTTCCATCATCGTTTGTATGCCAGATACCGCCTGATGCAGCTCCAGTATAGTATTCATTTGTACTGCCGGGAACAAAGGCAACACAATTGAGCCTTCCAAGGCCTGCATAGCCTCCGGGCGAAGTGCTGGGACCCATGCTGGTCCAACTTCCTGAGATGCTGCGATTATCTCTGGTGTTCCTGTGATATTCGTCGAGAGTACTCAAATCAGGAAATTCTCCTGTTGCAGGGTCGATCCTGTTTTCCCAATACCATTCCCAGCGCTTGAAGAGTTTATAGTATGGAGCCTTTACTTTTTCTCCATCTTGCATGAAATAGCCATTCTCAACATTGAAAGGTTCCCAATATTGATAAAAAGCATCCTGAATTTCATAGAAGTTCAATGTACCTCGTTCCAGTTTGTCCTGCGGAAGATCCTGAACCCAAGCCTGGGAGTAGGATATGATCATAGAGAACAAAGTAAAAAATACAATGAGGGTAAAATGTTTCATGCCTTGTAAAATTTGGTCATAATGGGCCTAAATAAAATAATAACATGTATACGTATATTTTACATATAAGTTACCACATATGAACAATGAATCCTCCTTCGTTTTACTACGGAGGACAAAGCATGGAGCATTGAATAACTACATGGCGTACAAGCTATTCTTCTTCAGATTGCTCTTCGTATGTTTTCAGGAGCTTACCCTGTAAGTCGGATGGAACCTGTGCATACTCGGCAAAGGTCATTTCATAGGATGCACGACCGCTTGTAAGTGAGCTGAGTGCAGTTGAGTACCTGTTCAATTCCGCAAGCGGAACACGGGCGTTGATAGTCCCGCCTTCCATGCCCATGATGATTGCACGGCGACCCTGGAGGTCAGTCATTACAGCACCCATTTTGTCTTCAGGTACCATTATTACCACATCGTAAATAGGTTCCATGATCTTAGGGCCTGCTTCTTTAAAAGCCAGGCTGAAGGCATTTCTTCCGGCCAGTTTGAAAGAGATCTCGTTGGAGTCGACGGAGTGCATCTTCCCATCATAAACCATCACCCTGATATCACGTGCATATGATCCTGTCAGCGGACCACGTTCAATACGTTCCATAATCCCCTTAAGAATAGCAGGCAGGAACCTGGCGTCGATGGCGCCTCCTACGATACAGTTATAAAACATAAGCTTACCACCCCATTCCAGTTCAATCTCATCTTTGCCTCTTACATTAACAGCAACTTCTGAATCGCCTTTTATGATGCTTAGCGGGTTTACAGAAGACATTTTGATTTGCTGTTTCAGCTTGTATTTACCCGGTTCAGGCATGCCTTCCGTATAAGGTTCGATCACTATATATACCTCACCAAACTGTCCGGAACCACCTGATTGTTTTTTATGCAGGTAATTGGCCTGAGAAACCCTGGTAATTGTTTCCCTATACGGAATTTTTGGTGTCTGGAATTCAATATGGACCTTATAAAGATTTTCAAGATGCCATTTTAAAATGTTTAAATGAAGCTCACCCTGTCCTTCAACGATAAGCTGGCGTAATTCTTTTGAATAGCCGGCTATGATCGTGGGATCAGATTTATGCATTTCATTAAGTGCCAGGCCCAGTTTTTCATCATCTGCCTGGTTTTGTGCTTTTATTGCCGCTCTGAATTTTGGATTCGGGAACACAATAGGTTCAATCTCATCGTCGGCATTCTTCATGGAGTTGATGGTATTGTTGGTGTTGGTATTTTTGAGCTTGATAACAGCAAAAATATCACCGGCAATAACTTTATCAATCTTCTCACGGTTCTTACCACAAAACGCGAACATCTGTGAAATCCGCTCTTTGGTCGCCGTATTGGCATTGTTCAGGTCCTGGCCTTCACTGATCTCACCGGCATATAATTTCATAAACGAAACTTCACCGAGGTGTGATTCCATGGTTGTTTTAAAAACAAATGCTGTGGTTTGATCTGATGCATTACAGCTGAGCTCTTTTCCTTCTTTGGTTTTAATGGCAGGCATCTCATCAGGTGAAGGAGCATTGTTCACAATGAATTCGAGTAATCTGTCAACACCCATGTCATGCTTGGCATTGATACACATAACAGGGAAGAAACTCCTGGATGTAAGACCGCTTTTCAGGCCATCAAGCATTTCTTCTTCCGTGAGGGTTCCATTTTCAAAAAACTTTTCCATTAATGTTTCATCGCTGGCAGCGAGGTCTTCGATCATTGCACCCTGCAGTTCTTCTGCTTTTGCTTTTTCATCATCAGGAATATCGGTGATCTCAGCCTTTCCTCCGTCCTCAGCATATTTATACATCTTCATTTTGAGGAGGTCGATAAAAGAATTAAATCCAAGGCCTGCATTCACCGGGTATTGAACAACAGTGATGCCGCTACCAAATGTTGATTTCATCTGGGACAATGTCTCATCAAAATTTGAGTTCTCATGCTCAAGATGATTTAAAGCAAAGATGATAGGAGTATTCTTGCTTTTTGCATGACGCCAGGTGATCTCGGTACCAACCTCAACACCATTTTGTGCATTCACCACCATCACAGCAGTATCAACAACTTTCAGTGTTGAAATTACCTCCCCAACAAAGTCATCAAAGCCCGGAGTGTCAATAATATTTACTTTTTTGTTGTTGTACAATGTGTACAATACAGCTGAAAATATTGAATTCTGACGTTCCAGTTCTATCTCCCTGTAGTCGGAAGCAGTATTTTTATCGTCAATAGATCCTCTTCTCTTGATCACGCCACCTTCAAAAAGCATGCTTTCGACCAGTGTTGTTTTGCCGGACTTGGCACCGCCCAGAATGGCAACATTTTTAATTTCTTTCGTTTGATAAGCCTTCATATGGTTAGGGGGTCTTAAATGTTTAATAGTTTACCCAAAATGGCATGCAAAACTATAAAAAACTGCTTAATAATAAAAATAAGCTGCTGAAATAATTAAAGACTGTAAGGAAGTGGGCTTCAGAGAATAAAAATATTTTGCGTGCACTTAGATCTTATCAAGCATATTGATTGCCAGATCCCAGCTTTTTTCATCAAGCCTTGCTCCGGTAATTTCTATGATCTTACCGGCAAGGATGGCACCTGCTTTTCCGCATTTTTCAAGGGAATGGCCCTTGCTTAGCCCATAAAGGAAGCCTGCTGCATAAATGTCACCGGCTCCATTTGTATCCACCACATTGGCATTGATAGCATCGATATAAAATTTGTGATCACCGCTTTTTACTATTGAACCGCTTTTTCCGGTTTTTACAACGGCAATTTTACATTTTGAAGCAAGAATATTGAGGGCTTCTTCAGGCTCATTGCCTGTGAAGGATCTGGATTCTTCTTCATTTGCAAAAATGATATCAACAAAATCCTCCACAATGTATTGAAGGAATTCAAGGTTGTCATCTACAACATTATAACTGGCCAGGTCAAGAGATACCTGCAATGCTTCTTTTTTTGCAAGTTTAACGGCTTTTTCAAGCAGTTCGTTGTTCTGTACAGCATAGCCTTCAATATGTAATATTTTATGTCCGGAAAATTGTTCGGCATGAAGGTCACCGGCATCCAGTTCAATGGCAGCCCCAAGATGTGTGGCGAAGGTTCTTTCTTTATCGGGGCTTATTAGAGCAACAGCCCTGCCTGTGTGAATTTCACTTGTTAAGAGGATTGGGTTGACTTTGCTCTTAATGAGTTCTTCCTTAAAAATAGTACCGTAGTCATCTCTGCCGATCTTCCCGATATAACTGGTTTCAACCCCCAGTTTGGCAAGCCCGTTAATGGTGTTGGCTGCTGATCCTCCGGAAGCAAAGGAAGAGTCGAAATGTTCACATGCTTCTCTGATGTATGCCGACTTCTCAAAGTCGACAAGCTGCATGCTGCCTTTCGGCAATTCAAGTTTTGTGAGCAGGGTGTCGTCATCAATAAAAACAATGATGTCAACGAGGGCATTCCCAAGTCCAATGATCTTTTCCATTTAAAACAAATTAAGAATTTTCGGGACTGCAAAATTAATATTTTTTAGGATGCCGGCACATTCAGGGGTGACATCCTGAAAAACTATCTGGGAATAGAAGCAATATCTTTCAATGCTTCAATGGCTGCATCAATATGGGCTTCGGTATTGAAGGGCCCTATGCTTAGCCTGACAGTGCCGTGAATATCAACGGTGCCAATGCTTTTATGTACCAGAGGGGCACATTGCAATCCGGTTCGGCAGGCAATGTTATAATCCACATCGAGCATGGTTCCCACGTCGCCTGAATCAAATTTATCGATATTCAGGCTCAGCACAGCATTGCGATTTGATGAGTCATCTGCACAATAAAAATGCATGTTCTCAATGTCCTGCACACCATTTTTAAGTTTCTCCCAGAGTTTTATTTCCCTGTCATGGACCTCTTCGATACCATTTTCAATCACCCATTTGGTTCCGGCATAAAGGCCTGCCACACCAACGGTATTGAGGGTGCCGCATTCCATCCTGTATGGGAACTCGGTGAGGTGGGTTTTTTGTGCAGAGCGAACCCCGGTGCCGCCAAAGCGGGTTCCTTTAACGGGCAGGTCTTCCATGATATACGACCCGCCTATACCCGTGGGGCCCATCAGGCATTTATGGCCCGTAAAAGCCAGGGCGTCAATGCCCATTGTCTTCATGTCGATATGGACTGCACCCGCACTCTGGCTGGCATCAACAATAAAAAATACCCCGGCATCTTTGCATATTTTACCTATTTCAGTGATGGGCTGGATGGTCCCGAGTACATTCGAACAGTGGTTTATCACCACCATTTTGGTGTTTTTCTGAATAGCATTTTTAATGTCATCAGGATCGACATAACCGTGATTGTTAAATGGAACATATGTTATCCCGGCCACGCCATTCAGTTCAAGGTGATGTAATGGCCTGAGAACTGAGTTATGCTCCAGCATGGTCGTAATGATATGATCGCCTTTCTCGGCAAGCCCCATAATGAGCATATTCAATGAATCGCTGGCATTATAGCTGAATGTAAGCCTGTTTGGATCATCGCCATTAAAGAGTGTGGTCAGTATTTTACGTGTATCACGGATGATCTCTTCTGTTGCTATGGCAGCATCAAAACCCGAGCGGCCGGGACTGACCCCATGGGTGCGGTAAAAACTATCCATATAAGTATACACTTCCTCCGGTTTCGGGAATGAGGTAGCCGAGTTATCCAGGTAGATCAGATTATTCATGATATATTAGTTCTCAATGTTTGTTTCTTCTTTTTTGTTTAACACAATGGCATCTGCAACAATTTCGGCCATTGTTTTTATTTTTACATTCAGCTTATATGCTGCATTGGTCTGCATCAGCTGGTCAACACAATTATGGCATGGTGTAACCACAATTGTTGCTCCTGTATTTTTGATCTGATCAGCCTTAAGTGCAGCAATGCCCATCCTCCTCTCATTATATTCACTCATAGAGAGTTGTCCGCCGCCACCTCCACAACAAATATTGTCGGTGCCATGTGGTGTCATTTCAACAAAGTGCTGAACACAATTATTGAGGATATAGCGCTGTTCTTCATAAATGCCTCCGCCACGTGTCAGGTTGCAGGGGTCGTGCAGGCTTACCACTTCCTGATTTAGTTTCGGGTCAACTTTAATCTTTCCCTCCCTGATATATTCAGCAAGCAGTTCAACCGATGTATCCACTGCAAATGAGAATTCCTTTTCAAGATAGTTAGGCGCTTCCCATCGGAAGGCACGCGACCCATGTCCGCATTCGGCAAGTATGCAACGTCTTGCTTCAAGATGATGCATTTCATCAAGCAGCCGTTGAGCAATTTGCTTTCCTTCATCCAGCTTGCCAGAGAAATATGCGTAATTGGTTACATCATACATTTTGGTAGATATGGTCCAGCTTTCCCCTGCAGCATAAAATATCTTGGCCATGGCTGAGATAGAAAGCGGAAAAAACTTGGGCTCCCTGGGGTTGAGGGTATACAGTATATCTTTGCCTTGCGCATCAAGAGGAATGATTGCATTTTCATCCTCCACTTCAAGTTGCAGGTCTTCTTCCAGCCACTTCAGGGTATCCACGAATTCTTCGGTGGTAATCCCCATATTGTTCCCTGTGTTGATGGCTGTGGTAACAGATTTTTGCAATGTTTGCGGGACATATCCCATCTCCGCGAGCATGGCCCTCCCGGTGCGGATAAGAAATTCTATATCTACGCCAACGGAACAATGTTTATTACATCGGCCGCACATGGTACATGAGCCAAAAAGCAGGTCAACCATATCCTCTACAGTAGCCTCATCCAGCTTTCTCGCGCCATTGAGCCAGGGGGCGATCTTCCCATTCAGGGTGTTATATCGCTTGTAAACGGATGATACAACATCAACTTTTTTTGCCGGGACGTAATGCTCATCGGGTTTATGCCTGTAATACACACAGCTTTCGGCACACAACCCACAATGCACGCAAGCATTCACATGGGTAAGCAGTTTGCTTCCTACATCTCTTTTCAGAACCTCAAGGCCTTTTTTAATCTTATCTTGCGTGAGTTTCTCCATGTTTTATTTTCTGATAGGTTTTGGAGGCCAGACTCCCCGCCAACCATAAAAAAGGCCTAAATGATATCGTGCTGCAAAAAAGTATATGGCATGCTTCAGCTTGCCTATGGGGAAATAAAAGAGAAGTAATGCGGTGAAGATAAAATATATGGCTTCCAGGCCAGGATAAAGCAGGTAAAAAGCTGTAATAGCCTGGAAAGCAGTTACCAGAAGATTTGAGATATAGTCATCGGGATTTGATAATGAGCGCAGTTCTTTTTTCGTGATCCGCTTTATAAAGATGCCCACGCCACTCAGGGTAGATATGCCAAGGATCAGGGCCAATATTAAAAGGGTCTGTCCACCCAATGTTCCATTCATCAGAAAAAGAAAAAACAGAAACATAGCCAGGAAAGTGCCTGTATGATAGCTGATCCCGGCAAGGTAGGTTGGTAAATGAAGATGGGCAGATTCTTTTATTTTTGGGCTCATAGCCCCGGTAAAGGCGTATTTTACTGCTTTCCCGACATGCCCGGCACGCTGTGCATATTCAGGGGGTTTACCCAGACGGACTATCCTGTAGGTGTGGTAAAAACAACTAAGTACACACACAAAAAGAGCAATAATTGAGAGCCATTGAAACCATGCCATAAACGATTGTTTTAAACGCAGCCATCAGGTTTGGGTAAGCCGGCAACACGACAGGCGCCTCTTGCCGGACCGAGAGGGAAAAGTTCATAAATTTCCCTTAACCGAAGACCGCTTTCCTGGCAAATGGTCCTGACCATCGGGGCCATCCCTTTTTCCTCCCAGTTTTTACGTATAATGTCCACTATGGCCCAATGTTTCTCATTCATCTCATCAATGCCGTCATATTTTGCAATGAGGCTGGCTACTTCCTTGTTCCAGATATTCGGATCAACAAGAAAGCCGTCACCATCCACATCAAAAGTTCTTCCTTCTATTTCTATCGCTGCCATAAGAGTGAATAATTTTGATCTAATTTTCTTCTTCAAATTTATCTACGATCTCATCAACGGTGAGATCAGTGTCGGGAACAACAAAGTCAGGACAAAAGCTCAATGATTTCTTTGTGTCGAATCGCTTACATTTGATCCAGGTGTCTTCATCCTGCCTGCACCAATTGTTCATATATTCTTGTTTTTTTTCTTCATCCGGTACGACGGTATCAGTTGATACCATTCTGCATGAATTAATATTGGGGCAATAGTTATCAGACATAGGTATTAATTTGGATGCTGAAATTTATAAAAAATTCAGCATCTACATAGCTTCATATGTAGACTTTTTAGTAATATATATTGCTTTTAAATAAGGTGGCGGGTGTCGGGTGCCGGGTACCGGGTGCCGGGTGCCGGAAGCTAATGTGCTGATATGTCACTAATGGCAGGAGCTGACTATTAATTTCTTTACTATCTTTGCATAAAACAAAGTAACCATGACATACCTATCCATATTACTAGGCATCCCCGGCACATGGCAGATCGTTCTCATTGTGGTGGTCGTATTGTTGCTCTTTGGCGGAAAAAAAATTCCTGAGCTGATGAAAGGAATTGGCAGAGGAACCCGCGAATTTAAAAAGGGCCTGAACACCGATGAGGAGGATGGCGAAGAAAGTAAGGATGTAGCCCCAAAAGAATAGGCCAGCTTAAGATTTTCCGTCCCCGCTGTTTTAATACTTCTGCGATACTTCCGTGTTTGAAGTATAAGTAATTCACATCACTTCGTTAAAAAAAAATCATCTTAGTTGTTTTTTGCATGAAATTTGCATACAATTTTGACATCGAATAAAGTTATACTTATATGATTACTACAAACAAAACAAGCATATTTATATTTTTCGTCACTTTTCTTGCTACAGGTATTGTTTCCGGACAAGCCCCCAATGCACCGGATTCAGTACAAAAGCAAGCTCCCGTTGAAGAGATGTTCATTGATAAGCAGATGATTGCCGACACGCATGAACTGGGACATGTGATCTGGAAAGATTCACCGGTGCTGACCATGCTCGACAGTCTGGCAGACTTGAAATACTATGGTGATCATTCATTTATCACTGATGTTGACAGTTTGAACGTTTACAATTTTCCGAAAGATTATGTGCCGGATTACCCTGACTCTGTTTTTGCAGCGAGGCTGGATAAGCTTAACAGAGAAACCACTATTAACATCACATATAATAAGAACATAAAGAATTTTATACATCTGTATACCGTTAAGAAGCGTGGATTGAGTGCGCGCATACTTGGGCTGGCTGAGATTTATTTCCCGATGATTGAAGAACATCTCGACCGCTTCGACATCCCGCTGGAGATGAAATACCTGGCTGTGGTTGAATCAGCACTTAATCCTGTTGCCGGATCTAAAGCAGGCGCTAAAGGCTTATGGCAGTTCATGTATGGCACCGGAAAGGTGTATGGCCTTAAGGTCACCTCTCTGATTGATGAACGCTATGATCCATATCAGTCGACCATTGCCGCCTGCGAGCATATGAAAGACCTTTATGACATTTACGGAGACTGGTCGCTTGTGATGGCAGCCTACAACTCAGGTGCCGGAAACGTAAACAAGGCCATCAGGCGTGCAGGTGGCATAAGGAGCTATTGGGCTGTATGGCCATTCCTGCCAAGGGAAACAAGAGGCTATGTGCCTGCTTTCATCGCCGTATATTATATGATGAACTATGCAACTGAACATAACATCTATCCTGTTCATCCGGGCATTTTGCATGCTGACATCGACACCGTTACGGTACATGATGTGCTTTCGTTCGACCAGGTAAACGAAATGCTCGGAATACCTATGGATCAAATTAAGTTTCTTAACCCCTTGTACAAAAAAGATATCATCCCCTATGAAAAGAATGAGCATTTTGTGCTGAGGTTGCCCAAAGCCTATATTGGCGATTATATTAATAATGAGCAAGATCTGTATGCCTATAAAACGAAGAAAGGCATGGAAAGAGATAAGCTGCTTGCCTCCATCAAAAAGGCACAGGATCGAACGGTACATATTGTACGCAGGGGTGAGAACCTGGGGCTGATCGCCAGGAGATATCATATTTATGTGAGCCAGATCAGGGCCTGGAATAATATGAGGGGATCAACCATTTATCCCGGACAACGGCTGGTGGTATATCCGTCAGCAAAATATAATCCCCAGGCTATTGCGAAAGCCAAATCCGGCAAATCAAAATCTTCCGGCGGTAAACATACTGTTAGAAGAGGCGAAAACCTGGGACTTATTGCAAAAAAATACAAGTGCTCCGTATCGGATATCAAAGCATGGAACAATTTGTCGAGAAATACCATTCATCCCGGACAGAAACTCATCGTAAGCAATACTGCCGGCAAAGTACAGATAGATAAAAATGCCGATTATATCTACCATACTGTTAAATCCGGCGATACCTTATGGGACATTGCCAAGATGTACGACGGTGTTACAGTAACCCAGATTAAGAAAATAAATAATATAAGCAATGCCAGGAGACTGAAGCCTGGCGACAAGATCAGGATAGCCGTAAAAAGCTCCTGATCCTTAAATATGTTGCTTACCAATGCCATTAGATATGACAGTACAAAATATGAAAACACAATTATTCAGGTCCTTTGCTCTTCTAATGACAATTACATTATTCTTTTCATGCAGCTCTAAAGTCAAGCATGAGCGATCTACCGGTAAAACCAATGAGATCCTCATTATTACCAATTCGAAAGCTGACTGGAATGGTGAAGTAGGGAAGGTGATAAAGGATTTTTTTGAGCAGGCCCTGCCGGGATTACCCCAGCCGGAGCCAATGTTCAGGCTGTTTAATATAGCCGAGAAAGATTTTAATAAAGTTTTTAAGGCTATGCATAACATCTTTATTGTTGATATCGATGCAAGCTTTGCAGAAGCCATTGTTGAAACCAGGTCAGACCACTGGTCGAAACCACAGCGTCTGATAAAAGTCACGGCACCAGACATTGAATCTTTCAGAGAGGTATTTGAAGAACATAAAACAGCCTTCCTGAAAGCCTTTAATGAACTGGAGATTGAACGCACCAATGGGCAGTTTTTAATGGCCAAAAGTGTTAAGATGGCCAATAAGCTGGAAAGAAAGTTTGGATTTACATTACAAATGCCCGGTGGATTTGCGGTCGGTTCCGAAGATGAGCACTTTATCTGGTTAAAACAGAGCATGCATAAGGTAAAGCAGGATGTTGAACTGGGCATATTAATTTATGAACAAGCATATACAGATACCAGTGTTTTTGTTCTTGAAAATATTATCAGCACACGCGACTCTCTGAGTAAAATTCATATTCCGGGACCAAGCGAAGGTTCTTATATGGTCATATCCAGGGGCTTCGTGGAGCCTGAGATTATTGTAAAAGATGATTTCGTTACCGGATATGCTGTGGAAACCAGGGGTATCTGGATGGTAGAGAATGACTTTATGGGAGGGCCATTCATCAGCTATACTTTTGTCGACCCTGAGCTTAAAAGAGTGATCACCCTTGATGGTTATGTGTATAATCCCGGCGACCTGAAAAGAAATTTTATCAGACAAATGGAAGCGATCTTCCACACCATTCGTTTTTCAACTGAAAATAATTAAGTCAGGAACAGGCTTTATTCCTTCACATAGACGGCAGTGATAGAACCGTGTTTCACACTGCTGGTATAAATGATCTTGTTGCCTTCCAGCTTCCCTAGTTCAATGGGATCACCCAATTCGGCATCCATTCTAAAGCTTATGTCTCCGTCCTCACTATGGTAGGCCCAGAAGGCTTCTGATTGATATCCGTCAATGCTGAGCGTCATGGTATGATCTTCATTGAGTGTGAACTTAGTAGTTTTTGTTGATGCAATGGCCATGTCGATGCTTGCAAGGTTTGCCTGGGAAGAGTCCACTGAAGCAGTAACACTTTCGGTGATCCAGCTTCCGGGGATCTTGTCTTCGGCCGAACCACAGGAAGAAAGAATATAAGTGGTAAATATGAGAATTAAGAGAATGGAGCTTCGTTTAATAGTTTTCATAGACAGATAATGATTGGTGCCGGTAAAGGTACAAAATCAAGCTTGATTCTGCATCATTTTTCACATCATTATATACGGGCTTAATCCAGGTCGAAGAGGTCCAGTTCGTGAATAAAATCCCTTTTAAGTATGGTTTTCCTTTTCCTGGATTTTGCTTTTTTTGCCGCATGTTCAAGGATGGCTTTTAAACGAGCTTCAGCCGCCTCAAAAGAGTCGGCACTGATTTTCATCTCCTGTGCTTTCGCAAATGCGCGGATACCGGTTTTATTGATCAATGACATGGTGGTGTGTTTTAGGTTTACATACAAACTTACATAAAAAGGTGTTAGGTTTTAGGTTTTGGGTGTTGGGTGTTGGGTGTTGAGTGTTGAGTGTTGAGTGTTGGGTTTTGGGTTGGGCTCAAAATCATGACTCACTGACTCCCCATTCTTCATTACCAATCTTTGCACCCGCCGTAGCTTCAGCGCAGGTGGGGCATTAATCAATAATCAATAGGATTTCATCCATAAAAAAACCCTGCGGGTTTTCCGCAGGGTTTTGACATTATATATCTGTGTGATATTATTTAAATTCTACGCGCCTGTTGGCAGTACGGCCTTCTTCGGTGTCATTGTCACCGGTAGCCTGATCTTCACCATATCCTTCGATGGTGATTTTATCTTCAGGAACACCTTTTTCAAGAAGGTAATCCTTTACAGCCTGAGCTCTGCGTTCTGAGAGGCCCTGGTTGTAGGATGCTGCTCCTGTATTATCAGTATGACCCTGAGCGATTACTGTTGACTCTTCGCTGTTGATCAGCTGATCAGCCAGGTTATCAAGTTTGGCTTTGTCTTCGTCACTTAAGTCTGTCAGATCGGTGCCAAAATATACAACGATACCAAGGTCAAGTGGAGGAGGAGGAGGAGGTGGGCAGCCATCATAGCCTGCTTCACCAGCTTCATCCGGGCAGTTGTCTTTATTGTCAGGGATACCATCGCCGTCACTATCCGGGCAGCCTTGATATTCTTCAGGTCCTGCTTCTGTCGGGCAAGCGTCATCTTTATCGATGATGCCGTCGCCGTCAGTATCGGGGCAACCGTTAAATTCTGGTGTTCCGGCATCTTCCGGGCAAGCATCTTCTGAGTCGATGATGCTGTCGCCATCGGTATCGGGGCAACCCTGGAATACTTCCAGTCCGGCATCTTCCGGACAAGCATCTTCTGAATCCTGGATGCCGTCGCCGTCAGTATCGGGGCAGCCTTCAAATTCTTCTACGCCGAATACTTCCGGGCACAGATCATCCCTGTCGGGGATACCATCTTCATCGGTATCATCTTCTTTACCCGGGCAAAAGCGAAAACCGAATGAATAGTTCAGGTTATCACTGAGTTTGTATTCGCCCTTATAATATTCATAGTCCTCATTTTCCGACATGTCCATTACGTCCGGGTCTACACCTAACAAGCCTTCATAAGCCATCTCTGAATAGAATCCAAAGCTACGGCTGAACCAGATGTTAAAACCAAGTCCGCCATTGTATGCAAAATGGAAATTCTTTTGCAGGCTGGCACCACCAATGGTGGCATACAGGTACGGATCGAACATTTTTTCATAGAGGAAGCGGAATTGAGCTCCAAGGTTGAAGTCCATAAACTGGTCTTCGCCTTCAAAATAAGGATTATCAAGTTTAACCATGGAGAACTGTCCAACAGCTGTCCAGTGTTTTGCAAGATAATAGCCTGCTGAAATCCTTACAGGAATACCTTTGTGATTCCAGTGGGCGTCGGTAAACAATCTGTCGAAATTTTGCGCGACAACGAAGTCGTTGAAGTACGCACCCGCGCTGATCGTCCACTTTTTATCATAAAGCTGGGCCGATAGGCTGAATGCAGTAAATGTAAATACAACGACCAAAAGGGTACGTAGTGTTTTCATAAAATTAAGTTAGGTTAATAAAAATAAATAAATTACTGTCGTTAAATAATTAGGTTTATAATACAAATATATGAATTTTGAAGCAAGATGCAAATGATTGCATAAATTAAGATGTAAAGTGTTTAATTGCGAATTATACGAAGGATAAGTAAAGAGGTTTCGATTTTTGGCAATTATTCGGGAAATGAGTGTCTTTTTCTTTTTCACTGCCACAGGTTTTACATGTGGTAGAAATTGTTTAGGCGCGTTGCGGTTGCGGATTTATCGTTTTGTCCAGTCAACCTTAGTGAGTGATGAAATCCAAATGATTAATGATCAGTAAAGATTGTTAGTGATTAATTGCGAGTGAGGGTTGGAGAGTTAGCTCACTTTCATATCCTTAGACTTATAAGGGGTTGATCCCTGCAACAGCTTGAAATTAGCCGAAAGTCAGGCAGGGCAAGGGAAAGACATGCATGACAGGAATCCAACCCTATGGGGAGGGGTAATTCTGTATTCGGTATTCTGTATGTGCAATTTGAAATCGCATATTAAATTTAATATTGACAACATAGAATACAGAATTGACAATCAAAAAGGGGGAGGTAGTCCGCAAAAGACGTTTTGGGATTCAGGCAATCCTCTACTTGTTAGTCATTAAATTATCATTGAGAGGAACATTCCGATGAATCACCTCAAATTGTAACCGATTTTGAATCCTGTAAAAAATCGTGTTGATGGATGATTCCAATCAGGAAGAGGATGAGGCACATATTCATCTTCCGCACACATAGGGCAAGGTATCATATCATGAACATACCTGTCATATTCTTCAATACGTTCTTCTCCAAATCCTAAATAAACATCGAAAAACCACTTTCTTTTGATGCTGAACATGTATCCAATGGTAACGCCAAAACTTTTAATTCTGACTTTACCTGATTCAAGCCTTTCATAATTGAAGTTATATTGACTACGCTCTGTGTCAGGGTATGAAACCCAAACTTTGTCCCCTTGCAGTTTTGAAAACAAGAACATGGGACTAGCATACATTGATTGAAAAGGTGCATTTTTCATAAACAAAAATTTAGCCTGAATTCGATACTCATATCCTGAATAATATTGCCTTGAAAGGTCTTCTTCAGGAACATGGTACAGCATGGATTCAACAAAGTTTATCCATATTTGAGAGGGAATAACGATCCCTGCTTGTAGTTCAAATGAAACCCTTTTATAGACAAAGAACTCATACGATAGATTAAAATTGCCACGCAAATAAAGGGTTGGATTGGTTTTAATAATATGCGGAAGTTTATAGTCCACAGTACTATCATACGCTATGTCAGGGCTATCTTTGGTGAAATTCATAGAATTATTGCGAAACAAATCCTGTGTGTGAATATTGCTAAGCCCCATTAGGAAAATACTAATAAGTGCTATCGTTCTTATTCGTATTTCATGTTCCATGTTCCTCTGTTCGTTATTCATTACTGTTTCACCATCTTCACCACTATCACCCCCTCCTCACTCTCAGCAGAGAAATGTTATTTCATTAATCATTTACTTCAAATTCAACAGAATAACCTGCAGGTATTTTGGGAATAAGTACAAGGTTTGCGTCATATCTTTCCTTCTTGCAAACTCCGCAATCTCTAACTTTTATGCTATAGATAATTGTTTTCTTATCATCATCCTTATCTACATCACGAATGAACTTCGTTTCACAACTCCCTGTTGCCCATTGTCCCAATAAACTAAACTCATCAAAATCTATTTCAGGGGGATCAGTGCTATAACCTGCTTGTGGAAGGTTTAAGCAATTCGAATCGAGGATGCTTTCCAATTCTTCTTGCGAGGTAATTATCAATGTCGCATGTTGATCTACGTACATTTCAACACACATAGGAAAGTCATGCATA